>NZ_JBCOMJ010000003.1:27114-109151 GCF_040924225.1 Ruminococcus sp. RTP21484sp1_RTP21277st1_D2_RTP21277_210401 | reverse complement strand
AGTTTTAGCAAACAGGAAAGTATCGATAAGGTTCTTACAATGTTAGAAAGCAAAGTTCAAGCGAAACAGAGGATGGAAATTATTGATGGCGAACCACCAAAGATTATCTATTATCAGGACCAGGTGTTCCAGATCCCAAATGAGGATGATTTAGTATGAAGAAACAATTATCTGCAAAAGATAAAGCGTTTGAAAAAGAAAGAGCTGAGTTTAGAAAACAAATCAGAGAATTAAATCGTGAACTGAATTTAGTAAAATTTGAATTATACGATAAATTACATAGTATGCAAAAAGAACTTGATTCTAAAAATAATGAGATAAAAAATATGCAGAAGATGATTGATGAACTAAAAATGTATGCAAAGTTATCCGATGATCAACTGAAAACATTATTAGAAGCAAGAGAATTTGATAAAAAGATATATGGTTATTTTTCTAAAATATTTAAAGAAGGTTTGATATGAGGAAGAATAGAGCAATTGTATACATAATGATGTGGATCTGTTGCAGTATTGTTACCGCAATATCTGTAGCAGCCACAAAGCAATATTATTGTTTAACTACGATGGTGGTACCGTTGGCATTTATGCTGATGGACGAAATGTTTTTTGGAGGTAGAAGATGAGATCTATAGCATGTGCGATTATTAGTTTTGTTATTTTTTATATGGAAAATAATGTAAAAAGTACAGAAATAAAACTTAGGGCGATTTATTTAATTACATCTCATATATTTTTAATTGCTGCAATTATCTTAATGATGTCAGGGAGGTAGATGGGATGATTAATTCAGTAGGAATATGTATAGCGTGTGGAAAAGAGATGCCAGTATTTTACAAAGGTTGCTCGAAGACTTATGATCCGAAGTTCCATAAAAATATTTATGTTTGTAGTAATGAGTGTAAAGAAAAATGGGAAGCTCAATATTTCGTAGAAAAATATAAAGGAAATAAAATTTACTGTATTGATGGTAAGTATGTTCCATATTTAAGTTGCGCATATTATTTTAATACACTAGAAGATTGTAAAAAGAGAATTGATAAACCACATATAGCTTATGTATCAAGAGAAGCATTAAGAACATTTATAAGAGAGGAGTTTGGTAACGATTGAGAGATCCAAAGAGAATTGATAAATTTTGTGATGAATTTGGAAGTATATGGAAAGACAATGTTCCTGATTGGAGATTTGGACAGCTGATAAGTAATTTTGAATATTGGCTCAAAGGAAAGGAAATTGATATGTTCTTTCCGGAAGAAAAAGAAATGCTTAGATTATTTAAAGAATTTCTTGGTGTAAATGATACAGGAAATGAAAAAAAGATATGGGACGAAATGATGTTTTGTTCGCCACTTGATTTCGAAGATCTTGATGGAAATAAATACGACCAATGGCCAGAGGGTGTCATTTATACTCCTGGAATAAAACTAACTGGAATATTAAAAAAGAAAGCGAGAACAGATTATTGTGGAGTGACTACAAAAGATGCAAAAAAGATAATTGACAATATATCTGATAAGCGAAAACAAAATGTAAAAGTTGTTATTGGAAATAGAGCAGAAGTCTGTGATGCAATTTTATATATTATCAAATCTAATTACGGATTAATTGTATCTGTCGATGATGCTGAAGAAATTAAATTCTGTGAAGAACTTTTTGAAAAGGTAACAATTTAAAATTGGAGTTTTATTGGAAAATTAACTTTATAAAAGGAGAATAAAAAATGAGTAATTTGGTTGTTAAAAAATATGATTGCAAAAAATGTACAAAAGATAACTGATGTGATTATAAGAAACGTCATGATAAATTCAAAAGTAATGTAGAAGGGCATGAATATGGAAAGACAATAATATTTAAAATAAGTTGCCCATTCTACAAGGAAGTATAAGTTGAATTTCTGGAATAAATGATAATGAAAAATGGAAGTAATGATTGTGAGGTGATGATAGATATGATTGATTGAGATTTAAATAAAAATGTTGTTTATTACAAAATGTAAATTAATAGGTATACAAAACAAATTACCAGATTATCATAAATACCTACTGTTTTGTAACCATGTAAATTAAGAGGCATACAAAACTGGAGGTCAACCGGAGAAAGGAGAGAGCATGTTTTGTAACCATGTAAATTAAGAGGTATACAAAACACATGTAAGTCATTCAGCGTTACAATCTTTGTTTTGTAACCATGTAAATTAAGAGGTATACAAAACCTCAATGTATAGTTTTATACCTCTTATTTTAAGGCACTTCTATGAAATAGACTAAGAGAAATCTACGTTATAAAAAGATAATATGTTATGGTGTCGCTCTAGCTGTAATTATATCGTTTGTACCTAAACATACACTGTGCCGAACATGATTGGTGTAAGTGATACAAACATGTAACTTTTTATAACATTGTCGAAGAGCATGACCAATTTTAAATTGAGATTATATTATAAAGGAAATAAAAATATGAATTATATGGATTTTGTATTAATTGTGGATAAAAATAATAAACCATGCATACCAATAAAAAATGGTAAAGCAGGTTATTTATTAAGAGAACATAAAGCAGAAATTATAAATCACGAGCCATTAGTTATCAAAAGAACTGATGATTATAATTCGGATTTAGAAAATAGAGATATATTTGAATTAAAAGTAGATAGTGGATATTTAAATATCGGATTTTCCGTAAGCGATAATGAGCACGAATATATTGCAGGTCAAGTTGAAATGCTAAACGGAATGAGTAATAGATTGTTAGAAAGAAAATCTATGCGTAGTTTCAGAAGAAATCGTTTACGTTATAGAAAAAATAAGAACATTGATTATAAAACAGTACATAATCCTACTTATAAAAATGGAAATGAAGATGGATGGTTTGCACCGTCTATTGTACATAAAATGGAAACGCATATCAGAATCATTGAGCAATTAAAACAATGGGTTCCAATCGATAAAGTTATTGTAGAGGTGGCAAATTTTGACATTGCTGCAATGGATGCATATTTAAAGGACGGAACTATTTTAAATGGAAAAGATTATCAAAATGGTGAAATGAAAGGATATGAGAATGTTGTATCTTATGTAAGAGCCAGAGATAATTATTCTTGTTACTTTTGCAATAAGAAAAAGAAAAAAGATGGTACACTAAAAGAGAAACCAAAAAGAATAGAAGTGCACCATAAAATACCAAGATCCTGGGGTGGTACTAATAATCCAGGAAATTTGATTTGCGTATGTCAAGGATGTCATCAGAAAATACATTCGAATAATAATAACAACAAATATTTTAAAGAATTATTAGAACAAGCTTTACAAGAAAATACATTTAAAGATTCTACATATATGAATATTGTTAGATGGGAATTATTAAACAGACTTACTGAAAAATATCCAGAGCTTGATATTGAAGCTGAATATGGTTATAACACAAAAATTAATAGAAAAGAAGCAGGTTTGAGAAAATTCCATTATAATGATGCAGTTTGTATAAAAGAATTTAAGAATATAACTTTATCTAAAAAAGTATTTATTGTCGAACAAAAACGTTGTAATGATAGAAAAATGGAAAGTTTTGCAGATGCAAAATATATAGATTCAAGAGATGGTAAAAAGAAAAAAGGAAATGATCTAAAAGTAATTAGGCATAGTACTAAATCAAAACGCTCTACAAATAAAGAACATATTGATAATGAAAGAATCTTTAGAAAAGAGAAAGTATCTAAGGGTAAAATACAATTTGAGTGTCATTCATATTGCGTAAAACCAGGAGATTTAATATACATAAAAGAAGGTAAACATAAAGGGAAAATTGCAGAAGTTTCTACAATACAGATTGTAGGCGAAAAAATTCCTAATCCGATAATTGATATTAATGAGATAAATAATAAAAAAATTGATTTCAACAGAGAGTTGAAAAAAAGAAAAACAACTTCTAATATGACTGATTATCAAAAACGTTTTGCAAAATATCAAATTAGATTTACATATAAAGAATCTGATGCAGATGGACCATCTATAACGCTTACGCAAAAAGAATATGAAAAGCTTAAAGAGAATAAATCAGATAGAGTAAAAATTATTCGTACCAGACGTGGATTAGTTTGGAGAGAGTACGACAGACTTACATATGAAGCCGAAAATATGGATCAGGAAGAAAAGAAATTAGAAGTAAAAAATAAGAAACAAGAATTAAAAGCTGCATAAAAAAAGGAGATGATCATTATAGACTCAGAAGAGAAAAATACTCAACAGTCCATTCTGCGCAAGCATTTTGAGATGTTATATCCGGATAAACTAAAGGATGATGAATGGATAAGACTGGTACGGATAAATAAAATAAGCAATGAAACTTTTGTCGATTACATAAAAACTTATGATGAATATTACAATTATATTCAAACTTATAAATGGAATTTTGATTTATATAATCAACTTGCAACAAATATTGGACGTGATAAAGGAACAGAAAGTCAACAGAGAACAAGAAGAGTTTTGTTCCTGGATTTTGATCAGAAAGATTACGAACGATTATCTGGGGCAAAAGCATTTACAGGCTTCATAAAAAGTAAAATAAAAAAATTGTTTCTACATGCATGTATAAATTCAGGACATGGGTATCACTATTATATATGTATTGATGAAAAAGCTAATAATGCAAAAGAAGTTGTAGAGCTTAATAAAACACTTGCAGATATCTTTAAAGCAGATCTTAAGGCAACATTATCAACGCAAATCGCGCGAATTCCATGCTCTTTTAATCACAAAACAGAAGATGGAGAATATGACTATCAAGATCCAGGTAAGTGGGAATATGTGAGAGTTGTCAATAATGCATATAAGAATGGACCACAGTATAGAGCATATCCATTATCTGAAATTAAAAGTTATATATCAGATTATTACAAAAATCTGGATAAAGAGGTAAATATTTTTGCCCTGAAAGAATGGAAAGAAGCGAAAAACGGAAAAGAATTTAATTATTTCTGTATTGAGCGTGTTAAACATGAAGGAGCGGTTAAGGGACAGCGTAACTTTTGGCATGGTCGAATTGTTAAAAGTATGCAGAAGCAGGGTTATAGTGAGCAAGAAATTTTTGCGGCATGTAAAGAATATAATGCAGCCTGTATTCCACCAAAATCTGATAGTGTAATTCTGGATGACACGGCAAGATTTTTGAAAAAGAAATATAACCTAACTGGATGTTATGGTGCATTTCCAGAAGATGATGAAAGACATTGGTGGGTTGCTATGCAATGCGATGAAGCTAAATGTAAGACTTTTAATTGCGGACTTTGTATAACGGAAATGGATACCGATGAAAAACACAATCCACAAAGAGCTGCTGGGGGCAAAAATAAATAAGAAGATTTTGAAGAATAGTACTCTTAGAAAAATGACTGGAAACGATTATCTGGTTATAACTCTTATCTGGTTATAACTCTTATTGATGTTTATGAAGTATTATACGGAAGAAAAGGGTTTAGAGTAAGAGATTTAGTTGACAAGTTGAAATCAAAATATGCTAAGAGAAGATGTATTGGAGACAAAACGTTAAAGCCTCTTTTACTTAATTTACAAGAAAAGAAATGGATTCAGATTGTCGAAGATAAAAAGAAACCAGGAGTATTTCTTGATTCCAGACTTGTACTGACCAGAAGATTAAAAGAAATCCAGCAAGGCTATATTGAATTTTATTTTAATATAGCGAGAGCATTAATTGATGGTCGAATTGTTGCAAATGAATATTTAGTCTACATTACATTACTAAGAAATCTTGATAACGGAAGACCTGTTACATACGATGAACTAGCTTACGATTTAGATTTTTCGAGACAAAATGTTGCTAAGTATATTAAAAATTTGGAAGACGCAGGATGCATTTTTATCAGTAAAGGAACAACCGATAAAGGATTTGAATGTAATAAATATCGTGTAACTAATCCCCAATTGTTCGATGAAATTGATAGAAAGAGAAGAAAAGAATTTGAAAAAGCTTCTGTTACCATTGCAGATGAACAGAGTAATGAGCTTAGTGAAGCAATATTAATAGCGTAGTATCTTAACGTAAATCTATATGATCTACAGTGGAGTATATATGGGGATTATCCTATATGCCCTGTGGTCATATATTATACATTCTATACAATGGTACTACTAACGGCAGGTAGAAAAATGAGATACGTCTTATTTTCTATAGCATCTTAGCCAGTCGAAGTATGCAGTTTTTTGTACTACTAACGGCATGTACAAAAACGGCTTAAAGCCTTATTTTATAAGGGATCTAAGGCGATTTTTCGATTTATTTTATGAATGTTGTATAGGATTTGAGGAGTCAAAATTCCAGATGGCGATTTGCGATTAAGTCAATGTTTATAAGGGTTTAAAGCCATTTTTGACGTGCAGTAGAAAATCAGGTCAACCGATTTTTATCAGTCATGGTGAACAAACCGATTTCATACAAAACGCTTTTTAGCCTTATAAAATAAGGGAAAAGGTGCCTCGTATGACAGTATGTAGTACGGTACGACATTTGAACGACATACAGGAGTAGTTATGGCAGATATATTTGATTGTGTAAAAGTATCGGACAATATACGTCCAAGATATACATCATATGAAATTATTTATATGATAAAAGAGAAACAGAAACAGAGTGGATTATCACTTGAAGAATTTTGTGCAAAATACAATTTAACTTTAGAAGGATATGAAAAACTAATATCTTATAAAGGAGTATTTAATTGGAAAATATATTATAAGTGTGCAGAAATTTTAGAAGTGAATGTTGCTGAGTTGTTAGAAGAACTTACTGATGATATTCCTGCTTTTGACGATAAGACATTTCTCTTGGCAAATAAATTGTTTAATGAAATTATTATGCAGGAGAAAATAGCTAAGTAAAGAGGTAGAGATAAATGGTTTATATAGAGAGAACAGATTATAATAAAGTAATTTCCATAAAACTTATGATTCCAGGAACTTGTAATGCAAAATGTACTTTCTGTTATATGAAAGATTATAAATCTAGCGTATTGAAAAATCAGAAGGATGAATTTTTAAATAATTATTTATCATCATTAAATAAAATTATTTCTAAGATAGGAGATAAAAATCCTATCTCTTTAGATATAACAGGAAATGAGCCAACATTTGATATTAAATTTTTACAGAAAGTTTTGACACAGCTTAAAGAAGAGAATATTAAGAATAAGGTTCAAAGAGTAACAATGACAACAAATGGATTTCATTTGAAAGAAAGTATTCCTTATCTGGAAGGCGTTGTTGATTATGTAAATATTTCTGTTCATGATTACCGCCTGGATGAACGCAGAGATATAATGGGATTTAAAACATTTACAGATCAGGAATATGCAGAAATGATCGAGGGTTTAAGAAAAATTGGGATTACCACTTCAGCAGTTTCTGTTATCCATAAATACATTCCTAATTTTCCAAAATGGTTTGAAGAGTTTACAGACTGGTGCAATGATTTAGGATTTATTTCTCTTAGAATCCGCTGCGATGTGTTCTGGAACCAGAAAGAGTTATTTGACTTTTATATGAAATATGGACTAAAGCAGGATGATTATACAATCATTGATCACGAAGAAACGCCGGATTCTCACTGGTGTAGACTTAGAAGATATGATAAATTTAGAGTATTTTTCTTAAAAGGAGTTTTAGATACTTCACTACTTACTAAGGGGATTGAGTATGTAATTGCTGACGATGGAATTTGTTATTGCGACTTTTATAAGAGAACAAAAATGGAAGATTGTAGATATGAGATTGGAAAAATTTATGACCTGGTAATGACATAAAACAACAGTTTTATGGGGAAATGACCCTCGTGAATCCCTTATTTTTAAAGGGATTGCGAAAATGGAATTTTGAGAAAATTCATAAAAAGGAGAAAAAATGTTACTTGCTATTATATTAACAATTATTTTTACAGTATCATTTAGGTTTTGCTTAAATGAAACAGAAATATCAGATCGAATTGTAGTATTTAGCTTTAGCTATTTTGTATTATTTATTATAGGTATTTCTATTTTTATGATTATAGGAAATTCTGTCTTTTCTGGAACTGCTAATCAAGAAATGATTACAAAAGAAGAATCTATTGTGTCGTTTATAGACAATAAGGATAACCCAGTTTACGTTAAATATTCATTTAAGTGGAATGGTGGAAGTACATATAGATATGTAGAACAGAACGGAAAATATCTTGAGTATAAAGAAATCCCAATTAGTGCAGACGTAAATATAGTAGAAGGAAATTATGAACCGGTGTTAATTACTCATAGTTATAAAGCAAATAAAAATTGTGATCTATTATTTGGTCAAACTGCAAATAAGTTTACACATGATACTTGGTATGAATTTTATATACCGGAGGGGACTTTTATTACATATTAATGGAGGATAAGAAAATGTTATATGGGCTTAAACATCGTGATTATAGAACGATTAATTATACAGAAGATTTGGATGAAGCATATAAATTTTGTGCAACGCATCCTGGATATGAGATTATAGCAGCTGAAAAGTTAAAAAAAGACATTGATTATAATGAAACTGAGTTTATTTATAGATATATTGTTTCTTTTAATTTATCAATGGATGAAAAGTCTTATGTCATGATAAAACACTTAGAGAATGAACCAGAATTTAATTATTGTAATTGTTATACTAAAAATTTTGAATTCCATGATTCAGTAGGTGCTTATAGAGAAGGACGGCGTGTCTACTTCAATATTTTTATTGGAGAAAGAAATTATAGCATTGCTTGTAAAATTGCTGAAGAGTATTTAAATAAATTAATTAATATGGGCAATGGAAAAGTTACAAAAGAAAACATTGAGTTGATGAATGAAGAATTACGAATTGCTAAAAAATAAAGTATTTATATAAGGTTAGATATTTTGAAGATGCAATTCGCAAATCGAAAGTTTATATAAAAAATAAAGAAAACGATTTACAGAAATTAAAAGAAGAATATGAAAAAGAAATTGGAAGTAAATAATAGCTGAAAAGCATTATAAAAAATATATAAATAAAAAAAGGAGAAAAGATAATTATGATGAACAATTTTTTAAACGGTATGTTTGGTAAAGTAGGTAACGGAATGTGCAGACTTTCTATGAGTGGCGGTATTGCAGTAAAAACATCTAATGGTTATAAAAGTTATAATGTGAAGACTGGTAGACTTACAAATTGTGACAATTTTGCATTTGATATTGGACAGGATTTCTTCTTTATTATTCCAACAAACAAAGTTAGTGCAGGTGATATTATATTTGCAAATGGAAAGCCTAAATGTGTTATTAAAGTAGAGAAGAATATGATTACTGCAATCAATTATGAAGATTCTACTGTAGAGAATATTATTCCAGAGCGACACGTATTCATGGGAAATACATATTTTTATGGAAAGATTGTTTCTTTACTTGGAAGTAATATTACTAAGGGAAAAAACGGAATGAACAATATTTTCAAATATATGATGCTATCTCAGATGATGAATGGAAATGGTTCTACCGGAACAGCGAACAATATAAACTCAATGCTTCCGTTTATGATGATGGGCGGTAATATGGGTGATATGTTTGATGGTATGTTTGATTTTGATGAAGTAGACGATACTAATGAATTTAATGAAGTAGATACAGAGGAGGAAGAATAATTATGGGATGTGGAGAATGGGATACAAATAGTTTTATAAGATATTCAACATCAAAGGGATTAGCGACAGATTCATTAGGGTTTGTTACTTCAAGTGTTTCTAATCAGGAAATGTTTAAGGCAAGATCTCTTGATCCAGTACTTGATCCAAACAATGTTATTAGAGAATGTTGCGATTCAGAAGATCATCCAAATACATTACCAGTTGTGATTGCACTTGATGTAACTGGATCTATGGGGCAAGCTGCAGTTGAGGTAGCAAAAAAACTTAATGGAATTATGACAAAACTTTATGAAAAAATTGCAGATGTTGAATTTATGATTATGGGTATTGGAGATTTATCATATGATTATAATCCAATTCAAGCATCTCAATTTGAATCAGATATAAGGATTGCAGAGCAACTTGATAAAATTTACTTTGAATTTGGCGGTGGTGGAAATGGATTTGAGTCATATAGTGCTGCATGGTATTTTGGAACTCATCACACTAAACTTGATTGCTGGAATCGTGGTAAACGAGGAATTATTATTACAATCGGTGACGAGAGATTGAATCCTTATCTTCCAATCCGAAGTAGATGTTCTGGTTTAATTGCAACACTTGGAGATAATTTAGAAAAAGATGTGGAAACTCCAGAGCTATTTGAAGAAGCTTCTAAGAAATTCGACATTTATCATATTCATGTAAATCATGGTAGTAACTATGACAAAGAAGGTATTGAAAAATCCTTTAAGTCTATTATTGAAGAAAATCATTTCAAAGAAGCGACTTTAGATAATATTGCAGAGACTATTGTAAATATTATTGTTGATGCAGCTGAGAACGATGTTAATACAATTATAACACTTGCGACAACACCTACTCAGGTAAGTACAAATGAGAATGGTGAAATTGTTTGGTAAAATAAAATAGGAGATTGAGATGATGAAAGACATTAAGATTGTGATTGGTGCAAATGCAGGAGATGAAGGAAAAGGTTTAATGACTGATTACTTTTCACAGAAACCTAATAGTATTGTAGTGTGTTCTAATGGTGGAAGTCAAAGAGGACATACCGTAATGACACCGGACGGAATCAGACATGTCTTTCATCATTTTGGTTCTGGAACTTTTAATGGGGCTGTTACATATTTGCCAAAAGAATTCATTGTAAATCCACTTATTTTCGTTCAAGAATTTAAAGAACTGATAAATAAAGGTGTAGTTCCTATTGTTTATGTTCATTCAGACTGTATGGTTTCAACACCTTACGATATGATGGCAAATCATATTGTTGAAGAAAATCGTGGAAAACAAAAGCATGGCAGTTGTGGGTTAGGAATTTTTGAAACCATTAAGAGGTATGAAAGTGACATTACCGATTTTGATAAGGTAAAAGATTATTACCTTGAGAAGTTTGAAAAAGAAGGAATTGTGTTATCTGATAGTTGGAAAAAATTATTTAACGACCAAGGAATATACGAACATTTTCTTGAAGACTTAGATTTTATGAATGACCATATTGAGACAACCAGGGATGAAAGCTTTCTAAATATATTTGATCACATTATTTTTGAAGCCGCTCAAGGGTTATTACTCGATCAGAACAATCTAAAATACTTTCCACATCTTACCCCATCTAACACAGGTCTGAAAAATCCAAAAGAAATTATTGAAAGAGTAAATTGGAATGATGAATTAAATATAGAAGTATGTTATGTAACACGTACATATTTAACCAGACATGGTGCTGGTCCGTTTCCAACAGAATGCAATAAAGACGAAATTAATGCCGAAATGTATGATAAGACAAATGTTCCAAACCATCATCAGGATACTTTGAGATATGGAAAACTAGATTTAAATAAACTTTATCAGAGAGTTATAGCAGATGTAGGAGATTTTGAGTGTGAAAGATCTATTACTATTACGCATTGCAACGAATTTAGAATAGATGATGATAAATTTGGGAAGTTATTCTCAGGCTGGAATATTTATAAATCAGATGGTGAAACACACAATGATATTTTGAGGTATAAAGATGGATAAAGAAAAGTTAAAAAGAGAATTATATAATTTAGCATCATCCGATCAGTACGCAAGATTGTTTTTATCTGTAGAAGATCCTGAACTATTTTCTTGTAGTGTGGATGATACTAAGTATGTATTAAGGCTATTAGTAGAAATATTAACACAGAATTTGTTATCATTTGATGAAAACTGCGAATTAGAAACAATAATAAATAAATTTGCTGGTTTAAATAAGAAAACAAATTCTACATATACAAATGAAATATGTTGGTAAAGGAGATAAAAATGAAAAGTAGAGGTACCGGTTGGAAAGTGGTATTAATCGCAATTGCAATTATTATTGCTGTAGCTCTCATGGCTGTCTTTGGAGTTCAGAGCTATAAAAATAGAGCTATTAATATGGAAGAACAGGTGTTAACTGCAAAATCTGACATAAATATTTAGGAAAAGCGAAGAGTAGATTTACTTGGTAACCTGGTTGATTGCGTAAAGAATTATGATAAACATGAATATGATACATTAAAGGCAATCGTGGACGGTCGTTCATCTGATGACGATAAAGCTGCAGAAATCAAAACTTCTATTAAGGCAGTATCTGAGGCATATCCGGAATTAAAATCCAATGAGAATTATAAACAGCTTATGAATGAGTTGGCAACAACTGAAAATTTAATCGCAAATTATAGAGAAAATTATAATAAACAGGTAAAAATTTATAATGGTTATGTTCGTGCGTTCCCACAGAGTACGTTTCTTGATTTTCTTGGATACGAGAAACAGGATTATAAACTATTAGACTTTGGTGACGACCTTCAGGATGCACCACAGGATTTGTTTGGAGAGGATTAATTTATGAAAAAGAAACAAAAATGTGATAGGCATTTTTATGTGACACTTGGTTGTGGTAAATATTATGCAGTAATAGAAGAAAATGATTGTCATAAAATTTACATAATTTCACCTTGTATATGTGAAAAATGTAAAGATTTTGAATTTGGATCTTTGAATCCAAGCATATTTCCTCACACACAAGAAGGCTACGAAAATTACAAAAATGCGATTCAAGTTTTTAAGGATTGTAAGTATAAACCATTTGAAGAATTTGAAAAGGAATGCCCTGAATATTATAAAAGAATTGTAGAGAAATTGAGGATTGAAAATGAAAAACATAAAGTTTCGGAACTTTACGATTACTAAAAGAGAAATTCTTGTAAGTATTGTAATCGCAGCCTTAATGATTATGTTTGGCTTTCTGATCAGCACTAAATGGTCAGAGAGTCAACAAGAATCTGATATTAAATATAATAAAGCAATTCAAATAGATAATGATACAGATCTGTTCCAATATGGAATGGACACAAATGTTGGTAATGCATTTGTTTATGGGGAGCTGAAAGCAGTAGATTCAGTTACATATCCGGAAATTGGTGGAGAATACATGTATGTTCGAAAAGTAGAAGAACATTATAATATGCATACTCGAACTGTTACGACTACTGACTCAAAAGGGAAAAAACATACAAGAACAGAAACATATTGGACTTGGGATTATGCCGGAGAAGAAGATAAAAGTTGTAAAACAATTAATTTTTGTGGAATTGATTTTGATAGCAGTAAAATTCCATTTCCTGGTAAAAACTACATTGATACATTGAGTGGCGGTTATCATATCAGATTTGAATATTACGGTGTTCCTGCAGTTAATAAAGGGACTATATTCACAAATCTTAAAGATAAAACCATAAATAATACAAAATACTATAACAATATGGATTTAGAAGAAGCTTTTAGATATGTTACAACTCATTTTCCAATGTGGTTATTTTGGGTACTATGGATTATGTTGACAGGAGCTGCCGTGTTCGGGTTTTGCTATTTGGAAAACAGATGGTTGGAGTAAAAATATGGATAAAATTAATAATTTAGAATATAGAGGATTCCATGCAAAGTTTAATCACGATTTAAAAATAGGATGTATTGTTGACATTGAGGACCTAGTAACATTTGAAGCCGAACATAGCAGTGATATTGAATTTGAATTTCATAAAGCAGTAGATGATTACATGTCATTTTGTAAAGAAGTTGGAAAAAAGAGAATTAAAAATTGTCCTGGTATTGCTACGCAGTGTCGTGGAAAGATTGTAATGGTAGAACCACATCCGAGATTTAAGGGAGCTTGGAGATTTGAATTAAATGGTGAAACTTGGGTAAGTAGTAGTTGGGCGTTTGAAGAGGGTTATTGATGGATATTTTTAATGATAAGAATGTATATGTTTACACAGAAAATGACACAGTGTTTATTCTTCCTAAAGATCAAGATAAGCCAGTGAAAATTTGTTATGAAGATCCTAATAGACGAATTGTTGCAAACAATGATGGCTCTATAACAATTGAAGATACAGTATCGTTAGAATGGCTTGCAAATCATATTGTCGATAAGGAAGATTATGAGAAAATTGAGAATGCCTTAAAAGAAGCTATAAGCAAAACAAAGTATATTATATGTGAAGTGCGATAAAAGATATGTTTTACGAAAGTGTATATACTTATGGT
Organism: Ruminococcus sp. RTP21484sp1_RTP21277st1_D2_RTP21277_210401; assembly: GCF_040924225.1. Lineage (NCBI taxonomy): Bacteria > Bacillati > Bacillota > Clostridia > Eubacteriales > Oscillospiraceae > Ruminococcus > Ruminococcus sp. RTP21484sp1_RTP21277st1_D2_RTP21277_210401. Next base: position 94,905 of record NZ_JBCOMJ010000003.1, on the reverse strand, counting down.
TAAATTACAAAATATGGGGGTAAAAATGGGCTGTCCAGATATCAGTTATAAAATTATGTGCCAACGCTTTGATAAGTTGATTTATAGTCGAAAGGATATTGATTTGTCGGCTGATATAAAAGAGTTGGAAAATAGAATTCAAAGTAAAGAACATACGCCGGAATATTATTTTAACGCCGGAGTGATCGCCAGGGGATATCTGGATGAGATTCATAAGAACGGTGATGCAGTTAATGCTTACATTGGTGGATTAAATCAATTCTGTTGGCTAATTGGTTTAGATAATGAAGAGGATGATAATGATGAGAATAACTAAATTTCCTGACAAGTGTGATCCAAATAAAATAATGATGGATACAATTATAAAAAGAAATAGTGTATGTCCATGCTGTGGAGAGAATAGATTTTGTACAATTAAAGACGAATTAGATGCGATAAAGAAACATGAAAAATTATCCGGTGTAAGACAAATTGATGGTATACGTTTTAGAAGATTGGGATTTCAAAAGCCTTGGTATAAACATATTTTTCAAGGAGAGAAGTGGTGGAACTCATTAAGTTTTAAATGTGAAACTTGCGGAGCAGAATGGGAATCGGAAGAGTTTCCGGATATTGAATGTTGTATTGAGGAATAAGATGGATAAGATTATATATTTTGAACTAAATAATTGGATTCCTGGAATATTCTATCCAGACGATGAACCGTTTAGATTATGGATGAAAAATGATTTACAAATCAAATTTGATGATGAGACTTGGGTAAAGAAAAGCAGATTATGTGTAGTTAGAGAATTAATTGATATGTCTTCAAATTATTGTATTACTGCTACACGAGAATGGGTCGTGAATAATTGTCCAAAACTGCTTACTGATTATGCAGAGTTTATTAGATATAAAGAAGATGATGGTAAGGTATATGGACGGTTTGGGACGGAATTTAAAGAATACAGAGAAGAAAATATTGGTATATGGGATTTGGAGGAAAACTATGAGCGATAAAAATTTTTTGGTTGGAGATACTGTTTGGTTTTATATTAGAAAACACGATTTTATGTCTAAGGGAATTATAAAAGAAATATTTATTTTAGATGAAATTCCTTTTGCACTTATTAGGAATGGACATATGGAAACTAAAATGCCTATTTCGCAAATATTTCATGATGATCTTAAACTTATTGCTTGGATAGAGAAAGAAGAGAAAGCAAATGTAAAACGCATAAAAGATAATATTCATGATGCGAAAGAGCTGGTTGAACTTATGTATTCTGTAATTGAAGACTGTGAATTCATGCCAGTAGCAGATTTAAATGATAAGAAGATTGCTATTAAAGAAAGAGCAAAAGAAATTTTTGATGTAAAAATTTAAAGGACATTGATTATGGATAGTAAAAATTTTAAAGTTGGCGATAAAGTTTGGTTTTGGGATTTTGGAACAGATCAACCAGACTCAGGTATTGTTGTTAAAATTGATAAGTGCGTAAAACCGTTAACAAGCGATCTTTCTCCTTATGCTAAATTGCAAATTGATGATTCCATTTTTTATTATGAAAGATATTTCGATCAGTTATTTTCAACTAAAGAAGAAGTTATGTCGTTTACAAGAAATAACCGTGATAAATATATAGAAGGATATAAATCTGAAATTAAAAATGTTAATGATCTTATTAAATTTATGTATAATCATCCAATTTGCAAAAATATTGGACAGTATACTGATATAGATGCTCGATTTGCAGCCAAAGAAAAAGCAAAAGAGTTATTAGGTATTGATATTAAATATTAGGATAAAAGCAAAATTTGATTGGAGTGATTTTATGGCGTTTACTGTAAATTTTCCTGTTGATACAGGAACATTTGTAATTACAGATTATAAAGATGTTGATTTAAGCAAACCAGAAACCTTACGTGGTAGAGTTGGTACTATTGCATGTTACCAAAGTATTACTAAGGAAAACGATGATAATTCGTTTATCGTTATGGTGTCAGGTTATAAAGATGCGTGGTGTCAAGAAACTTTGTTAGATTGGTTACATATTGCAACAAACGAAGAAGTTGAATTATATAAGAAAGTAATGGGTGTTAAATGAATAAGAAAATTTTAGCTGCGATTGCGGCTGGATTAATTTGTGTATTTGCAGTTGGATGTGGAACGACTTATCAAAAAGCATTAAATGAACCAACTAATAAGAATTATGGAAATGGATATTTTACAAGTATACTAGACTGGAGTAGCAGCGATGGCAGCGATGGATATTATCGTATTGTATATGCAAATGATACAAAAGTTAAATATTTTATAATTAGCGGTAATAAGCATTTTGGTATTACACCGCTTTATAACGCAGATGGAACGTTACAAGTTTATGATGGAGAATGATTAATGGAATTAAAGAGAAGAAAAATGCGTGAAGAAGTGCGCAAAGCATGGACCTGCGAAATTACGTGGTTTTTAGATCAAGTAGCTGGATTAGATGAACGGCTTCATTATATTGTAATAAACGACTTAATATTGTTTGATGACGAAGAACCTGCAACATATTATATTAGAGTTCCAGGTGGAACGGTAGGAAGCATCTTTTTGGATGATGACTATAACATTAAAGAGATTTTTATTGATCTGAATAATGTGGTAGAAAGTTATCCGGCGAACATTAATAAACAGATGAAGAAATTTATTGGTGAAAGGATGATTGAGTAAATGGAATTTAAACCAGGTAATATTGTAAAAATGATTGATACATATTGGCATGGATCGTTAAATGAATCAAGAAAAGATATTGGTAAGTTGTTTGTAATAGAATATTCTTACGGAGAAAAATATGGTAACGGAAAATGTTACGGAGGATATTCGATTCTCAGTATGGAAAATGGATCTAGTTCTTCATGGTGGGATGATAGTCAGTTAGAGTTTGTAGAAGATGGAAATATTGATCTTATAGATGAATTAAAAAGAAAGTATGAAGAGATTGCTAATCAAGCAAAAGACATTAAATGGATAAAAGAACATTTTTCAAAAAATTTACCTACAGATTCTATACTGACATTATTTCATAAAATTGGATATAATTCTGCATTTGAGCAAAATGGAGAGTTTTATTGTTTGACAATGGATTGGTTATCGTTTTATCCTGCATTTCTTTTATTATTTGGCAAAGAGTTTGACTTAATGATAAAACTTCTCGATGGAGGAAATAGGAAAGATAGAGATAAATATTTAAGAAATTTTACTGCCTTATATAATGAAATTCATGGCACAGACAAAAAGGTTGGTGAGTAAATGGAGCTGTTAAAATGTCCATTTTGTGGGGAGTGAAAAACTAAAAGTTGGTCACAAAACAAAATTTAAAGATCCGTGGAAGAAAATTGTAAGAATGAGTTTTTATGTAATGTGCAATTGCTGTCGCGCAAAAGGAAGTACAATTTCAAAAGAGATCCATTATGATGATCAAGCAGAAGAAATTAGTAAAGCAAAAGATTTGGCTATTGAGAAGTGGAATATGAGGGACGAGATATGAGATTAATAGATGCTGATGCAGAAATAGAAAGACTACAAAAATGGATAAAAATGACTGAAAAAGAAATAGTGCATTTTGATGACGAAAACGATGATTATAAAATAATAGGATATTTAATGGATCAAAGAAATATGTTTTTAGATGAGATTAGAAAACTTCAATCATATAGCACAGCTTATGATTTGGATATTTTGCTTGATGGTCTTAATGAGATTTTAAAAGATGAAATTTCGCAGCCGATTGCAGATTGTGTTTATGAGTGTGTGCAGCAAGGTTGTTGGTAATATAATAAAAACGATATTTAATAGGAGGAATTATGAAAGAAATTAGAAGTTTTTTATGCGATAAGAAACCAGATTTATTCGACTATATTGCCTCCAGGGATATTGCACAAAAAGATAATTGTGTTATATGTCTTCAATGGATTGTTCCGTACTCTGGTACATATAGTGAAGTGATTTACGGAAATGAAAGTGACGAAGATTTAGAAGCAATGGATAAGAAACGATATGTATATCCTATGTAAGAAGGGAGAAATAATATGCCAGTAAATGATGATCTTGGTAAAAGAATGAAAGAATATTATGAGCAGATTTCAAAGACAAAATTAATGCGAAGATGTCCGGTTGTATTGAGAATTGATGGTAGGGCATTTCACACATTTTGTCGTTCATTTGATAAACCTTTTGATAATATTTTGATTAAAACAATGCAAGATACAATGAAATACTTATGTGAGAATATTGGGGGTTGTGTACTTGGATATACTCAGTCTGATGAAATCTCTTTACTGCTTATTGATTATAAGAAATTAGATACCGCAGCTTGGTTTGATTATGAAGTACAGAAACTTTGTTCTATATCAGCAAGTATGGCAACTTTAGCTTTTAATAAGTTCTTTTATGATAATGTTGAATTTAGTTTCCAGGAAGAATACGCAAAGATTAATGAAAAAATTACTAATAAAGAAATTAATTCTGAAGAAGCAGAGCCTATGTTTGATAAATTAGAAGACGAATATTATGATAAATACTATTCTCAGTGTAACAAAGCAATGTTTGATTCAAGATGCTTCAATATTCCGAAAGAAGAAGTAACAAATTATTTCTACTGGCGACAACTCGATGCCACACGCAATTCTATTCAAATGGTTGGACAAGCAATTTTTTCACATAAAGAATTACAGAATAAATCATGTAATGATATTCAAAATATGTTATTAACTGAAAAAGATATCAACTGGAACGATCTTATAACTTATAAAAAGCGTGGAAGCTGCTGTGTGAAAAAAGAATATACCCAAGATGATATTACACGAACCAAATGGGTAGTAGATAAGAATATCCCTATTTTTAAAGGCGAAAATCGCAGCTACATTGATGATTTAGTATTCGTTGGAGAGTGATATTATAATGAAAGTATACAAAGAAAAGCAGTTTCTTGTTTTCAATTTTGAAAAAGTTGATGATAAAGAGGATGTTAGATAATAAAATGAATGAAGTTACGTTTACAATAAGTCATTGCAATGATTGTCCAGAAAGTCTATTTTGGAAATTTGGACTACATGGAAATGTGTATGTTTGTGGTGCAAATGAAAATGATAATATAAGCATTATCCCAGATTATACAAAAATTCCAAATTGGTGTCCGTTATTAGGTCAGAAAAATTATATTAAGAAAGCAACAGGTGAATTATTATGAAAGATTTCCCGGAGTATGTAAAAGAAAATTTAGACAAGCTCACAAGGGATGATTTGATTTATTTAATTAGAGAATATGATCATACATGGTCCTGTATTGGAGAAACATTGGTTGACCAGAGTAAATGTCATATAAGTAATGAATATGCAATTGATAAGATCCGTTGTTATTTATCTAAGATTAATGGATTAAATCCAAGAAGTAATAGATTAGATTTAGAGATTAAATTACGAAAAGGTGAAATTACACCGGACGAATATAGAAAAATTGTGTTAGGAGAATAAAAAGAAAGGATAAGTTCGAGTCCCATGGGTTAAAATGCGCGCAGCTCTTACGATTGTAAGATAGGATGAGAACTTTATTATTATTTCGTGGTGCACCAGGAGTTGGTAAGAGCACTTATATTGAGAAAAATGGTTTAAAGCCATATACATTATGTGCAGATGATATTCGGTTACTCTGTCAGAGTCCGGTATTATCTGTAAATGGTAACACAGAAATTACACAGAATAATGATGGCACTGTTTGGAAAACATTATTTACTCTACTAGCGGTTAGAATGCAGCGTGGAGAATTCACAGTTATAGATGCAACTAATTCCAAGACTTCTGAAATGAACAAATATAAGAAATTATGTCAGGAGTATAGGTACAGAATTTTTCTTGTTGATTTTACAGATGTTTCAATCGAGGAATGTAAGAAAAGAAATAGTCTTCGTGCTGCAATGAAACAGGTACCTGAAGCTGTTATTGATAAGATGTATAGTAGGTTTAAGACACAGGGAATTCCGTCCGGTATTACAGTAATTAAGCCGGAAGAACTTGATAAAGTGTTTATGAAAAAGATTGATTTGTCCGAATATAAAGTGATTCATCACGTAGGAGATATACATGGTTGTAATACAGCTTTACAGAAATATTTGAACGCAATTGGCGGTATCAAGGACGATCACTTCTTTATATTTTGCGGAGACTATATTGACAGAGGAATTGAAAATGCGGAAGTGGTTCAGTTTCTCTTAAGCATTAAGGATAAACCAAACGTACTTTTGCTTGAGGGCAATCACGAAATTCATCTAAGGAAATATAGCGAAGATAAGAAGTCATTTTCAAAAGAATTTGAATTATTTACAAAACCTGCATTAGATAAAGCCGGTTTCAGTAAGAAAGATCTTCGGCAGCTGTGTAGAAAATTTGCTCAGTGTGCCTATTATACATATCATGGAAATACATATCTTGTTACTCACGGTGGTCTGAGTACAATCCCACAAAATCTTACTTTTGTAGCAACTGATCAGATGATTCATGGAGTCGGTAGATATAACGATGTAGAGCAAGTTGCTGATACATTTTTCACCACTACCGATGATCATACTTATCAGATTTTTGGTCATAGAAATACTAAAGGATTTGATATTAATGTTAATCCAAGAGTATACGATCTTGAAGGGCAGGTTGAATTTGGCGGATATCTAAGATGTGTTGATATTGTTCCTGGTGGAAATACAACCTATAAGATCAAAAATGATGTATTCAGAGAGCCGGTAAGAGCAGCGAAAAAATTGAGTAGTAGTGTAGCTGATGTTCTTGTTGATTTACGTCATAACTCATACATTTCTGAAAAACAGTTTGGAAATATTTCTTCATTTAATTTCACACCTGCAGCTTTCTATGAAAAGAAATGGAATGAGCAGACTACAAAAGCAAGAGGATTATATATTGATACAGAAGAATGTAAAGTATTCTGTCGTGGATATGAGAAGTTTTTCAATGTCAATGAACGAGAAGAAACACAGATGGATGTATTGCAGCATACTTTGAAATTCCCAGTAGCTTGTTATGTAAAAGAAAATGGATTTCTTGGACTTGTTTCTTGGAATAAATATACGGACGATTTATTTATCACAAGTAAGTCTGATCCTGAAGGACCATTTGCAGAATATTTGAGAAGTATGATTTATGAGAAAATTCCAAAAGACAAGCTTGATGATATGAAAATTTATCTTAAAGAGCATGATGTGACTTTTGTGTTTGAATGCTGCGATATGAAAAACGATCCTCATATTATTGAATATCCAGAAAGTAAATTAGTGCTACTTGACATTATTTATAATACTTTGGATTTTGAGAAATATGATTATGAAGACATGGCTCATGTAGGTCGTGAGCTTGGATTAACTATTAAGAAACAAGCTTATGAGTTATCTACATGGCAGGAATTTTATGATTGGTATTTTGAAGTTTTAGAAGAAGATTATGAATACAGAGGTGATAAGATCGAAGGATTTGTAATCGAAGATGCTAATGGATATATGGTTAAGCTTAAACTTACATATTATAACTTCTGGAAATATATGCGTGGTATTGCTCATGAGACTTTGAAGAAAGGTCATACAAGCAGGACATCATTGTTGACTACACCTGTAGCGAATGAGTTTTATGCATGGTGTAAAAAACAGTTCGAAAATGGCAAAGCTGATGAGTTACCAAGAGATATTGTTACTTTGAGAAAAATGTTTTATAAGGAGAAAGAGAATAATGTGGATTAGTAAGAAGAAATATGAAGAATTAATAAAAAGAATTAATACTATTGAGGAAAAAACTTCTAAGTTTACTCCTTATGTTCCAGAATGGTTCGACCACTGTCGTGATGATATAAATGATATTCAACGAGTTATGAAAAATAGTAAACTTGGAGAAATCACATTCAAATCAATCTTCGATAAAACATTGTTTATACCGTATGAAGAACACGATAAATCTAAAAGCTATACACTAATTTATAAAGATTTTAAGGAATATAAAATTACTGGGTTATATTTATTTGTACCTAAATTCGAAATTGATGAAAAAGATAATAATCTTATCCATGTAAAGGATAATATTAAGCAACTAGATGGAACAATAAAAGTAGAAGAGTATATTGTAGACCTACAAAATCAGACTTTTATCAGAACAAAGTAACAATTAAACAAGAAGTAAATTTGTGGTATGATACCGCAGCTGGCAAACCACCTATACTACATCAGTTTGGCAATAACAGCGCAAACTGAACCTAATAAACCGAAGATAAAACTCCAGTTGGTAAAGAATTCTTTAACCATAGGTATCCTCCTTTCAATGTAGCTATTGACAGGTTACTAGGTTTGTCCATTTACCTATTCCGGAGGAGATCATTCTTAATTGAATGGTCATAGATGGTCTTGGTTTCTGCCAGTCCCTTGGGTATGTATCAGATATCCAAACACCTTAACAGGTATTGTACCACATATTTACCATATATTTCAAGAAATTATTATAACTGTAAAAACACTGTTTTATGGAGGAATATTATGACTGAACTAGAAAAACTGAAAAAAGAATTAAATTGGTATAAAGAAAATTATAATACAGTGTGCAATATAGTATATAGAATTTCAGATAGTTTTATACCAGGATATTATACTGTTTCATCTTGTAATGGAACTCAATGTTGCCAAATTTTAGCAGACGAAATTATTAAGTTTGCACCAAAAAGAACTTTGCCAAAAAAATAAAAGGACTAAAGATTTTATGAGTGAATTAGAAGAAGATAATACAGAAGAATACGATGTAGACGAAGACTATGATTATGATTTTGAAGAATATCAAGATGCTTTAGACTATTGCGAAGAGTGTCGTATTTATGGCGATAACTATTATACTGACGAAGATGAAGATCTTATATTAAGATGTCCTAAATGCAACATGAATCCTGACAGATTGGATGATGATTATATTGACTAATACGTATTTTCAATATCTTCGTCCAGGAGATAATTTATTATATTGTCCTATTAAAAGTGAAGAGGTGGAAAATATGATTGATTTAAAAGAGAAGAATGTATTGTGTACAACAAAGAATGAGGCTGCTGCTATTTTAAAAGAGGCAGAAAAACAAGGAATTAGATGGTACGATGGGGATTTAGCGACTGCATACAATCCATTAATTGAACATGATGGACCTATTGTATTAACTTTTAAATATAATAGCATTAATTGGATTGGCGCAAGTGCTACAGATACTGCTAGAGATTTATTAGATACGGATCGAGAAATGACTGCCCATGAATTTCTTAACAAATTTTTAGATATGGCATATCATTGTTCTAACTGTGAAGAATGTAAAACTATTAAAGTGGATGGATGTGATTACAGATGGTGTGATAGTGATTTATGGACCAAAGATAATATTGATCAGGTTTATGAAATTGTAAAAACAGGTAATAAGCTAAAAGAAAAACCTGAACAAGCAGCTATAAACAATATAAGTAATTACTTAGATGGTAAAGGTCAATTGAATATTAATGCACTGAAATTAGCAATTAAAGTATTGGAGGAAAAAATAAATGAAAAATAGAACTAAATTAAATTTTATAATTGCAACTGTCACTTATGTATGTGCAGTATTAGCTTATGTAATTGAAAAAAGAAGAATACATGAGTATGAAAAATGGGATTACGAAGATGAAGAATAAAGAGGCTGCAGTTATACTATTTTCATTTTTATTTATGATACTATTTACAGTTCTACCTATATTTATAGAAGATCCTGGGCTTCAATGGGACTTTGGACTTCTGACAGGTCTGAGCTTTGGTATATTTGTTAAATACGGAGACAAAATAGATGAATAAACGACAGAGGAAAAAAGTTGAGGACAAATTATTAATTAGGCTTAGAAAATTACATCCTGGTAAAGGTGATTTTATTTTTGTTGAGTTTGATCCTGATAAAATCGATATCGATATAGTATTAAAATATTTTGATGCAATATCGAACGCATTTAATAATATTGCAAACTTTGCTATGGTACCTGATGGAATTACTATAAAGAACATGAACAGAGATCGTATATTAAAATATATTGAAAAATTAAAGGAGTTAATTGAAAATGAGCGATAAAACGGTAGTAAAAGAAAAAAGTTGGAAAGAGTTCCAGGAAAGTGGAATGTTATGGATGACAAATACAATTTTACAGGTGTTTGGATGGTCTATTGTTATTGATCAGGATAAAGATGGGAATATTATTAGCGTGTGTCCGGCTAGAGTTAAATATAGAGGATTTACACACGAGACAAATACCAAAGGGTACATTAAGACTGCCAATTACATGAAAGAGAATGCAGAAGAGATTCTGAAAGAGGCAATGCAGTAATACATAAAATATGTTTTTTATTGGAATAAGTTATAACTAAATTAACATATCTTGTGATTATTGCTTTTGCAAAGTCTATTAGTATAACAATAATATCATAAATCTGACAAATTCTTGTCAGAAAATCCACGTTTTATTTGAAAATCGAATAGAGAAAAGAGATAAGTACAATGAAAATTAAAAACATTAAAGATGTAGAAACATTTCTTAAAGTAGTAGATGAATGTAAGGGTAATGTTACTTTAACATCCGTTTACGGAGATAAGTTTAATCTCAAATCTAAATTGACACAGTACGTAGCAGTTTCCGCTCTGATCGGCAATCACGGCGAAGACCTGGAGCTGTGGTGTACCGACAAAGAAGATGAAATGAAATTTTTACAAATGCTCAAAGAAAATCCTGAAATGGTATAAGAGTATTTTAGAAGTAGTTGATGTAATGAAATAATCAGAAAGGATAAAGGTTAGGTGCGCACTAAGGACATGTCACTTTCTGGTATAGAAAAATTAAATATATGGGAAGTAAATCTCGAATAGCGAAATATATTGTTCCGATTATTCAGAGATATATTGATGAAAATAATATTGATACATATATAGAGCCATTTGTGGGCGGAGCAAATATTATTGATAAAATTAACTGTAATATAAGAATTGGATCGGATTTAAATAAATATCTTATTGCATTGTTAAATCACGCAAAAAGAGAATTACCACTATATGAATCTGTTTCAAAGGAATTATATGATAAAGCAAGAACTGCATTTAATAATGGAAATACATCGGAGTTTGAAGATTGGCAAATAGGAAATATTGGATTTTTAGCATCGTACAATGGAAGATGGTTTGATGGTGGGTGGGCTAAACCAGGTTATGAAAAAACTAAGAATGGACAGCGTTATAGAGATTATTACAGAGAGTCGAAAGATAATTTACTAATACAAGCACCAAATTTAAAGGATATTATATTTAATTCATGCGATTACAACGAATATGAGTTATTTGGCTGTGTTATATACTGTGATCCGCCATATGTAAATACAAAGCAATATGCAAATGCAACTAAATTTAATTATGACGAATTTTGGAATACTATGAGATTTTGGTCGCAAGATAATATTGTTTTGGTTAGTGAACAATCTGCACCAGAGGATTTTAAATGTATTTGGGAACAGGAAGTAAGTAGAAGTATTAAAGCTACAGACAAGAGTAAATCCACTGAGAAATTGTTTATTTATAATTGTGAAGATAGTTATTTGAAAACTAAATAAAGGAGTAGTGAGATTTGCTGCAGAGATAAAATCATGGTTTGCTCCGGACATAAAATGCTAGAAATAAATAAAATTTATAATGAAGACTGCTTAAAAATTATGCAAAAAATTGACAATAAGTCAATTGATATGATATGTACGGATCTTCCATATGGACAAACAGTAAGAAATAAATGGGATTCGGTTATTCCGTTCGAGTCATTATGGCAACAATATAAAAGAATTATAAAAGATAATGGCGCAATAGTATTGTTTGCAAATGGTATGTTTACGGCTGACTTAATGCAAAGCAATCGTGATATGTGGAAATACAATTTAATTTGGCAAAAAACACAGCCGACAGGATTTTTAAATGCTAAAAAGATGCCATTGAGAGCACATGAAGATATTTGTATTTTTTATAAAAAGCTTCCAATATATAATCCGCAAAAAACAACTGGTCATCCAAGAAAAATCAGTAAGGTAGAACATAAGATTAACTGTAAAGAAACAACAGATTATGGAGAACATGGATTAACTACATATGATAGTACGGAACGCTATCCAACTTCTGTATGGTTATTTGCAAAAGATGTTCAAAAATCTGCGTTACATCCAACTCAAAAACCAGTTGCTCTTATAGAACAGTTAATTAAAACATATACAAATCCAGGAGAGCTTGTTTTAGATTCTTGCGCTGGAAGTTGTACTACGGCTGTAGCTTCAATTAATACTGGTAGAAATTATATTTGTATAGAAAAAGATATAGATATTTATAATGTTGGGAAGAACAGAGTAAAAGAACATTTAAAAGAGGTGAGTAATATATGAGAATGGTATATTTTTCATGTGGCATGGAATTTCTAAATCCTATAACAATTTATCATGTTGTTCTTAAAGATACCTGTCCATACAGCGTGTTGAGTAGTGATAATTTTTATGGACGAATTGAGAACCAAACAGCTAGTAATATTTATTTTAGTTTAGTTGGATCAGAAGATAATTCATTAGTAAATTCATTAGTAATTGTTCCACATAATTGGATTAAGTTTATGGCACCTATAAAAGTTAATAAAAATAAGGAGTGAGTAGTTATGGTTATTACAGGAATGAATCATTTTCAGTATGTATGTAAGAACAAATTTGTAGAATGGTACAACAGAAGTAGTTATGCTAATAAAGGACCAAATGATATCCAGGAGATTGGTATTGATGAAGTATTTGTAGTTTGGGTGTGTAAGACTTTGCAGAACTATAAATGTATTGTAGGTACTCGTGCTGCAGCTGTTCTGGCAGAATATACATACAATGGCAATGATGGAGTCTTATACGAAGATGTTTACAAGAAAATTGTGAATGCAAGTCATTCAGTAGAGTAACAATAAAATCTGGAATTTATCTGGATTAAAAGATCTGGAAAATTAGAAGTAAGCAATATAAAACAATAAAGGATGGAAAATAAAATGCAGATTACAGCGAAAAGCTATTTTAGTGGTGCAGGTGGAATGGATCTTGGAATTGAAGAAGCAGGGATCAATATTCTTGAATCATACGAAATTGATAAGAAATGTTGTGATACGTTAAGAAAAAATTTTAAGCACAAGGTTAACGAAGCTGATATTACTAAAATTACAGTTCTTGATCAGCAAGATGCAGATGTGTATATTGGAACTTTTCCATGTACAAAATATTCAACTGCTGCAGATATTAATGGCGCAAGAACAGGTGATGATTTATTTCTTCATTTCTTTAGACATATTGCATTGGCACAACCAGAAATGTATGTAGTTGAGAATGTTCCTGGAATGATTAAATTTAAAGTGGTTATGGAGGCACTGACTAAGTTACCAGATTATTATGTAAGAATCGAATGTCCTGTAAACGCAAATATGTGGCTACCACAAGAACGTAAGAGATTAATTCTTATTGGTAGCAAAAAGCCATTTATCAATCTGGATTATCCGGACGAAACTCCCTTACGCTTGAAAGATATTATTCAAAAAGACAGTGAAGTAAATATTCCACAGTATGTATTAAATCGTATCAATGGTAATTATAGAGACAAACCAATTGTTTCTGATCCTGAATGTGATGATCTTGCACCAACATGTGTAGCACACTATTCAAAAGATAGAGGAACTAGATTAATTAAAGATGGTAATAGAATCCGACCATATACAGTCAGAGAGTATGCAAGACTACAGGGTTTTCCAGATTGGTTTGAATTTTGTGGAAGTGATAGTGATGCTTATAGACAGATTGGAAATGCTGTTGCCGTTCCAATGGGACGCTGGGTTGGAAGTCAGATTGTAAAATATTTTAATGGGTGAGGTAAGTAGAATGGAAATTGTACAGACAAAAAATAATCATCTTTATAAAGAAGGTGGAGAAAAAGAGTATGGGTGTATATGTAAAAATTGTGGAACCAAATTTATTTTTCAGGAGCATGAGGGCTGTGTACCAAGATGTATAGATCCAAAACCAGAGCAATGTACTATTCACTGCCCAAATTGTAAACAGATTATCAGATATAGTGAGTGTACTGAACTTAAGAGTAAAGAAGATAATTTTGCATTTCATAGAGTGTGGTGATTAGTATGAAAGAAATTCTAGGTTATAATTTGGAAAAATTTTTTAGAAGAATAGAATATCCATGTGATGGCGGAATGTTTGAAAGAACTTATAAGGGTACTGATTATGAAGTTTGGGCAATGACCGATAATATATTTGATATTATTTGTGATTATTCTGAAGATGAATTTGTAAAGTTAGCTGGTAAAGACGCATGGTGGCGGTCAAGCACTGGAAGTGTTTTGGGTAAACCAACTGCTAGAGCAATTGTAAATGGAAAACGTTTAATTTGTTGGGACGATGATTATTATTTACCTGATGAATATGAGGAAGAGCCATACAAGGAATATAAATCGCTTACGGAATACTTATGCGATGGAATTGGTGCTTCGTTACCCAAAAATGTTGTTGCATGTGCTATGGATCTTGCGAAATATAATAATATGTCTCTTGGAGACTTGTTTACCGAGTATGAAGGATAAGATTTATGAGCTGGTTAAAATGTAAGATAAAAGAAACATTTTATGGGAGAAAATTGGAATGAAAATAGAAGAATGTAAGAAAGTGATTTATAAATCGAAAAGTTTTTTTGGATCATTGTATATTTTAGAAGATAAAGATATTTTGTTAAATTCAATTAACGTATTGGTAAAAGATTCTAGCCAAATAAAAAATATTTGCGATTTTTACATAAATAAAATATCTGAAAATCAATATAAAATTTTTATTCCTGATTATACGATTATTTGCAATGACTTTTTTGTTAATTATAGCGTTTTAAGAGATGTTAAAAAAATTACTTTAGAAAAAGACGAATGTCCAAATGTAACTAAAAAAGAAGATGGAAGTATGGAGATTACTTTTCAAAAAATGTAGGTGATAAAAATTGATAATTGAAAAATCTGTATCAAAAACATACGAAAGACTTTTTGTACAATCATCAATATTTCTTGATAATTATACCGGTATTTGTGGAAGACCATTTATAACATTACATGCATATAAAGATGCTATTTCAAAATGGTATGGTCCATACGAAATCTATATAAGTATTTGCGACTATGACGACTTTGAATATGGAGTTTCATATAAAGCACATAATGAAGAAGAATTCTTTGATGCGTTGCATGAGCTAATAAATTGGATGAGAGATCATGAACAAGGAATCACATACTGGGATGACGTTGTTAGTGGTAATTTATTTCCAGAATTTGAGAATGTTGAAAAGGTGATGTGGTAGATATGAATTTTGGAGTAACAGACGTTAATCAAAAAGAAGAGTTACTTAAACAATTAAAGACTATTTCAGAAGCACTTGATAAGCAAACTGAAAAGAAAGTATTAAAGATGTGTCCTGTTATGGATTTTAATGGAAATGAAATTAATAGACGTGGAGAATGTCCTGTGTGTGGATTTGAATTTTACTATTTTAATAACATAAAATACTGCTTTTATTGTGGACAGAAACTTGATTGGGGTGAGGATACAAAATGTTAATTCCAACGGTACCGGTTAAAGAATTTAAAAAATTTGGTTTCAAAAAATGTGTAGGAGAGTATGGAAAATCAGAATGTTATTACCTTTGTGTCGCCAGAGGAACCAAAATGCTTTTCGTGAGTAATAAATATTTTGATGTAAATGCTTGGAGAGACGATGATCCGAGGATTCATAAAAAACCAAATTGCAGATACAGAGATAAAAGAACATATCTGGATATTATTTATGAATTGATTAAAGCTGGAATGTTAAAGAGTAAGTTTGATAAGGAGAGCACAAAATGTTAATTAGAAGTCAAGATAAAGCATTTTTATTAAATTTTAATAATTTAACTGCAATTTACGTGGAAAAAATTAATAAAGATTTTGCTATTGTATATAACGATTTTGAAGACGCGTATACACTTGGAAAATATTCTACAGAAGCAAAAGCCATAAAAGCGCTTGATATGATACAGAAAAGATATGTCGATTATAAAACAACACATACTGTTACAAACTGTCTTGCAACAATGTCACTTTTCATTAATGAATCAAACGATATAGATAAAATATATACGAAAGCACAAAATGTTTTAAAAGAAACTGTAGTATTCCAGATGCCAAATGATAATGAGGTAAAGGTATGAGACTGATAGATGCAGACTTATTAATCGAAGAAATGTCAAAATGGTACTGGGATAAAGAAAGGCAGAAAGCTACGGAAGAAGATATAAGTCCAATGGACTTGTTTACACATCTTGCAATTACAACTGTTCAGAAACAGCCTACAGCCTATGATGTTAATAGAATTGTTGAGCAGCTAGAAGAAACAAAGGGTATATATTCCGAACTGTCACTTATATTTAGAGATAATACTGAGATAAAAAAATACATAGGTATGGAACAGGCAATTGCATTAGCACTTGAAATCGTGAAAGGCGGTGGAGTTGAATGAGAGAAATTCTTTTCAAGGCAAAGCGGAAAGATGACGGCAAATGGATTGAGGGATATTATCAGAAAAGATATGACCTTTTAGGCAATGAAGAACATTTAATCTTCCATGCTGATAGTTATAAAGTGTGGGAATATGCGGAAATTGTTCCAGAAACCCTCTGCCAGTTCACAGGTCTGACTGGCAAAAACGGAAACAAGATTTGGGAAAATGATATTATCAAATATCATTTCGGAGAAATCTATGCTCCAATCAAATATGGATATTATCAAAATTGTTTTGATTCTCAGAAAACAGAACATGTCGGATTCTATGTAGATTGGATGGGCAGCAAATGCCTTAGAAAAGATTTAGGATATTGGATTGACATGGTATACGCTATGCCAGTTGGGAACATTTTTGATAATCCAGAATTTTTTGAACCTTAAAAATGCGATTGCAGAGTATGAAAAAGAAAATTTTGTGGAAGTAGACGAATCATGGAAAGCTCATTTTATGAGAAGATTTCAAGAGGTGAAGTAGATGGAGAGATTAACACTTGATGAAGCTATTAAACACGCAAAAGAAGTAGCAGATATGAATTATAATGACGCAGAAAAATTTGACTCAAATGATTCTGTAGAAAATTATATGAAGGCTAATTGTATAAAATGTGCAGAAGAACATGAGCAACTTGCGGAGTGGCTTGAAGAATTAAAATCTTACAAAGACTTGGAAGAACAGGGCTTGCTTGTGAGATTGCCGTGTAAGGTTGGAGATACAATGTATGATATTGTAGGAAAACCTCTTAGAATTGTAGAACACAAAGTGGATGCTTTTCATATTGATAAAAAAGGCTTTCATTTACAAATTATTAACGGAGTTTTAGAAAAGAAGCAAGAAGCAAAGGTTTATTTTTCTCGTGAAGAAGCTGAGAAGAAATTGGAGAAGATGAAGAATGAAATTTAAAGAATTTGTAAACTGGTGCAATGAAAGAGCATGTGACGGATGCTGGGGAACACTGACAGCTATGGCGTGTATTGATTCAATAGGTGAAGTTAAAAAAGTTCCGTTTTGGAAAAGAGAGAAATTTTGGAAAGAAAATTATGAGCAGCAGGTATTGGAAGAGATTATTAATCCGATAGAGAAGAAGTTAGAGGAGATGAAGAAAAATGTTAAGAATAACGCTAGATGAAGCAATTGCTTACGAAGAAGAAATAGTGGAAAGAGCACGTAGCGCTATGAATTTTGAGTCAGTTGATTCTATTGATAATGATATAAAATCAAATTGTAAAATAATAGAGATACAACATTGGCAACTCATTAAATGGCTGAAAGAACTAAAGTTATATAGAGAGGCAGAAGAAAAAGGGTTAATTAAGCTAACTTCAAATATTGATAATTTTATATACTGTCCGTATTGTGGAAGAAAATTAGAAAGAAATGAGAAAAATAATGAATAATAATACAGTAAGTAAGGTAGCAGCATGGGTTGGCACTGCAATAGCAGTATCTGTAGCGTTATATTTTACAAAAAATCCAATTTGTTTATGGGCATTTGCATTTCCAATGATTGCTATGGGAGTATAGAATAAACTTTTTATTTGGAGATAAAGTATGGAAGAATTGAAGAATGAAAAAAAACGTTTTGTTGATAAAATTTATATAATAACTGATGAAATGGATTCGTATAGTGGAAACACTGATGTCATTGGATGGTACGACTCTAATGGAAGAAAATATTACAATCCTGATGAAATTAAGGAACTATACGAAAATGGAGAGACAGAAAATGTATTTATAGATTCTAGTGGCAAACTAAATATGAGACAAACTTGGTTGGTTTTTAGAGTTGCTTTTACAGTTCAATGCGGCATTCCGTTTGGAAATTATGATAAATATCCTAATCTATTAGAATACGCTAAGAAAGTTGGAATTGTTGCTAATAATCCAAGACCAATTAAAATGCTTGCAGGTATTAAAACTGTAAATGAGTATTATGGGGAATATGGTGAAGGTCCAACAGGCACATATAAAATTACATACAAAATAAATGATGATGTTGTTTCTTCATTAAACCAGGAATATCTGACTAAGATTGCAAATGGATTTATTAATAGAATCACTCAAGATAATAGCTTAATTTCTATATGCAATAAATGCGAATATTATGAGTGGACTCATACAATATGTATCTATGGGGTGTCTGAAAAAGACATGGAAAAATCAGAACTAATTAGAGAGTTCAAAGTTTTTGATATGGAATTATTGATGTTAAAATCAAATAATTTTACAACTATTATAAATGCTTGTAAAATGGCTTGTCGTGATCAAGGGCAGTATCATTGGATAAAAGAAAAAGGTACTGAGAATGACGAGAAGAAATCTAATTATTATTGGTATGATAAAACTGGAAAGAAAGAAGAAAAATGAAGAATAAGGATAGAATCAAATATACATCAGATCATAGAAAAGCTTTTAGAAAAATTGAGAAACAGTTATTGGGATATAATACTTTTAGAAGCTTATTTCATGATTTAGATAAAATGTTCTTATATATGTTTTTTGATTATAAGAAAGTACGCTATTGGCACAGACTCCATATGCCTCATCATAATGTTAAAGCAAAAACACATTCTGATTTTGTACAAATGGTAATTGACTGGGAGTGTGCAAGATATACAAAACCAGACAAGCCATTAAATGCTAGAGAGACGTTGGCAAAATTTTATCCAGAATTAACAGATAAAGTATTGCCGGTAATTGAAGAACTTGGATTGTAAAGGAGAATTTATGAGTACAAATTTGATTATTAAAGATCGAGGTACCGGAAAGAGTGCACAGTTACTTTATACAAGCGCAACAACTCAATATCCTATATTAACCAAAACAAAAGATAGGGCTGTTAATTTGCTAAAAATGGCTGAAGACTTAGACTTGTGTATTCCGGTACCGTTAACTGAGAATGACATTGAATCAAGGAAAATAAGGTTACCTGAGAATATCCTTGTAGACGATGGTTATGATTTAATCGGTACTGCCCTTAATTATTACCTTAGAACACATGTTGTGGCAGTAACACTTACAGACAAGCTTAAAGAAAGATATGATAAAAAATGATTATAGCAGCGGCAGTTAAATTTTATATTGAGAAAACTGATCAAAAGGTTGTCCTATGTGGATTGAGACATGACGCTCCATTTAGGCAATTAGCAGCACTTGGGTTCGAACCAAAAGTAGGATATAAAGAACTTGAGCAAGGATTTATAACAACAGATGGAGAATTTCTGAATAGAGAACAGGCTTATTATCATGCTGTGAGTTGTAGGCAGATCAAACTTGATGATGGACCGGCTTGGCTTATCTCGGAAATGTTGTGGTAAAATAGAAAATTTACGGAGGAATTATAATGTTACATTACAAGGATAGTCAATATGGTTGCGGTTATTTGATTATATACCACACAGAAGATATCTTGGCAAAAGCAAATATTCAATACGACAGAAATAAGATAGAAGACAATAAGGATTTCTATGCTTTTGCATATTTAGAAGACGAGCGAGCAGTAAATTTATTCTGTAAACCAATAAAGGGACGGATAGTCGATTCCACATTTTATGAATATAAAAAGAATGGAAGTCTAAAGAAAAATGGTGTAGGTATTGGAGCCAGGATTTATGCTGATACATATGAGGAAGCAGTAGAAGGATTTAATGCTCTCGTGAATGCTAGGATTAAAAAGTTAAGAGAAGAGATTAGCAAGGTCGAAGAGTTATTGATCAAATAAAAATTTTTAGAGGTAATTAAAATGATTTCTATAAAAGAACATATGCCTAAAAGTGCGAAAGTTTTACCATGTTGGGTTTTTATTAATGGCAAATATGATTTGGCGTATTTGACAGAAGATGAAAAATATTTTGTATCAACAGATCACAAAAGAGCATATCCATTAGAAATAGTAGATGGATGGAGTATACCTGAAACAAAAATGTATATACCAGATGAAAATTTAGTTTGATTGGAGAAAATTATGGTCAGTACAACTATAGCTATTATTTGTATTATGGTTTTTACCATTTTAATAATTTTTCTTATATATTTAATGTTACAAGAAAAAATTGAAAAAAGTATATATAAAATTCCTTTTATTACTAAAAAAGTAGAATGTTACAAAGTTAATAAACGTATAAAGGATGTATTTAATAGTGCTGTTTATGACCAAAATAGAAGAATATCTATGGCAATGATGGAAGGTAAAAAACATACAACATTTATATTTGCAAACGATGAATATTATTTTAATCCATGGAATACGTATAAGAAGCAATATAGACAAATTTTGCTTGACATGGGAATGAAATATTACAAAAGATACAAAATAGATGGAGATAAAATCTCCTGGGATTAATTCTTATAACTGCAATTCTGCAGTTAATTTCCAGAATAAATAAAAATTGAATAGAGAAGAAGGTATTGTAGATGAAATATTTCATTATTTTAATCAGTATGATTTTTTGTCATATAGTGGATGACTATTATCTTCAAGGATGGTTAGCGTCTGCGAAACAAAAATCGTGGTGGAAGAAAAATGCTCCAGATGATTTATATAAACATGATTATCTGATGGCGTTATTTATGCATAGTTTTAGTTGGACATTTATGATGATGCTTGCACCAACATTGTATGTAATTATATTTGGTGGACATTATTATCCGTTAGTATTTGTATTTAATGTAATAATTCATATGATCACGGATAATATAAAAGCAAATAAGAAAGAGATTAATTTGATTCAGGATCAGTTAATTCATTTAGAACAAATTGCTGCAACATTTTTGGTTTTCTTTTGGAAGTAGGTAAGAAGGAGGAGTGGAGAAATGAAGATAACATTTGAAATGGATAACCTACAGGATCTCATTGAAAAATCTGTATCTGAAAATATTGAGGAAGCAGTTAAGTCGCAAGTAGAGGATACTATTAAAGAACAGGTAGCAAAACTTGGTGGCGATATTATTTCCGAAGTAGTGACAAAAAATTTCAATGAATTTGTAAATGATTATATTACAAATACTAAAATTACTGTCAGAAAAGAAGATTTCTGGGGCGATGCAGATGTAAATGAGTACACAGTAGAAGAATATATTAAAAAGTGCTTAAAAGAACGCCTGGATAATGAAAAATTTAAAACAAAAGATAAACATGGTCATATAAATGAAATTAGTTTCTCTGAATATATAAAAAACAATTATACATCTTATATGGATGATGAAATTAAAAAGAAAATGGATAAATATTTTGACGATATCCGCAAACAAATCAATAAAACAATGAAAGAAACTTTTGATAATACAACAAAGAATATGTTATCTAACACTGTGCTTAACATTCTTACTCAAAATAATACATATCGTCAAATTGAAAGTAATATTAAATCTATTGCAACAAAACAGGATTAAATATGGAAGAAAAGATTATTGGATGTAAATGGAAAGAATGTGAATATGCGACTCAATCTTACTTTGAATGGGACACCGGATACGAAGAGTATGATTGTGAGTTAATGGATAGTGAATGTAATGAATACGAATGTCCAATGGTTTGCAGATATAAAATTGAAAAATAAGGAGAAGAAATAAATGAGCAATAGAAGTAGTAATAACTCGACTGGAATGGGAATTTTATGAGTTTTGCAGCTAATTTTTTTAGTACTTAAACTTACTGGACTAATTACATGGTCTTGGCTGGTTGTATTAATTCCGTTTTGGATTAGTTTAGGAACTTTAGCAATTTTCTTAATCTGTGTACTTATTGCAGTTTTGACAGGATATAAGAAAAGGAAATAAAAGTTTGGTTTTATGAGTGGCAACACTCTTAAAATATAAAGGGTTGTACTTACTAAGAAATACAACCCTGCTCAAAAATATATTAAAAGAGGATCATATGTTTAAAATAGACGGTGTTATTTTGGGATATTAATGTTAATGTCTTTGGACATCATTTTTGCCAATGCTTTAGTCTGTTCGTCAGAGAAGTTTGATTTGGTTGTTTTATGAACCAAATAACATTTTCCGATTACTGAGGTAATATGGCAAATGACGTAAATGATACCTGCACCAAATCCACCAGCTAATAACATCTCAAACATAATAACACGTTTATTCCTTTCATATATCCAAAAACGCACTTCTAGTGCTTCCACAGGTTCTACACCAGGATATAGTGACGTGCAACGCTCCTGGTGTGGTAGACTAGGAACCACTAATATCTTAAACGATACAGTAACACAGAAATATATAATTTTCAAGGAGAACATCAAGTATATGACAAAAGCAGAATTAATTTTCTATGAAATGACAGATAGAGAAATTTTCAGTAGAGCTAAAACAGTTTATGAGAAGTTAGGAATGAGTGAAAAAGGACTTCTCTCAGTTATGCGTCCAACGATGGGTGCTGTAACAATTCTTTCAGTGGACCTCACAAATAAGATCAGAGATGCTGTAAGTATGCAGTATGACGATTTTCTTGCAGATGACTATATTGAAAGAGCGAAGAAAATTCAGAATGAAATGAAAGAAAAGAGAGAAGAAAGTATTGGAGAGCAGAAAGTAAGTAATTCATATATTGATAAATTCAATAAAGAGGTACAGGACTCAGACAATGATTTTGAAAGAGAATGTACTAAAGAAATTATCAGACTTATAAAGTTACTTCCTGATAAATCTGCCAAGAAACTCATTAAAAAATATTTTGAATAGAAAATAAGGAGAAAAAATTATGAAGATGTATGATCCGGAAATCTGGAAAAATGAGAACAATGGATATGAGGAACTTGTTGACAATATTAAGAAAACTTTTGCATCAAAACTAAAAGACAATGTAAAAACACCACTGTTTAGAACAAGCGTATCTGACTTATTTGACACATTTCTTTACTATCTTCCAGATGCTTGCAAACAGGAATATACATGTAGAGCTTGTAAACACTTTGTAGATCGATTTGGTGGACTTGTATTTATTAAAGACGATGGAACAACTGAATCTGCTATTTGGAACATTGAAAATATCCCTGGGATGTTTATTGAGCCAATTACACAGATGAAAGAGATTGTTGAGTCTGCTCAGGTCCAGGATGTATTCGTATCAGATTATGTGGATCTTGGAACATATGATACCAATGGATTCCATCATTTTTCTGCAAAACTTCCAAGAGTAATGATCAATACATCAAGGGTAAAAAATGCTTCACAGATTTCTGCTGAAAAAGCAGAAGATTACGGAATGCTGAAAAGAGCACTTGAGAAATATTCTATACCACAGGTTGATCAGGCACTTAATTTATTAGAATCCGGAAGTTTATATAGAGGTAGCAGCTATGTAGCAATGTGCAAATGGTTTAAGGAGACAAAAGAGAAGATTGCTTCTATCAATGATCAGCCACAACACACTAATATGATTTGGAAATATGCTGCTACAGCTCCAAATGGATTTACTCACATTTCCGGAAGTATGTTAGGTACATTACTTGATTATATTGTAGATGGAGATGACTTTGATACAATCAAACGAAAATTTGAGACAAATATGAGTGCTGAGAATTATAGACGTTCACAGTCTGCACCTACTCAGAGAGCTGTTGAAAGTGCTGAAAAACTTATTGAAAAACTTGGTCTTGCAGATTCACTTAGAAGAAGATATGCAAAACTGGATGAGCTTCCTGAGAATGAGTTTATTTGGAAGAGTAAAACTGAGAAGAAAGAGGAAGTAAAGACTGGAGTATTTGCAGGAGTTCAGACTAAAACTACAGATAGTAATGAGACAAAATCTGTAATTCCACAGGTGACTATGACATGGGACAAATTCAGAAAAACAATTCTTCCTACCGCAGATAAATTGGAAGTAAAGGTTGATGGAACAACTCATCTTATGGGAATGGTAACAGCTGCGGTTCCGGAAGCTGAAAATATTATGAACTGGGACAATCCGTTCTCTTGGTATTACCAGAGTGGTATTGATTCTGTCATCCGTGAGAGACTTGAAGAAAAAGGTGCAAAATATGAAGGTTGCGAGATCAGATGCTCTCTAATCTGGAATACACGTACCGATCTGGATGTACATTGCATTTGTCCTGATGGAGTAGAAATTTATTTTGGTCATAAAAATCATGGATATGGTTCATTGGATGTTGATGCAAATGTTAATGGCGAAACAGTAACACCTGTCGAGAATATTCGTTGGGCAACTGGTACTGCTCCAGAGGGACGTTATAAATTCTTTGTCAATAACTATACAAATAGAGCAACCCAGAATCCATATAAATTAGAGCTTGAAGTAAATGGAAAAATTTATACTTATAATGGAAATCTTATAAGCGATGGTTATAGAAGAAATACAGACGTAGTATTTGAATTTGATTATAAGCATGGAGAAGATCCTAAGTTTACTGCAAATTCTAAAAAGACAGAAACTAAAGAAACTTGGGGAATCAGCAACGGATTCTCAGAAGTTGTTGCAATTATTCCGTCTCCAAACATGTGGGGAGAAAATCCATATAAACGATCTGGTGAACACACTTTCTTCTTATTGAAAGACTGTAAAGATATGACAGGCGGAGTTGGACGTGGTTTCTTTACTGAGATGCTTAAAAGTGATCTGCAGGAAATCAGAAAAACACTTGAAGCATATACCGCATCAACACCTATTGAGGGTGAAGATGAAGCAAGTGCCTGTGGTGTTGGTTACAGCAAAGACAAAGAATGGAATTTGATTATTAAAGTAACTACTGGAAACACTGTAAAAATGATTAAGGTAGATAGGTTTGATTGATATGACGATTGAAGAGATTAAGAAAAAAGTAGCTGGTCCGGACTATGATTTTCTGAGAAATAATGAACACCTTGGCTCCAACATTATTTTGTTGGGGCTAGGTGGAAGCTATAGCTATGGAACTCAAAAATCTGATGGAACGAGTGATCTGGATTTGAGAGGAATTTGCTTAAATAAAAAACATGAAATTCTCACTAATCAGAATTTTGAACAATTTATCAACGAGGATACAGATACAACTATTTATGCATTTAATAAGATTGTTTATCTTATGGCAGCTTGTAACCCTAACGTTATTGAGTTAGGAGGGCTTAAACCAGAACATTATTTATACATTCATCCAATTGGACAAGAAATATTAAATAATGCACATCTGTTTTTATCTAAAAGGGCAATTCATTCATTTGGTGGTTATGCCTCGCAACAATTAAGAAGAACAAATAGTAAGGCAGCTCGTTTAGTAGGACAAACAGAACGTGAGAAACATATTTTAAACTCTATTAATAACGCTTATTACACATTCCCAGAGAAATATTTTTCATTTCCAGAGGATTCTATCAAGCTTTATATTGATAAATCTCATCAAGAAGATTTTGATACAGAGATTTATATGGATATTAATCTGAAGCATTATCCATTACGTGACTATAAGTCTATGTGGTCCGAAATGAATAATATTGTTAAAGATTACTCGAAAATTGGTAAGCGTAATAAACATGCGGTAGAGCATGGAAAGTTGTCGAAACACATGATGCACCTGGTTCGCCTGTACTATATGTGTTTTGATATTTTGGAAAATGAGAAAATTATTACATACAGAGAAAAAGAACATGATTTGTTGATGGACATTAGAAACGGTAAATATTTGGATGAAAACAAACAGCCAATTCCAGAATTCTTTGAGATGGTGGACGAATTAGAGAAGAGACTAAAATATGATGCAGAAAATACATCACTTCCAGACAGTCCGGATTATAAGAAAATCAATGAGTTTGTTATGTCTGTAAACGAAAGAATTGTGAAAGGAGAAATTTAATTTTGTACGGTTTAAAAAGTAGTGAAGTAGAAAAGCAGAGAGAAAAGTATGGTAGCAATAAACTGCCAGAGAAAAAATTGAAAACAGGGTTTCAGTTCTTTATGGAAACATTTGAAGGTCACATAAATCAGATTCTTTTAGCAATGATGATTGTATTTACAGTTATTGCAGTGTTTGGACAGGGATCTTATTCAGAACCGATTGGTGTTGCAGTAGTATTATTGGCAATCGCATTGTTAGGAATGAACACCGGACTGAAAAGCCAGAAAAGTGCAAAAGAATTGAAAGACAGAACTTCGATTCATTATTGTAATGTAATCCGTGATGGAAAGGTTGAGCATATCAACTCAAATGATTTGGTTGTCGGTGATCTGGTTATCATTCAGTCCGGAGAAGCCATTCATGCAGATGGTTATCTGGTAGAAGGAAATGTAAAAGTTGACAACTCTGTATTGAATGGGGAATCAGATCCTTGTAAAAAAACAGCATGGGACAAAGAAGATTCACCTATCGCATTTGGTGGTCAGAGAAAAGCGGATTCAAGTGATTATACAAATTCTTACGCACTGTTTTCCGGAACAATGGTAACAGACGGAGAAGGAAAGATGATCGTAACCAATGTTGGTGTTGATACAGTAAACGGTCAGACGATTTCAACAATTGATGAAATCGAAGAGACGAAGACTTCTCTGGAAATCCAGTTAGAAGATCTTGCAGGACAAATTAGCAAATTTGGGTATATCGGAGCTTCAATCATTGTTGTAGCACTGATTATTACCAATATTATTCAGTACGGTGGTATCGCAGAATATTTTGGAATGGGTTGGATTGGTATTTTGAAGAATATTCTTACCATTGCAGTAACTGCGCTTACTATTATTGTTGCAGCAGTACCAGAAGGACTACCGCTGATTATTAACCTTATTACAGCACAAAATGCGAAGGTAATGATTAAACATAACGTGCTTGCGAAACATACAAATAAGATCCCGGAAGCAGGTAATATTCAGTTACTTTGTACCGATAAGACAGGAACGCTTACAGTTGGGAAACTTGTTCCAGTAGAGAATGTAATGGGTGATAAAAATGAAGTACCGAAAGATTCAGTAATTGAAAATATGTTTAAGTTAAACGTAGCGTTAAATAGTAGTGCTATGTATGATGAGAATAAAAATATTGTTGGTGGTAATGCTACAGAACGTGCATTGTTTACAATGATTTCAGATAGAGAGTATAAAGAATTTACGGATTCTGTAGAAGTCACAAACAGAAAAATTTTCAATAGTGCAAATAAATTCAGTGCTGTTGAAACAAGTGGAAAAGATGGCAAAGTTACATATTATAAAGGTGCACCGGAGAAATTGATTGACGCAGCAGTATCTTATGAAACTGTAGAAGGTGTTCAGCCAATCGAAAGAGATAAACTGAAAGATATTGTAAAATCATACGCCACAAAAGCAATGCGAGTAATCGCAACAGGTTACAGCAAAAAAGAATTACCAGAAGAAGGATTTCCGGATGATTTAATTCTTACTTCTTTGGTTGCCATTCGTGATGATGTTCGCCCAGAAGTACCAGAAGCGGTTTCAAAAATGCATGGAGCTGGTGTTCAGGTTATGATGGTAACTGGCGATGTCATTGATACAGCAAAAGCTATTGCAAAAGACGCTGGACTGATTACAAGCGAATCTGATATTGCAATGTCAGCTATTGACTTTGATGCATTGTCAGACGAAGAGGCAAAAGAAAAACTTCCTTATATTAAAGTTATTGCTAGAGCAACACCAAACACTAAACTTAGAATTGTACGTTTAGCTCAAGAACTTGGTTTATGTGTTGGTATGACAGGAGATGGGACTAACGATGCTCCAGCATTGAAAGCAGCAGATGTTGGATTCTCAATGGGATCTGGAACAGACGTATGTAAGGAAGCTGGCGACATTATTATCACAGATGATAACTTCGTATCTATTACAGATGCAGTTCTTTTGGGAAGAACATTTATGCATAATGTTATGAAGTTCTTGAAATTTCAGTTACCTATCAATGTTGGTCTAGTACTTCTCAGTATCTTATATCCAATTATTATTTCTGTGGAAGCAATTGCTGCAGTGCAGATTCTTGTAATTAACATTGTTATGGACTCTCTTAATTCCCTTTCCTTTGGTGGAGAACCTGCGAAAGATGAATATATGAAAGAAAAGCCTATTCCAAAAGGATCAAAACTTCTTTCAAAAGAAACTATTGGACAAATTGCAGTATCAGTTGTGGCATTTATTGGAATCTTCGGAATTACTTTATTGCCACCAGTACAGAAAATTTTCGGAAACAATGAGTCTGTTTATGCTACAGTCAGATTCGCACTGCTTATTATGATGGCAACATTTAATGGATTTAATATCAGAACGGACGGATTCAATCTGTTTAAGGGTATTAGTAAAAATAAACTTTTCATCGAAATTGCAGTTGTAATTTTTGCCTTAACATTTGTTCTGGCACAGTTTGGTGGAGATATTATGGGATGTACAGCAATGACGCTTATGCAGTGGGGTGTAACAGTTGGTCTGGCGTTTATGATTGTTCCAATTGATTTAGTACGAAAAGCTGTTATAAAAATTAAAAGAAAGTAGAAGTAGGGTATATGGATAAAGAATATAAAATTGTTGAAAATATAACTCTTATTTGTTATTCAATTAGTTTAATACTTGTATGTATAACAAAATTTGTTCCATTTATATTTTTTACCTTATTAACATACCCTATATCATTAAAAATATTAAAAAAATAAAAGGAGAAAAAACTATGGGATTTTTTGGAAAATTGTTTGGTAAGAAAGATGATGTAGAAGAGGTGGCGGTCTCAACCGCTGCTAAATCTACAGAAAAAACTGAAACACAAGCTACTTTTACAATTGATATGTCTAAAGAGCATTTAAATAATGTTCTAATTGATATGTCCAAGGGTAGCAAGATTGATATGACTAAACATACCGCTAGAGTCGCATTAGCTATGGACTATTCAGGCAGTATGGATTGGCTTTTTGATAATGGTTCTGTACAGAAAACTGTATCAAGACTTCTTCCAATCGCTCTTAGATTTGATGATAATGGCGAACTTGAGAGCTGGTTATTCTCAAATGGATGCAAACGTTTAAAGGCTGTTACAGAGAGTAATTATTCAAATTACGTAAAAAAGGTTATGAAAAAGTCTGGTATGTATATGGGTGGAACAGAATACGCACCTGTATTGGATGAAGTTGTTACATATTATAAAGACATTGAGCCAAGTGAGATTCCTGCGTTTGTAATTTTTATTACAGATGGTGACAACTCCGATCATGGAGCAACAGACAAGATTGTACGTGAGCTTTCTAAGTATAACATTTTCGTGCAGTTTATCGGAATTGGTGACGACAATTTCAGTTACCTCAAAAAACTTGACAAACTTGATGGAAGAGAGGCAGACAATACAGGTTTCACTTCTGTAGAAGATATGGATAAGATGACAGATGAAGAACTTTATACAGAGATTCTTCGTCAGTACAAAGATTGGCTGAATAATAAATAATTTCAAAAGAGGAGAATAAAACTATGGAAGTTATTAATATGAACAAAACGCCAAAAATTAATATGGCGAAAGAAAATGGTGAGAGTGTAAGTAAACTTTTTGTTGGACTTAGATGGGATAAAAATAGATTTTCTAATGAAAAGGAAGCAGATCTTGATGTTGTAGGATTCCTTACAGATGAAAATAGAAAATGTAAATTCCCAAGTGATCTTGTAAACCACCAGAATACAGATAATTATGGCACAACTTGGGATTGGTGTGAATTATCTGAGGATAATATGGACGGAGATGATTCAAAGGGAATTACATTTTCTGGTGAGCATTATGACGAGTATATGATTATTGACACTGATAAAATTCCAGCTGATAGATCAGATTTTTATATCTGCATGACAATTTATCGCGCAATACAGAGACTACAGAGATTCGATATGATTGATAATGTACAAATGCACATTTATGATTATAATGCTCCAGATAAATTTAAAGCAACATTTGATCTTTCTGAAGATGAGAAGTTTTCAAGTCTTAATGCAGTAGAATTAGGAAGATTATATAGATATAACGGTAAATTCAAATTTCAGGCACTTGGAAGAGGATATATTAATGGAGCTTCAGAACTTTTTAAAACATTTGGATTTAACATTGATGAGGGAAAAGATTTGGAACTGAAACATTACGTGGACAGATATGAAGAATTTTATTATAATCCAGAGACTGGAGAATGCTATGAAGATCCAGACGGAAAACGTAAAATTGAAGGAAAGGTATTTAGAGGATAATTATGAAAATTACATTCGGTGCAGTTTTATTAGTTATTGTCGTATTAGCAATTTTATTTTTCTTCTTGAGAACAAAAACAGGTAAAAGATTAAAGCTTAGAGCGTCCGGAACGGCTGCAGAAGTAATTAGCAAAGATGCTTCTACGCCTGAAGGTGCAAAAGCTTATTATAATGTCGCAATCGAAAAGAAAGAAGAAGATTTGGCAAAAGCTAATGTTATTTATACACAGATGCTTGGAAAAATTTCAAACTACGAGGATCAGATTCGTGGATATAAAAAAGATCTTATGAAAACTGAAATTAATATCAATTCTTGTGTTGAGAAAAACGATGACGAAGGTGCAAAAGTTTATCTTAAAGAGCAGCAGGATTTAGAAGAAAAGGTTGCGATTATTAAAGATGCTCTTACTGGATTGAAAGAAAATGCAAAGCTTCAGGAAGAAACTGTAAAGGGTATTCGGACACAGTTATCTGATCTGAAAGCAGAAAAAGATAATGCTGTTTTAACACTTGAAACAGTCCAGGTGACAAAATCACTACAGGCAACAACAGGAGTATCATATGCCGAAGAAGATAAGATGCTTGAAAAAGTGCGTGATGGTGTTAAAAAACAGAAAGAGGCAGCTGATGGTACAAAAATTGCTTATGAAAATTCCGCATCAGTGCAGAAGCAGCGTCTTGATCAGAAAATGAAAGATGAAGAAATTGAGAAAAAATTAGCTGAATTAAAAGCTAGAAAGAAATAGAAATAATAAATAGTGGAATGTTGGCTTAGAAGCAGCCATCATCTAAGGAGTAGGGCTTTAAGTCTAAAGGTATGAAAAACTTCAATCGAAGATAAACGAGTAAGAGAATAGGATGTAAAGAGTTATGATACGTCACCCCTTAACAGGTAAGGATAAGTCCCCTTTTGGCGTAATAGCACACCACTATTAATATTTTAGATGCATTTAAAAATTAAGTCGTGCAGTGGCAGAATGGATATATGCGTATAATAATGCTTTATTTACAAAATTATGCATATTATAATGGCGAATTTATGTCAATAAACAAAATTGATCAAATTTGCTTATATAGGGTTCAAATCCCTATCTGCACATTAAATCTTAAAGAAAGGAGAGTAAAAATGATAGAGGGTATTGTATTACCAGAGTCCGTAAAATCTATATTTTACGTGCTTAATCGTAACGGTTACGAAGCCTATATTGTAGGTGGAGCAGTGCGTAATTCTTTTATAGGATTACCTGTGCACGACTGGGATATCTGCACAAACGCCTTGCCGGAAGACGTATGTAAATTGTTCCGTAGCAAAGGATTTCGTGTAGTAGAAACAGGCTTGCAGCATGGTACTGTAACTGTCATGGTAAATTGTCGTGGATACGAAATAACAACTTATAGAACTGATGGAAAATATACTGATAGTCGCCATCCAGATTCTGTGAAGTTTGTTGGAAATATTCATGAAGATTTAGCAAGGCGTGATTTTACAATGAATGCGATTGCCTACAATGACGATGATGGATTTATTGATCCGTTCAATGGACTAAAAGATATTGAGAATAAAATTATCCGATGTGTAGGTGTACCTATTGATAGATTCACAGAAGATCCGTTGCGTATCATGAGAGCTGTAAGGTTTGCTGCTCAATTGGGATTCCACATTGAAAACTATACCAATATTGCAATGGTACAAACAAACGATGGTCTGAGTAAAATTTCTGCAGAAAGAATACAGTCAGAGCTGTGTAAGATTCTTATTTCAGATCATCCTGAATACGTACTTAATTATTATATTGATATTTCTCCGGCAATCCCTGAGTTAAGTAAGATAATGGGATGCTCCCAGAATAATATGTATCACATTTACGATGTATGGAATCACACCAGATTCGCATTAACAGCTTGTAGAATACATGAATTAGAGACCAGACTTGCTATCTTACTTCATGATATTGGTAAACCAGAATCAAAAACAGCAGATCGAGGGATTGAGCACTTCTATGGACATGCTGTTAAAAGTGCAGAAATTGCTGACTCACTACTTCGTAGACTTAAATTTTCTAATGAAATCAGAGAATCCGTAGTCGAACTTGTGGCAAGCCATGATATGACAATTATACCAAAACAAAATAAGATTAAAAAATATCTGAATAAACTTGGTGAAGCACAACTTAGAAGACTGTTAGATGTAAGATTCTGCGATATTATGGCTCACAATCCATATTACGCTAAAGAGCGTTTATGGGAAACATTTCGTGCAGAAGAAGTATTAAATGAAGTTCTGGAAGAAGAGAAGTGTTTTACCATAAAGGATTTGGCTATCAATGGGAAGGATATTATGGAGCTTGGAGTTAAAGAAGGTCCAGATGTTGGAAAATGGCTCAACTATGCATTGGAAGAAGTAATTAATGACAAGTTGGATAATGACAAAGAAGATATTCTAAACAATATTGATGCTAAATTATATACAGAAAGAGAAGAAGGTAATGACGAGGAAATGCCCTAAATGTGGTCAATATATGAGTTCTACAATTAAATACGATTATGGATACCATATTGTTGTGCATGAGTGTTCGTGTGGATATTCTGAGTTGCAAGAGTGGATGAAATATAGCGACAAACTAAATTATGATAATGTTACAAAAACTTGTAAAGATTCAATCGGAGGTATTTAATGAGATTTTATATTGCAGATAATCATTTCCATCATTCACGAATAAATGATGCTATGGATAAACGTGGCTTCGAATCATTGGAAACTATGCATGATTATATGATTAAACAGTGGAATTCTGTAGTAAGAAAAAATGATGAAGTTGTTATCCTGGGTGATTTTTCACTTGGCAAAGGTGAGCAAACTAACGAAATACTTCGCAAACTAAATGGGAAGAAGTTTTTAGTGAATGGTGGACATGATAAGTTTCTACAAGATAAGAAATTTGATCAGTCACTATTTCAATGGATTAAACCTTATGCAGAAATGCATGATGATGGAAGAAAAGTAGTCTTATGTCACTATCCAATATTCTGTTACAATGGACAGTTCCGTATTGATAAAGATGGCAAACCTATTACATGGATGCTGCATGGACACACTCATCTTACTGAAGATCAGGAATTAGTGGAGCAGTTCAAAGACATAACGAGAAGTACATTACGTAAATCAAAATATGATGATGAACCAAAAACAATTCCTGTTCAAATGATTGACTGTTTCTGTATGTTATCTGATTATAAGCCACTTACATTGGATCAGTGGATTGAGATGGAGCAAAGCGGTGTTATCAAGGATTTGATTGACAAGCAATGGTATTACGATGATAAGAGGAAAACTGAATGAGTATTTATATTCCTGAGAAGATTAAAGTAGGGTATCAAAACAGAAATGATACTTACACTAAGAAGCTTGCTTACGTAATCTATTATGATGAAAAAGGTAAGCTTCGTAAAGAAACAAGCTGGAATAGCTGGAGAGATGAAAAAATTGAACCAGATGATTTTGATAATGAACCAACTAGAGGATTTGTATTAAATAAAAAGGTTGGCGGTGATAGATATGGTTGGAATCCTAGACAGACATATACTAGAGTGTATGATCCTAGGGGATTTGAATTTGAGATTACTATTCCAAATTTACTGTTCATTTTAGAACACTGTGATTGTCTAAAAGGTAAGGGTTTGGATGGAGAATTTGTATATGGATGGGACGGAAAGGAATTAGTTCTGATTCCTGTAGATTCACCAGATTACAAAGAGATAAAGAAGCATACAGATAAAATTCAAAATGGGAAGAGATTTAAAGGTAAGGATCTTATTATTGGAGCCACATATCTAACAAAAAATGAAGAGAAATGGGTATACATGGGTAGGTTCGATAAATGGGAGAAGCTTACAAATTGTTTTAGAAAAGGTTGGCGTTGGTCGTTAAATGATAAGGACGGAAAGTGGGAATTTGATTTAGATGACACATGGACATTGATGCCAAATGATAAAAACACTGCATACAAGCATGTGAATAAAGGTAAATATTACTGGTTTCGTTCAGTTGATAACAACAATTATATTTCATTTCAAAGATATTGTTTTGAGACACGAAAAAATATTGGTGATATTTTGATTGATTGTGTAGATGAAAAGCCATCACAGAATTATGCAGAATATTTCGATGATCTTGAAAATAACCATTTTAATTATAACCCAATTAATTTTACATCTGAAACATTACTTGATTTACCATACGATAAATTTATTGAGCGCATAAAGAAATACAAGTATACAAGTTTCTTAAACAGCTATTACGAAGAAATAAAAGTAATTGATAAAGGTAATGGAACATATTTATGTCAAAATAAAGAATATCTGCCATCAGAATTATATGAAAAGATAAAACCAAAATATAATATATATCAGCATATTGATGGCAAAGAGTTCCATAATTATTATAACAATTATTTATATTATTAAAAAGAAAGGATAAAAATTATGTCAACAAAAAATGATGAAATGATTTTACAGCTTAAGAAAAAAGTGGAAGAGCAGAAAGCAGAGCTTGCGAAATTGCCGAGAACATTACAGGCTGAGACATCAACAGTGCTTAGACAGGATGTAGACAATTTAAACTTACGTGTAATGAGCGTTGAGCAGCTTAAGTTACTAAAAGTAAAATTACATACTTATGCTATGGCTGCAGCTGATCTTAAAATTGGGATTGATGAAGTGGTTATTTCAGGGTACTCAATTGATAAATGGATGCATGATATTGATACGCAGATTTCCGTATTAACTAGAGCTGAAAAAGAGAAAAAATTAAAAGAGACAGAAGCAACATTGAACAGAATGTTATCTGATGATAAACGTACTGAACTTGAGCTTCAGGAGTTGGCAAAGATGCTTGGATAAAAATTTTTTTATTCATTATGCTATTTGTTATAAAACGACTATTTTATAAAGGATTAGTTATGACAGAAGATACATTTAAAATTGCCGAGCAGATTAAAAAAGATATACAAATTTTAAAACAGTCATCAATTAGTAAGTGTGTATCAATTAGAACATATGATAAATGGGTGAATTGGGTGAATGCTACAATTGCTGAATTGGAAAAAGAATTTAAAAATTTATAAAAAGGAGATAAATCATGACAAAGAAAAATGCATGGAACAAAGTTTATGAGGAAACAGAGAAAACTTACAAGGTGAAAGGTGAAGATGGTAAATGGACAAAGGTTACTGAAAATGTGGTTGTCCTTGCACAGCCTGGAATGAAACCTGGTAAAAAAGAGATTGCTTTTGGAAGAGCTATTAAGAAAATTAAAACAGAGAAACCAAAGATATTTACTGGCGATTGGACAAAATAAAATGGATAAAAAGGAATTACATAATAATATTATTTATGCTTTAACAGCAGCTGATAGTGTCATTGAATCTATTAATATCTTAAGCGAATGCGGTATTTACATTGATAAAACTGAACCGTTTAAAGATGTTTTAGAGAAAATTTATGAAGTTTGGTAATACATAATAATCTGGTCTGCCTTAACCGGTGGACCAGAGAAATGGAGAAGATATGATAATAATTAAAACATTTATTATGTTGCTTTTATGTGTAGTATTTCCGATTTGCTTATTTACATGGATATTAGCAATGATCTGGATGCTTACACCATTTGCTCTATTGAAAAGATTATGTCATGACTTTTTAGGTTGGCACAAGCCAAGTGGAATGTATCATCATTTTTCAAAAGGTGTTCGGAAGAAATGTAAAATTTGCGGATGCGATATTGTATCTGATGGAGCCGGTGGTTGGAGAAAATGGTAAAAGGATGGAGCTTATGATTAAAAATAAGGATTATGAGGTTTTATACGCATTAAGAGATAAAAAAACTAAAGAAATTGTTAGAGCAACAAAATGTAAAGGTGGCTCATTTTATAAAAACCGATATATGTGCGAAAAACGCTGCACTCAGTTTAACGATGTACATAAATTAGCAAATTGTACAAATGATTTTGAATATGAAGTCGGTGAATATGCTGTTGTAGATATTGAAAAATATAAAGAATTAATTGGAGAAAAGCAGTGATTTACATAACAGGAGATACGCATGGTGATGTAACAAGACTAAGTATGGATAATTTTCCAGAGCAGAAAACGTTTACCGATCAAAATGAAAATTATGTAATTATTTGTGGTGACTTCGGATTGGTTTGGAACTATTTAGCCGAAACACCTTCAGAGAAGTATTGGCTTAAGTGGCTTGAAAATAAAAAGTTTACAACTCTTTTTGTTGATGGTAATCACGATTGTCATCCTAGACTGGCAGACTATCCTGTAAAAGAATGGAATGGTGGACTGGTACATGAAATTAGACCACATGTACTTCATCTAATGAGAGGTCAAGTTTTTAATATTAATGATTTTAGAGGCGCACATTCATGACTTTAGTCATGAGTTAGCCGCTTCTCTCACTTTAAAAAAGTTTTCGTTGATGAGTCCATTAGATAGACTGTGTATGGAAATTAGTTATTACTCATAATCTGACAATTATATGTATCAACGTAGAAAGGAGGTCTGCTGTATGACGATATATTCTACTTACAAAGTTAAAATTAAGCATTATAATCATATCTTTAAAGATACTATTTCTGTATATCGTGCTGCAGTAGATTACCTGATACATGTTTGTATTGAAGACTGGGACAATATCACCTCATACGAAAAACCACTTGAAAAACAACGATTCGTAGAGACACTGATTCATAAGACGAAAGACAATCCAAATGTGGCTTATGATTTCGATGTCCATTTTTACAAGTTTCCATGTTATTTACGCCGAGGAGCTATCAGTGAAGCAATTGGTAAGGTATCATCTTATAAAAGCAACTTTGCAAGCTGGAAAGCTAATCCGCAGGGGGAAGCTCCTTCGGTTCCAAAAGCTGGATATATCTACCCATCTATGTATCGTACAAATATGTACGAGCAAACAGGGACTTACCAAGCGCAAATCAAGGTTCATATCCGCAACACCTGGGATTGGATCACCGTTAACCTTAGAAAGTCAGATATAGACTATATCAATCGCCATTGTTCAACGAGAAAGCAATGCGCTCCAACACTTCAAAAACGTGGGAAAGAGTGGTTTTTGGATTTTCCGTTTGAGGAGAAAGCTAAACTTTGCGATACAGATGTTGATAAACAAACCATACTTGCTGTGGATCTTGGTATCAATACCGCAGCTACGATTAGTGTAATGAGATCCGATGGCACTATTCTTGGGAGATATTTCTGTCACCTCAATAAAGAAATAGACCATCTGATACATAGTATTAATCGTATTAAAAAGGCACAACAACATCATAACTGTAAAACCCCTCGTTTATGGTCAAGAACAAAAGGCATCAACCACGATATTTCTGTTAAAACAGCACAATTTATCACAGATATAGCTGTTCTTTATAATGTAGATATTATCGTCTTTGAATACCTAGACCGCAACGGCAAACTTCGTGGGTCCAAAAAGCAAAAGCTGCATATGTGGCGTAGTCAGGAAGTACAAGCTATTGTTATAAACAAGGTTCACCGCTTAGGTATGCGAATTAGAAGAATTTGCGCCTGGGGTACAAGCAAGTTTGCTTATGACGATAGTGGCATGGTTTTACGAGGTAAAGACGCAGATCTTGCAACTTATAGCGTCTGTAAATTTACTAACGGTAAAATATACAACTGCGATTTATCTGCATCCTATAATATAGGAGCCAGGTATTTCATCAGAGAAATATTAAAATCCTTAGATGAGAGTCTAAGGTTGGACATTGAGGCAAAAGTTCCTCGATGCTCTAAGAGAAGCACCTGTACCTTATCCACACTCATTAGTCTGAATGCGGCACTAGCAGCGTAATGCTAGTTAGTAACTGAGTTTAGACTGTATCTATGGAAAGGCAATCCGATTCCCCTAAAGGGAAACTGTATATCAAATATACAGCATTAGGAAGCACGCGACTTAAGTCGTGTGAGGCTTCACTATATAATTACACATGACTGTACCTCAAGTACAAAAGCTTTGTATAGCCATGGAGCTTTTAAGACAGACGAGTTAAATGCATATTTTATATAAATGTGAATTCAAGAAGTGGTTCTTTGGACACTTACATGGTGATAAACAGATAAATGACAAAGAAATTTTATTATATCACCAGATTGTGAGGATTTGGTAATGGGATATTGGGATAGAAAAAATGAGTTAAAGAAAAAGGCAAATGCCCACACAAATAAAATGGAAGAGTTATATAGTTTGGAAATTACTGAGTGTGTAAACAATACAAAAGTATATGATCAAGGATTTTATTGTAAAAAAGAATGCGATAGTAAACCGGATTTTCATCAGAAAATCACTGTAGAAGACATGGATAGCGTACAGGCAATATTTTCTTATGAAAATACAGGTAAAACAGCAGTTCTTAATTTTGCAAGCTATAAAAATCCAGGTGGAAAATTTTTAGATGGTTCATCTGCACAGGAAGAAATGCTTTGCCATAGTTCCTTCTTATATAATGTATTATCTGAATTTGATGAAGATTATTATGAATTCAATAGAATGACTAAGAACTTCGCATTATATACAAATCGTGCGTTATATAATCCTGATGTTTTATTCATAAGAGATGATGAAGAAATTTATGTAGATGTTATTACTTGTGCAGCACCAAACAAAACTGCAGCTCAAAAATATTGTGGTAAATCTGATTTCGATTGTAATTCTGTAATGGTTGATCGTATACATTTTATGTTTGATATTGCAAAAGAAGAGGAAGTTAATACATTAATTCTTGGCGCATGGGGATGTGGTGTATTTGGTAATGATGCAGAATTTGTTGCGAATAGTTTCAAAAAAGAATTAGAAGAATATTATGCAGATACTTTTGAGAATATTATATTTGCGATTCCTGGCGGTACGAACTATATGGTATTCAAGAGGGTATTTGGTAAATAAATAGATTGGAGATATTAAATGCTAAATTATACACGATATTTTAATGCCGGTGCTTTGCTACATAATTTCCAAGATGCAGCAAATTTAACAAAACAGCTTGGAATTAAAAATGCCATTGAATACAACGTGAATGATTTTTTATTTACGATTGGAAAAAAT
Organism: Ruminococcus sp. RTP21484sp1_RTP21277st1_D2_RTP21277_210401; assembly: GCF_040924225.1. Classification (NCBI taxonomy): domain Bacteria; kingdom Bacillati; phylum Bacillota; class Clostridia; order Eubacteriales; family Oscillospiraceae; genus Ruminococcus; species Ruminococcus sp. RTP21484sp1_RTP21277st1_D2_RTP21277_210401. The sequence continues at coordinate 54,933 of NZ_JBCOMJ010000003.1, read as the reverse complement.
TATTTTGTTGATAAGATTAATAGGCTTCAAGACAAATTAATTGTTGGATTTTTTACATCATATTCTGATGATATTAAAAATATTTGCTGGTATTTAAATAAACTCGATCCAAAACTATACAAAAAATATATTGGTGATATAGAGGAATATAAACAGTGCTTTGTGAGAAACGATAGAGTTTATTATATGCTTCCATATGAACGAAAATTTGTATTTACTTGCAAAGATAAAACTAAAGTGGTTGCCAAATTAAGTAAGGGTAGTTTTTTAGATTATGCAAATATTTATTTTATCGGTCCTCATAGAAAAGAACATGCAGATTTTTTTAGAAAATTTTGCGATAAATATAATAGTAAATATATGACAATAGATACTCTGCAAATTGATAAAACAGATAAGATGACAAATGAACTTGACGATGAAATTGATGGTATTTCAGAAAACGCAATTATATTCCCAGAAAAAAATGAAATATTTAGCTATTTGGACGCATGGTTGAATTCTGAAACGTATTTTACATCGTGTGGAATTAATCACAAAATTGGCATCCTTCTTTATGGTGAACCTGGTACTGGTAAAACCACTTTTGCCAAGGTCTTGGCAACAAAGTACGACTTAACTCTTGTTAAGTTCACATTGAATGATTTATCAAAATTAATTTCAAAGAATGAATTTTGGAAAAAATTAGAAGATTCTGTTGTAGTGTTAGAAGATATCGATGTTCTAGTAAGTAAACGTGATAATAGTGTTACCTCTGCAGACAAAGAAAATTTTCAAGCATTATTGCAACTCTTAGATGGAATTAACTCATGTAAGAAAACAATATTTTTAGCAACAACAAATTATATTGATAGACTAGATCCTGCTCTTATTCGAGATGGACGATTTGACATTAAGATTGAAATGAAAAATTTTGATCACGATGAAGCGGTAAAAATGTGTAATAAATTTGAGGCAGATTCGGAAGTAATTCTTAGAGATGAACAGTTTCCAATTAATCCTGCTTACTTGCAGAACAAAATCATTACGCTGCAGATGAAAGAGATTAATGAAAAACTGAAACAAAAAGCAAAGAGAATCGGAAGTAATAAATATGGAGGTAATAATAAATGATTAAAGTTACATCTGATGCAGCCAATAAGCTGATTAAGAAGTTAGAGCAAGAAAAAGGTATTCTCACAGATAAGATTTCTAAAATGTCAACATTCATTGTGGCAATAACTGAGAATTACGACCAGATCAAAGCAGAGCAGGAAGCAGAATTCAATCTGAATGAGACTATCTCACAGATTGATGAGATTGATAAGAAAATTATTACAATCAGACATGCAAAATCTGTGTTTAATAACTCAGTAGTTATGAAGAATGGATTTACTGTCGGTGACAACATTATTAGATTAGCTATACTCGAAAGAGAGAAGAGTATTTATAGCAGACTTGCTACCAGACAGAAAAAGATAAGAAACACTTCAATAAACAAAGATATTGAATACACTTATTTGAATTATGATCTTGAGGACGCAAAGAAAAAATATGACAGTGTGTATACCGAAATTTCAGAAATTCAGGAAGAACTTAATATTGTAAACAGTTCAGCAGAGTACAAATTTGAGATTGATATTGACCTCTAATGGGAAGTAGTTAATGTAATCAATCTTCCGTATTACAGTTACTTTTACATATAGATTATTTATATAAAAGTAAATATACATTTAACACAAGTAAGTGAGTTATTGTTTGGGTTAATTGTTAGAGTGATAGTTAGAATTTTTCTTATTCATTATAGTATAAAGTTTACGGATACAAGTACAGAAGAATATTCAAATTAATTTCTGGGAATTAACAATAAAGCTTAGTAACTGTAATTAAAAACTTTTCGGTATCAAGTTCGGTTAGAGGTACTTTTTTAAAATAAATTGAATGTCAATTTAGAAGTAAATAATAGAGAGTCCAGATAAGAATGACGATAAACTTAACTTACGGTCCTTACATTAAGTAAGGTGAAGCCTAACTTAGAAAACAGAGAGTACATACAAGTGACTGGTATGGAACAAGGGCGATACTGCCAGGAAACTGTAGCAGCAGTTCATAAGAGAGCGGTTCAGAAAATAGCGAATCTGAGTGAATAGAATTTTATCTGACGAAGATATATTTGGCGGTGTAGCAACCGTCAATATAAAGCATCTTAGTGTAATGGTTATCACGGATGACCTTGGATCATCAGATGTTGGTTCGATTCCAACAGGTGCCGTTAACTCAGAAATGAGTATTTCAAAGTTAAAAATTTAAAGAATAAAATTCAATTTAAAGGAGAAGAAAATTATGACAAAAGAAACTATGACAGTACATAAAGCGTTAGCAGAAATTAAAATCCTTAAAGACAGAATCCAGAGTGAGATTTACAATTCAATTTTTGTATCTTGCAAAAAAAATTCTCAGTCAAAAATTTCCGGAATGGATGTTGATGAATATGAGAAGATTATTACAGGATGTTACGACAAAGATGTAGATCTTATGAGTAGACTTGAAGCTCTGCAGAGAGCAGTAATGCTTTCAAATGCAGTAACAAAAGTTAAGATTAAAATTGGAGAAAATGAAGAAGAACGTACTGTAGCAGAAACAATCAACATGAAAAATAACAGTATGATGTTCAAGAGACAGATGCTTGACAGAATGCAGCAACAGCTTTCTCAGGCACAGGCAAAAACAAACAAAGAGAATGAGATTCTTGAAAGTAAGTCAGAAAATTATGTAACTGGTCTTTTTGGACAGAAAGAGGGTAAAACTTCTACCGATGAAGTTACAAAAGCCAAACAGCAGTACATTGATCTTAACACATGGGCGTTGATTGATCCGATAAATGTGCAAAATAAAATCCGTGTTTTATCTGACGAAATTTCCTCATTTGAAGCTGAAGTAGACTCCGTTTTAAGCACAAGTAATGCATTAACAACAGTTACAATTGAGTATTAATAAATGGTCAGTGAATTATTGGTTAAAAATTATACAAGCGATTTTTGACCCATATAATAGCTAAATAGCCATTGTTATACGAACAGTTGTATAAAAGATTTCCTTCATTGCTTATCGAAAATCACTGAACTATAATCCTTTAGTCTTTCAGTCAGCATAGAGTAAAGTAAAAAAATAAACAAGCTGGCCTCAAAAATTAAATGGTTTAGACTGATAATCTAAATAATTTACAAGATTAGATAAAATTGTGCAAAGGTGCATTTTTTGATGACTGTAAAGTTTAAAGGTAGAAAGTTCAAACCTTAAAGCTCAAAATTCAAAGCTTATTTTTGATATAAAGTTCACGTAATAAAGTTGATAAGTTCCAAAGTTTGATAAAAACCTTGAGAAAGTTTTGGTAGCATGATTATATCGGCTCTGTGGTTTGTACAAGGCTGATAAGTGGTGAAGTTCATCTTATAAATAAATCAATGCGGTAATTAAAACCTTGTTTCTTAGTTCTAACAAAGCCGCAGTTGGAACGTCCTGGATAGTTAAATGGTTATAACACATGAAACTCATGTATTTGCCGGTTCGAATCCGCATCCAGGATTTGGGTTAGCTACCCAAATAGATTTCTTATTTCTTATACCTCCTAAAGTGTTGAGGTGGGACATAACTTCGATGGCGAAGAGACTTTGAGCAGTCTGTACTGGGTTCGACTCCCAGATGTCCTATTAGAGATTTCAGATTTGTGGTGTCACAGAAAACGCTTCTCAACATCGAGTTGCCGTACCGTTTGACTACACAATATCGTGTATGATCCACCTACAGAGCGCAGTAGTTCTGGAATCTCGAAGCTATACGAAAGATTTGTTTACTGCTAAAACATTCGAATAGTACGGTTAAACTTTTACATATTTAGTAACGGCAAAGTAGCAGCTGTGCGTGAAAAAGTGTATATATCTTCGGAAGTTAAAACCCAACTTAAGGCAAGTGGTTGTAGGCTAGAAGCCTTATAAGAAGACAAAAGGTACCTAAACAATATGTTTTGCAAAGTTGTTTAATCTTGGTAGACACATTAATGCTTAAATTAGTTTGGTAAAGCTCACTACATACAGTGGTTGTCGGTTCGAGTCCGGCATGTGTCTCTTAGGAAGAGTTCTTTCCTATTATAATATGAACTGGATCACTATGATAATATATCTGGTGCACAAGCTATGTTATCTGAAAAGAGGTAAGTGGTGATTTCGAATACAGACGGTTCGATTCCGTCCCAGTTCTATCCCTCGAAAGAGGAAATAAATTGAATAGCATAGTTACGAATATAGGCGGTGCAAAACAATCATAGACATAATAAATCCCAAAGTCATCGTTAGGGAACTCCGTGGAGTCTGCTCCTATGGCTGATGGACTCTTATGCTATCCATTTTGAATAAGGCGTGGTTAACCTGTGGATATGGTGAAACGATATATCCCTCCAAAGTGCTGATACTTATCAGATATTCAAATGGCGTTATAGCTCTACACATACGTTAAATGTGGGAATTGTAATTAAGGAGCATTATATATTTTATGTATATGGATATAATAAAATTCTTTTGATGAACTTCTAATGTAGATTACACTATGTTGTTACCATATAGACTTAATAGAAGGAATTTGAAAGAAAAATAATTTCATATTGGAAGTAATTATTGTAGATACATATCATCTGAGGTGCGGATGTGAAGATGGCTACGCAGATCTCTCGAAGAAAGTCTAGGCGTAAAGTAAGATGAGTAGATACTGAAGATATGAAATTGTTTTTGGGTTGTGGTGAAGCGGTAAACACACAAAGCTTTGACCTTTGTATACGTAGGTTCGAATCCTACCAGCCCAGTTAGGTCTACTGTTTTAGATGTATTTTCATGCGACCTTAATAAACTGAATAGAAAAACACAGACTTTCAATCCTTATGATCAAATGCGTTATGGTTAGCATTTTGATGTACAAATGGTCTGCCACAGCTTAGTGTAGCCGTATTAAGTGCTTGATATGTGAGACAAACTCATTAGTCTTAAAATAAATGAGAGATAGAGATTTCAGGGTTTGCTCTATCAATTATAGGGAGTTAGCTCAGTTGGTGAGAGCCACAGTCTTATAAACTGTAAGCCCTAACAAGGTATGCAACGTGGGTTCGATCCCCACACTCCCCATTTCCATGCTAAAATGCAAAAATGGTAATCCTTATAAATCCAAGTAGCATTAAACTTTACATATATTTTAGGGGATATATGTATATGATGTGTTAAGTTATAGGTTATTGGTTCAGGGTTATAAACACATCAACGCATAAAAATACAAAATACAATTAAATAAAAGTACAATTTCATTCATTTTAGACGGAACCGAGCGGTGTTAGTGTTTCGTTTGTGCTGGTAACAAAATTTGCTATATGCTTAACAAAAGCCAGAAGATCCATATTAACCAAATCTAGTCATCGTAACCAACAGGGCGGTAAACGTTTATGGATTCGAAAAAACCTTCGTCAAAAATATCTCAATGTGAATCCTGTGGGATTCTACGATAGTCTGAAACTGGGAGAGATTGGTTCAGCGCAAGAGATATGCGAGACCTTTATAGTTACCGGAAGTAAGCAGTAGGTTTCTGCGAAGGTCACCTACAAAATAGTATGTAAGCCTATACTGATGATGTGCGCAGTTGTCAGTATAGCAGTACTTAAAAAATAAGCGGATGTGGCGAAATCAGGAAAACGCACCAGAGTTAGGATCTTGCGGTTAACAACACCTTGTGGGTTCGAGTCCCATCATCCGTACTTGCTTAGAAATAAGCATAAACTAAACAAAAACGAGGAAGTATAAGTTATGAAACGGTTAACACTAAATGAAATGAAACACCGAATGAGTCAAATTACAAAAAAGTGTATTGATTCTCATGGCGGTGGAGAAGAATATTTCAATGAACTAGATGATTTAATCAAAAACGATGAAGATTTTCTAATATCATATCTAACACATATCTCACAATCAAGTGTAAAAAATATCATCATATCAGGTGAAATTGGAGAAAAGATTGCAGCATTGAGATTGAAATATAAATGGTTTTTAAGCGACTGCAGTATTGAGTATATTAATGGCAGTTTAAGAAAGGGTAAACCAATTCAATATTCCAATTGGAAATTGGATTCTTATAAGAATCAGCCATTTATTTTCGTAGATGACAGCTATTATTCTGGTAAAACTTTGAGAATAGTAAGGACATATATTGAAGAAGTACTTGGTGGCTATCTGCAAAACTCATATGTTTTCTATGACGGATCAGAAGATAATCTTGACGATGTAGTAAGTCTTTATCGGTATTACGACTATTTTGATAATTAAATTCTAATTGGTGATTTTCTTCACCAACATTTCCAAAATAAAAATTCAATTTTATATAGTTCGATTTCAGCCACTGGCTGTTTATCTTATAAATTTCCCTTATATTATCCTAGTAACTTACTGGGTTTAGATACAGGTTACAATTAAAAATTTATATATATTTCAAAGGAGGTTCTTAAATTGGAGAACAATACTAAAAAACAGAGATTATTTAATCTCCCAGAAACAAAAGGAAACTTTCAGATTAAAGGTGTAGTTAAGGGAACTAAGAAAAATAATTTCTACACCGAAAAGCAGACACGAACTGGTAAAGAAATGCGAATCGTAAACTTCGGTCTTGAATATGATGAAGGTCGAGATTTATATATCGGATTTACTGGAATTGAGCAGGAGAAAGTTTACTTCTATAAGAAGCCAGAAGAAAAAGGCAAGAAAGGAACATCACAGCCGGTATCCTGGGCAAACAGATTTAAGTTTGCAGAAGATCCAAAAAACGAAGGATTTAGACTCATTGGTAAAAACCTTGGACTTACTAAAGTAACCAATGAAAAAGGTGAACAGGTAAATGATAAAAAGGTACTTACCGACTATGATGCTTGTGCCGAGATTCGTAATAATCTTAAAGACGGAGAAAGCGTTTTTGTAAAAGGTAGCATTTCTTATCGCAGTAATCGCGATGATAAAGGTAACATCAAACGATACAAATCTATGGAACCATCTCAGATTTCTCTTTGTGCCCCATGCGAATTTGATAGTGAAAAATTTAAAGCCCAGAACAACTTCAACCAGGTAATTGTCTTTATGGGAATTGAAAAAGAAGTTGAAGACGATAAGGAAACAGGAAGATATGTTATCTCCGGTAAGGTTGTAACTTACTCAAATATTGAGGATGTTGAATTTATTCTTGACCCTGTTGATGAAAAGCAGAAAAAACTTGCGATGACATTTAGGAAGAAAGTGAAACCATATTGGGCACTTAAAGTATCCGGTCATGTACAGGCTTCCGTTCAGGTAGAAGAAGTTGCTGTAGATGATGGATGGGGAGAAGAGGACGAAATGGAGAAAGTTTCTACCCCTGTTAAACGTGAGTACATTGTAACCGGTGCTGATCCGACTACCATTGAAAAAGACCTGTACTCTAAGGAAGCTATCGAAGAAGCAATGCAGAAGATTAGAAACGCTAATAAAGCTGAGGAAAGCTATGGTAGCGACTCTGACGATAGTGGATGGGGAGATAGCAGTCTTGGAGAAGTTGACGAAGAGGATGAAGAGTGGTAAGAGTTGATGTAAATGAATGAATTTCAGAACAGAGTTGGTGAGGTGTCATATACCAAAAATGGCACCAAAGCCACAATTATTGAATATGTGAATACTCATAAAATTTTAGTGGAATTTGATGATAAGTATAAGTATCGGTATTGGACAAGTTATGGAAATTTTCAAAGAGGTCAACTTACCAATCCATATGAGTGTAGAAGTAAAGATGGACTTGGCTTTATAGGTATAGGTGATTACAGCTCTAAAGACCATAAAGTCGCTTATGCAAAATGGAGGGCTATGTTGCAAAGGTGCACAAATCCGATTGCAGATAAAAGCACTGAATCATACGTTGAATGTGAAGTCTGTGATAAATGGATGAATTTTCAAAATTTTGCAAAATGGTATTACGAGAACGAATATCCTTGCAACAATGAACCACTATGCGTTGATAAAGATATTTTGATTCATGGAAATAAAATATACTCACCAGATACATGTATATTAGTTCCGCAACGAATAAATTTGTTATTTATCAAAGAATACGCAAGGCGTGGAGATCTGCCTATTGGAGTTCAAAAGCATACAAGTGATGGAAAATATGCATCAGTTTTATCTACATCAACCGGAGTTAAGTATTTAGGTCTTTTTACTGATTCAAATCTTGCATTTGCAACTTACAAAAAAGAAAAAGAAAAATATATTAAAAAAGTTGCAGATTCTTATAAGAATATAATTCCACAAAAAGTTTATGAAGCAATTGTAAATTACAGAATTAAAATTACAGATTAAGGAGCATAATTAAATGGCAAAAGGTAGAAAAGCTAAACAGGCAAAAACAAAATTAAACATGATTATCTATGGAGATACTTTCACAGGCAAAACAACATTAGCATCACAGATTGCATTTTTCAAAAGAGAAGATGGTACTCCATTTAGAGTGTTATATATTGATGCAGAATCTGGTGGACTTGATAGTTACTTAGATAGAATGGAAGAGTCAGGCATCAATTTGGATAATATTTATATTTTGTATACACAGTCACTTGCAGAGGTTAGACAGTATATTGCAAAAGTAAAAAATAACGAAGATATTTATGAACTTGATGATGATGGAGTAGAAACTGATGAAATTGTAACAGATGCTGAAGGAAAACCATTTAGAGCAGATGCGATTGTGGTTGATGGTACAACAATTCTTAATTTAACTACACAGTCTGGATTAGTTGAATTCTCTAAGAAGCGTAACAAAGTAAAGGCTGACAAAGCTGGATTACTTGGAGATGAACGACTTGTTAAAATTGAAGGTTCCAGCCTTGAAATCCGGGACTTTAATACGATAAAGTTCAAAGGGCAGGATCTTATTCTTGATTTAATGTCTTCTGGCGTTCATTGTATTACTACAGCCAGAGAAAAAGATGAAACAAAGAACGTTAAAACAGATGATGGACAGTTCCAGTCTGTGGCAACAGGTAAAAAAATCATTGATGGATTTAAGGGTCTTGAGTATAATGCCAATACAGTAATCCGTACTTTCTTTGATAAAGAAACTGGTCAGATTTGTGCTGAGATTCAAAAGGACCGTACAGGAGTGCACGACTCTGGTGAAATTGTAGAAGACCCATCATTACTTGATTGGCAAGTTGCACTTGATAAAAATAAAGGTAAAGAAGATTTTGTTCTCAAAAACGACTTAACTAAAGCAGTCGAAGTAGAGCAGGATCTGTATGCTAAAGAGGTGCTTGGTAAGGTTGGCGATCCTGTTACAGAGGATACAACATCATCCGATGCATCCACTTCCACATCACCAACACCAGATGATCTTCGTAAAGAAATCGTATCTATTAAAAATTCTCTTTCTCCAGTCGAGAAGAAATCACTTAAAGAAAAACTTGAAGCAAAAGGTTTACCAACTGCATACAAGAATGTAAATGATATTTCTGTATTACAGGAAGTTATCGAGACAATGAAAAACTGATTGGATAAATTATGGCACGAGCAAAGAATGATAATTTAGTTAATGAATTTGATAGAGTTTGCCATTGTTGCCAACGCCACATCCATTTTGAAAGAAATAAATCTGTGGAAAATGTAGTATTCTTTGATGGACTTTTCTATCACGAAAAGTGCTTTAAAGAGTCTGCAGGATTCCACAGAAAATGTGGTGGCTGCTCAAAAGATATTATTATTGATGATGCAGATCAGAAAGGTATTCTTGTATTTAAAAATAAATATTGGCATGAAGATTGTTTTAAAAAAAAATATTCAGACAAACCAATATTTATGGAAAATATTCCAGAGTACAAAGAGGATGCGTATGTAAAGATTGTAGGTGTTTTTAATGGAAGAAAAAAGGATATTACGAAATTAAATGAATATAAAATAGCAGCTGTCAAAGAGGTAGATAGAATCTTTGATGAAAAGCTTGTTAATGATTATATCCGAAAACAGTATGATATTCAGACAGTCCCATGGGATTCTATAGCAGCACTATATGATGGTAGATATGGTGTTAAAATCCCACCAAAGCATTTATATGACATGTTTGTGCGTAAACAATCTTATCTGGATAAAATCAATGCACAGAATATTGCTAAAGGTAAAGAGATAATAGGCGTATTAAGAGTTAAATATGATTTAAAAGTCTTATATAACAAATATGATTCTTACTTAAAATTCCTTGAAAAACAAAAAATCTTAGAGGCAGAAGCTCAATCAGATAAAACTGATGAAAAATTAATATTAACAACTGCTCCACAGCCAAAAACAGTTGAAACAAATAATAATAGTGATGACTCCTTGGACGATTTACTAAATGATATTTTTGGATAAGGAATGGCAGATGGAAGAAATTAATAATGTATGTAATGTACAATCTGAAATCATGTTTGTTGGATCATTATACAAATCTCCGGACTTGTATGTTACATATGGCAATTTTATGCGACCCCAATATGACTTTTCTGATGAAGTAGTCTATTTCTTTTATAAATGTCTTGAAACTTACTATCTTAAATTTTCCCAAACAGTTGATGAAACAAAACTAAATGTATTTATGTCACAGGATGCCGAGCGAATGAGTAATTATAAGAAATATCACGGTTGGAAGACAATTAGTGAATTTATGCGCTTGGCAGATACGAATGACATTAAGAATTATTTTGATACAGTAAAGAAATACTCGCTTGTTAGGGAATACGGAAGAAACGGTTATCCTGTCGATAAAATTCTTGCTCATAAGAATTTTGATAAGATGACAGCTAACGATATTTACAGGGTTATCAGAGCAAAAGCAGATAAAATTCATACTGTAATTAATGCAGGAGAGGAAGCTGTAGAGCTTACAAAAGGTAATGCTGATCAGATTAAAAGATATCTGAAGAAACCAAACTTTGGTCTTCCATATCCTTGGCCAATGTACAATGAATTCTTTCTTGGAATGCGAGAGGGTAAAACGCATTTTGAGGGCTTTATCTCAAATGGTGGTAAATCTCGAAAGCTTATTGCATTAGCAGCTTATGTGACTTTGGTACAGCATGAAAACTTTCTTCTTATGTCTAATGAGATGGATGAAGATGATCTTAAAAACTGTATGATTGTTACTGTAATTAACAATAAAGAGTATCAAGAATTGCATGGTATTAAGATTAAGAAGCCAGAACGTGAGATTGTTTTGGGTGCGTACAGAGATAGAAACGGTGAGATAATTCGTAGACATATAGACGAGAATGGCATTTACACAGAGTCAGAAGAAGAGTACATAGAAAGAGTTGAACGTGATTCAGATGAGTATCACAAAATCGTTCAAGTAGGAGAATGGATTGATGAGAATACAAAAGGTAAGCTTTTGTACAAAGATGTCCAGGACGACTACTCCATGGAACGTATTGAGTTTGAATTACGTAAGGCGAAGCTTGTAAATGAAGTAACCTATTATGGTTATGATACATTGAAGAACTATCAGGTAGAAGATTGGGCACAGTTAAAGCAGATTGCAACTAAGCTTAAAGAGATCACAAAAGAGCTTAAAATGTTTGGATTTGCAGTATTCCAGTTGTCTGATGATAGTAAGTTTACAGATGTGTTCCAGTTGAGTTCTATGAATATTGCATCTAGTAAAGGTATTAAGCATGTTACTGATACGCTTACTCTTGGGAAGATGATTGAAAAGAGTGAATACCACAAATATCAGATGATATGTGACACTCCTGGATGGGGTGATCCTACAATATCTGATTTGGATTTAAGTAAGCAATATTTTGCAATTAAAATTGATAAAAATAGAGCTGGAAGTAAGGACAAGATTATGTTATTTGAAATTAATCTTGATTACAATACTTGGATAAATATTGGACAGTTGATACAAAGACAAAAATAATTAGTGAGGTGATTGGCAGTGGATGCTAGAGAATTAAAGGAATATATATTAGAAAATAATTATGTGGAACAGATTCTTGATGCGATTCACTGCCATCATATTAAATTTCATGGAGATTATTGGACCTGCGGAAATCCAGACGGTGATAATACCGGTGCAATCGTAATATATAATACGGAAAATTTATCATGTACAAACTATACGAGACAAATGGTTGAAACTGACAGAGCTACTGATATTATTGATTTAGTTTGCTTTTGTGAAAAACTATCATTTCCTGAAGGACTGAAATTTATATGTCAAGAGGTTGGAATTTCTTATTATCATGACTTTGAATCAGATATACCTGAGAGTTTAAAGATATTGAAATTAGTTAATGAAATGTCTACAGAGCAAACTGATGAGAAAGAAGTTCCATTAAAACCAATACCTGTTGAAATACTTGACTACTATAAACCTTACGTGAATGACTTATTTTATGAAGATGGGATTAGTTATTCAACCCAGAAAGAATTTCAGATTGGCTATGATACCGAAACAAATAGAATAACAATACCAATATATTCAGAGATTGGCGATTTAGTCGGAGTGAAGGGTCGATTATTTCAAAAAGAGGTTGATGAATCTGAATGTAAATATTTGTATTTAGAGAAATGTGCAAAATCAAAAATTCTATTCGGATTGAATAAAACGCTTCCATATATAAAAAGGTTAGGAGTCGTATATGTTGTTGAATCAGAAAAAGGTGTAATGCAGCTATGGTCCTATGGATATAAAAATGCAGTATCTACAGGAGGAAAGAATATTTCAAGACATCAGTTAGATATGCTGATTAGACTTGGCGTTAAGATTGTATTTTGTTTTGATAAAGATGTTGTTTTGGATGATATACTGAGAATTTCGGATAGATTACCAGATGGCATTCCAGCGTATTATATGTTCGATAAAGACAATCAGCTAACAGGTGAGAAAGAATCTCCATCGGATAATAAAGATAGATGGGAATACTTATTGGAAAATAATGTATATCCGTTAACAGATAGGATGTGATTGGAAAGTTGAAGTTTAAGTTATATAAAAATTCGGAAAATAAATATAATGACTTAAAGAATATTCAGATTGATTTTCTGAAAAATAGAGATATTGAGAATCCAAAAGAGTATTTATCATTAGATCACTCTGCAGAGCTTGATTATGGATTACTTGATAATATCGGTGAAGCTGTTGAATTATTTTTAAGCCATTTTGATAATAACGATAAAATACAGATTCTTATAGACGAAGATGTAGATGGAAATTGTTGTGCAGCAATGAAGTATTCGTATATTAAAAGATTAAATAAGGATTATCCTGTTGGATATATCCTTCACAAGAGAACAAAAGCACATGGTCTTGAGGGATTAGATGATGATGTAATTGTTGATAAAGATACAAAATTGCTGATTGTTCCGGATGCAGGAACAAATGATGTAGAAGCATGCAAAATATTGAAAGATCGTGGAGTTGATGTTCTTATTTTAGATCATCACGAACAAGCAAAAGATAAAGAAGGAAACTTAATAGACAATCCATATGCATTAATCGTAAATAATCAGATGAGTGAGTTTTATACAAATAAAAGCTTATGTGGAGCTGGGATTGTATATAAATTCTTAAAAGCATTAGATGATTTTTTATGGTGTGAATATGCAGATGACTTTTTAGATTTGGTTGCTTTAGCAAATATTTCAGATGTAATGGACATGCGTTCACCTGAAACAAAATATCTCGTAGAGGTTGGATTGCACAACATCAGTAACAAATTCTTTCAAGCACTTATAAATGCTCAGGAATATAGTATGGGTGGAGTGGTGAATATACATAATGTCCAATTTTACGTGACACCAATTTTGAACGGCTGTACGAGGTTCGGTTCACCGGAAGAAAAAGAACTTATGTTTAAAGCATTTATCGAACAAGATGCTTGGTTCGAGTATAAGAAACGTGCAACAAAAGATAAACCTGCAGAGGTTATCCAGGAAAGTATTTATGATAGAGCTGCACGACTTGCAAAGAATGCAAAAGCAAGACAGGATAAGAGCCGTGAAAAAAGTGTACAGATGATATTTGATCAGATTGGAGAAAATCCTAATGATAAAGTAATCATGTGTGATGTATCAGAACTTCTTGATGGTGGAATGACAGGAGTATGTGCAATCAAAGTAGCTGAGAAGTACAACAGACCGTGTTTATTATTAAAGAAACATTATGATTATAAAACAAATACCATTGTATTTGGTGGTAGTGGACGAAATATAAACCATAGTCCTATTGAAAGTTTCAGAGATCTTGTAGAGTCTAACAATCAATTCAATTTTGCCCAGGGGCACAAATCTGCATTCGGTATTGAAATCCCAGTTGATAACGTAGAAAAAGCAAAAGAAATATTCAATGATGAATTAAAAGATGAAGATTTCACTAAAGTCTATTTATGTGATTTTATCATTCCAGAGTACGATGTAAATGAAAGCATCATTTATGAGATGACAAAATTTACAGACTTGATTGGACAAGGCATTGAAGAACCAATGATTGCTATTACAGATATTGAAGTAAATAGAGACGATATTACCATTCAGGGCAAGAATGAAGATTCTTATTGCTTTAAAATTGGTGAGATTAAGTTTGTACAGTTTAAATGTAAAGATGATAATTCTGTTATGGATTGGCTCAAAAATTCATTTGATAATGTTGCAAAAATCAATATTGTTGGAAATCCATGCATTAGTGAGTATCAAGGAATTAAAACATTACAGTTTGTTATTGATGACGTAGATGTTTTAAGTACTTCTTTCGAAGATATAGAAGATAACGATGAATACGAAGATGAAAGTTGGTGACTAGATGTACAGTTCGTTACATATGCACACTGCGCAAGGATCATTACTTGATTCCATTTTAAAAGTACCAGAAGCAGTAAAATTTGCAAAAGATAATGGAATGAAAGCGATGGCTATAACAGATCATGGTTCAATGTCAAACATTGTAAACTTTGTAAAAGAATGCAAAAAGCAAGGAATAAAGCCAATAATCGGAAACGAAATATACGAAGTAGATGATATGACATGGAAAGCTGATACAAAAGATTATAAGCAGCCACGTTACCATATGGTACTTCTTGCCAGAACACAGCAAGGCTATAAGAATTTACTAAAGATAACATCGGTATCGAGAACAGAAGGATTATATAAAAAACCAAGAATTGATATGAAATATATCAAAGATAATAATCTTGGTAAAGGCATTATTTGCTTAACTGCTTGCCAAGCCGGTAGACTTAGCAGATATCTGACTGATGGAAGATATAAAGAGGCAGAACAATTTATCCAGGACATTAAGGATATTTTTGATTACGTTGTTTGTGAATTACAGTCACATACTACAGAAGCACAGGCAGAAGCAAATAAACTTATCTTTGATTTCGCCAATGAACATAATCTTCCATATACTATTACAACAGATGCGCATATGTTAAGTGATTCTCTAATTGACTCTCATGCAATGTTTGTAGAAATTGGTGAAGGACGTGAAGTTGGAGAAAGTTATATTGATTGTTACCTTCAGAAAGAATTAGAAATATATCAGAAATTATCTTATCAGTTCACAAAAGCTGTAATTGATAAAGGTTTGCAAGAAAGTAATAATATTTCTTCTATTATTGAAGATATTGATATTGGGCTAAATAAAGGCAATATTATGCCGAAGGTCAAAATTGATGGTCCATATAAAAATCACGAAGAATATCTACGATATTTAGTTTTTAAAACATTCAAAGAAAAATTTGGTCATATGTCAAAAGAGGATCAAGATGAACGAAAAAAACGTCTTGAAACAGAGCTGCCAGTTTTATATGCAGTTGATTATACAGACTATTTTATTATGCTGTATATGCTTGCAAAAGAAGCAAGAAGACGAAAAATTCCTATAGGATATTCTCGTGGGTCTGGTGCAAATTGTTTGTGTTTATTTATGCTTAACGTCACACAGATTGACAGTGTAAGATGGGGGCTTGATTTTTCACGATTTGCAAACCTTGGAAGAAAGTCTATGGCAGATTTTGATTGGGATATTTCAAAGCGTAGACGTAAAGAAATGGTTGAAATATCAGAAGAACTTTTTGGTAAAGAAAATGTTGCTCCAATTTGTACATTCAATTCTTTGAGTACAAAAGTTGCAATTAGAGATATTGGTAAAGTACTTGATGAAAAAGAAGATTCTCCATACTATAAGCAGATTCCTTATAAATTGAGAGATGATGTTGCAAAAATGATTCCAACAATCAAAACACTTAATGATCTTGGAGAGGAAGAGGAAAAAGATGTTCTTTTAAAAGATATTCTAAGTAAAAATCCAAAGCTTGATGATGTATATAACAAATTCCCATTGTGGTTTAAATATGTAATGGATGTAGAAGGTCTTCCGAAATCAATGGGAAGACACGCTGCTGGTACTTTAATTACGCCAACTCCTGTAACAGATTATGCGCCACTTTGTTATGATAAAGAACGAAACATTATGATTGAGTTCGAGATGCATAATGCGATGGATGATCTTGGATTGATTAAAATGGATTACCTTGGACTTGAAACACTTGATATTATTGACGATACGTTAAATATGGCAGGAATTACATGGGAAGATGTAGATATCAACCATTTGAATCTTTCAGACAAAAATGTTTACGATCAAGTTTATAAACCAGGTCACACTGTTGGCATATTCCAGATGGAATCTGCAGAAGCAAGGAGAATGTGTATTGAAGCTAAAGCAGACAATGTAGAGGATATTATCGTAGTAAACGCTGCTAATAGACCTGGTACAAAAGATAGCTTTCCTATATACTGTCAAAATAAATTGCATCCGGAAAGTGCACAAACAATACATGAAGATTTAAAAACGCTATTTATAACAACTCAAGGAGTTTTACTTTACCAAGAAGAAGCTCTTCAACTGTTTAGATATGCAGGATTTCCAGAAGAAGACATAGACAATGCGAGGCGCGCAATAAGCAAAAAATTAAAAGATAAAATGGCTGGTCTCGAAAAAGACTTTAGATCTGGATTGAAAAAGAAAAATTGGACAGAAAATGAGTTATCTGAAATATGGCAGCTAATGCTAAAACAATCAGAGTATTGTTTTAATCGTGGTCATGCTGTGGCATATGGTTTGTTATCTTATCTTACGGCATATCTAAAGGTTCACTACACAGTTTATTTTATGGCTGCACTTCTTACGTCAAAATCAGACAAAGTAGAAAAAATTAGTATTGTAATAAATGATTGCAAACGTCTTGGAATAAAAGTTTCTCCACCAAATGTAAATAAATCGAACAAATCATTTACTGCAATTGCAGAGAACAATGAAATTTTGTTTGGATTATTGGCAGTAAAAGGTCTTGGTGACAGTATTGTTGACAAAATTATAGATTTTAGACCTTACAAGAATTTAAATGATTTCATCGAAAAAGTGCAGGACAAAACAGCGATTATCACCCTTATTAAAGCTGGCGGTATTCCAACTAAAAATAAGATGTCAACATTGAAAAAATATGCAGGTTCCACGTTTGTTAGAAAAGAATACAAACCTGTTACAACAACTCCATCTCCATATTCTAAATTAATTCCATTTGGATTAAACGTAGAAGATTATAGAGATGGCAAAAAAGTAAACAAAGAAAAACTTTTGAATGACTATAATAAAGTAAAAGAGAAAAAGTTTTTAGAAGAACAAAACATAAAATATAAAAAGCATATGGAAGATTTTCAAGAAAAATACGCTAAAGATGAATATCTATGGGAATTTGATACTTTATCAATGTTCTTAACTAATGATCCGTTAAAAGATGCTTATAAATATACTAAAATTGATTGGGACCTTGTAATGGATGGCGACAAAACAGTTTTGTTCTGTGTGATTGTTGATGTCAAAAGGAAAAAAGATAAAAATGGAAATCAGTTTGCATATCTTGATTTATATACTCCATATGGAATTATTGAAGCGACAATATGGTCTAGTCAGCTAAAAGAGTATTCTGACTATATAAAAAAAGGAAGCTGTCTTGCAATATTAGGAAGAAAAAGAGAAGAACATTTTTTTGTTGAAAAAATAAAAACATATAATATGTGGCTTGAGCAAATGCGTAAGAAAGGGGCAAAAGTATAATGAGTTATTCAGAACAATTTAGTAATGATGATCAGCAGTTTGAATTTACAGCCAGAATTTCATATGAGCGCTTCTACAGTGAAAATACGTCTTGGGGAGTTTATTCATTCAATACAACTGATCAACTTCCTAATTGTCAGAAGATAACTGTTCACAAAGATTTGTTCGGAGATGAGCATGGTGATACTTTTGTCGGAACTTTAGCCGGACGAATGCAGCAACTGTGTGTTGGTTCAGAATATAAGATTACTGCAACATATAAAGATGATAAAAAATATGGGGCACAATATGTACCAATCACAGTTTATGCATTGGCTCCGCAGACTGTGGAAGATTCTAAAGTTTTTCTTAAATCACTTATCCCTGAGAGTGTTGCAGATTCATTACTTGCTGCATATCCAAATGTTGTAAATGATGTAGCTGACGGTAAATTAGATACAATTGATTTTTCAAAAGTTAAAGGTGTTCGTGAAAAAACATGGAAGAAAATAAAAGACAAGATAATTGATAATTACCTTATTTCAGATATTATCACATTACTAAAACCGTTAGGTGTTACATTCACAATGATTAAAAACCTTCTTAGCAATGAACCAAACCCTGGATTATTAAAGCAGAAAATTGAAAATAATCCATACTACTTATGTTCTATGAAAGGGTTTGGTTTTAAGAAGGTAGATAAATTGGCACTTAAATTAAAACCTGAACTTCTTGAATCCAGAGAAAGATGTATTGCTTTTATTTCCTATTACCTTACTGAAATTGGTGAGAATGATGGACATACTTATTGTAGTGTAGATATTTTAAAAGCTGCAGTTGAAGATTCAGCTCCAGAGTGTATAGATGTATTTGATGGAGTTCTTGAAAATAATTCATTTTTACATCAGTATGAAGATAGAGTTGGACTTAAGCTATACTACAATCTTGAGATGAAGATCCTGTCTATCATTCAAGAAAGATTGAATAAACCGTCACCAGTGCCTATAGAAAACGATGAAATAGAGGCAGGAATCGTTAAAGCAGAACAAGAGCAAGGATTTTCTTATACCGATGAACAAAAGGCAATTATACGCTCTATACTAACGCAGAGTATTAGCTTCGTTACAGGAAAAGCCGGTACCGGTAAAAGTTCAATTTTACGTGGAATTATTCGTGCGTATTCTCTGGCAAATCACAATATTTCAGCCTGTGCATTATCCGCAATGGCAGCGCAACGTATTACAGAAGCTACAGATTATCCTGCAATGACGATTCATAGAACACTAGGATGTCATGGTCCAAATAAGTTTGATTATAATAAGGATTGTAAGCTTATATCTCCAGTAGTATTAATGGATGAGGCATCTATGGTAAATGTGCAAATCTTCTTAGCATGGCTTGAAGCTATAGATGATAATACAAAAATCATAATCTGTGGAGACTATAAACAGTTACCGCCAATTGGATTTGGAAATATATTCTCTGATCTGATTCATTGTCTACCAAAAGAAAATATCAACGAACTTACAAAAGTTATGCGTCAAGCAGAAAAATCTGGAATTCTTACCGATGCAAATCTCATTCGAGATAATAAAAATCCCATTACAGAAGTTCTTACGTCAAAAAAATTGGTTCATGGTGAATTGCAGGATATGTATTACATGTTCAGAGATACAAGAGACTCACTTCACCAGCTTGCATTAAAAATGTTCTTTTCAGCGGTCGAATCAGATGGTGTTGACAATGTTGGTATTGCAGTACCTCGTAGAGAAGGATGCTTAAACAGTGCTTATGAGTTAAATAAAGATATTGCAGAAGTGCTTCTTAAAGATGAAAAGAAGTCAATTTCATTTGGTGAAAAAGAATTTAAGCTTGGATGTAAAGTTGTCCAGACTGTAAATGATTATGATCGAAATGTCTTTAATGGTGAAATCGGATATATCACATTTATTGGAGAAGACATGAGTGGTAAAAAGCCAGTGACTTATTGCGAAGTTACTTATCAGTCATTTGGACCTAAAGTAGAAAAAGACGTTGGATTAGTTTTTGATGAAGATAACAATATAGTTTATGAGAAACAAGATAAAGTGATCAGATACGAAGGAAGTGAACTTACAGATTTAGATATGGCTTATGCTTTAACAACTCATAAGATGCAAGGATCTTCCAGGAAAACAGTTATCTGCGTAATTGATAATACTCATTATAAGCTATTGGACAACTGTATGTTATATACAATGCTTACAAGAGCAAAGAAAAGATGTTTATTATGTGCTGAACCACAGGCATTCTACAAATGTCTAAATACAAGTAATAATGCAAGAAATACGTGGTTAAGCACAATTAAAAGAAAGGGGAAATAATATGATAGAACTTATTAATGATATTTCTCAGATTATGAAGAAGTATGGTAGAGAATATAAAATCAAAATTGATCCAATAACTGTTAAGGTTTATATCCCTATTTCAGAACTTTTAGGGTTATATCCATTAAAGGGAGAGTATATAAAAATTGTTTATGA
This sequence comes from Ruminococcus sp. RTP21484sp1_RTP21277st1_D2_RTP21277_210401, assembly GCF_040924225.1. Taxonomy (NCBI): domain Bacteria; kingdom Bacillati; phylum Bacillota; class Clostridia; order Eubacteriales; family Oscillospiraceae; genus Ruminococcus; species Ruminococcus sp. RTP21484sp1_RTP21277st1_D2_RTP21277_210401. The sequence goes on along the minus strand of NZ_JBCOMJ010000003.1, from coordinate 34,261 downwards.
TGGACTGATTGAAAATTGTTACATCGATCTTAAGCAATTAAATAAAATTAAAAAGTTTATAAAGAAAAATGAATATGAATATATTGGTTTATTTTTTGAAGACATCGAACCTGCAATTGAGGTTATGAAATATTTTAATAAAAATACAAAATCAATTAGTGAACTTCTTCATACATCAATCGACTTACAAGAGGGTGGTGATTAATTAAATGTACATCAAAGATAACACTCTTGTAGATGACGATAATGTTATACATAGAATCGGTGATTGTTGCGTATTCATTATGGATGATAATTATAAAAGCAACATTATAGGATGTATTGCAGATATCGGTTTTTGTAATAACTGCATTTCAGTTGAAGAAGTACATAGCAGTGGACAGTTAACATTACTATTCACTGAACATATAAAAGTAATCGGAAGATTGGAGGACTAATTTATTGGAACAAGTAATTGAAATTTTAAAACTCATTCAGAACACTTCAAGCCTGAATGAAAAGCAGCGTATCCTTAGAGAAAATAAGAATAATGAGCTTCTTAAAAAGTGTTTGGTATTCCTATTGGACGGTAATACCGTTACAGGAATCAGCACAAAAAAGATCGATAAAATGACCATTTCAAAAGCTGCAAATTATGCAACATTTGAGCCAAAAAACTTCTCAGAAGTTATTGATTACCTAAAAACTCATAATACAGGTACTGATGTAGATGTTGCTACTGTCAGAAAGTTTATTTGCAATAATTCTAAATCTGAAGCTGAATGTCAGTTTTATGAAGAAATGGTAACAAAGAAGTTTAGATTAGGTGCAGACTCCAAGCTTATCAATAAAGCTATTCCAGGACTGATTGAAGAATTTAATGTACAGCTTGGTACTTCAATTGAAAAAGTTAAGCTGAAAGGTAATGAGCTGATTTATATTAGCCGCAAACTAAATGGACTCAGATGTGCATACATTGGAACTGAGTGCAGAACTAGACAGAATAAGAAAATTAATGGTGTCGATCATATTATTAAAGATCTACAAGCAATGGGCTATGACAATATGTTTGTAGACGGTGAACTTCTCTATAAAAATAAAGAAGGATTATCCGATTCTGAAGCATTTCAAAAAGGTACAGGAATCGCAAATAGCAAATCTGGTGACAAATCTCAATTAAAATTCGTTGTATTCGATATGTTCCCCCTTAAAGAATTTTGGTCTGGAAAATCTAAAGAACCATACTCCATTAGAAGCAAAGATTTAGATGAATTGGAAGAAAAACTTAAATTCCATCCAACAGACAATATTGAAGTTGTTCCGAGAGTATATCATGGTTACGACCACAGTAAAATTTGGGAATGGCTTCAGTACGCAGAAGATAATGATTGGGAAGGATGTTGCATTAATCTTGACAAGCCATATGAGTGCAAACGAACCAAAAGTCTTATTAAAGTAAAACAGTTCTATGATGCGACTTTAAGAGTTATTGGATACGAAGAAGGGTCTGGCAAGAACAAAGGAGCACTTGGATCGTTAATCGTTAAATATAAAGATGGAAAATCTGGTGTTGGATATGGATATTCAGATCAAATGAGAAAAGATCTCTGGGAAAAACGAGATGAGCTTATTGGCAAACTCATTGATATTAAATATAAGGAAGAAACAAAAGATAAAAATACTGGACTTCCAAGTTTACAGTTTGCAGGATTTATTTGCTTCAGAGAAGATTATGATAAGGTATTAGCAGATGATGAAGCTGGACTTATTTAAGAGGTAGTAACATGGAAAAACTAACTGTATATCTCGCCGGTGCATGTAGAGGAATGCATGACGGTGGAAAAGAATGGAGATTAAAAGCTGAGAATATTTTTAAAAATATTTCAGAAGCTAAAGATGTAACTATTAAAGTAATCAATCCAACACGTTATTTTGATCGTGATGGTGGCAATGCAATCACTAATAAACAAGTAAAACAATTCTATTTATCACGTATTCGAAAATGTGATTTAATCCTTGTAAATCTGGAACATACAAACACTTCTATCGGAACAGCTCAAGAACTGCAATTCGCAGTAGATAACCATATTCCAATTATTGGATTCAACAATTATGACAGTTATGAATGGCTGCCAGAAGATTGTGATGTGATTTTTAAAGGTATTAATGAAGCTATTGATTATATTAATGATTTTTATTTAGAGTAAAGGAGTGACAAAATGACTGTACAAGAATGGTTAGGAAAAGACAATAAACTGGGACAGGATATCTGGGAGAGAAAGTATCAGTTTAATGGAGAAACATTTGATCAGTGGCTTGATAGAGTTTCTGGTTGGAATGAGGAAGTAAAACAGTTAATTAAGGATAAGAAATTTCTCTTTGGTGGAAGAATCCTTGCTAACAGAGGTGTAAACAAAGATATTGATGTCAGTAACGATAAGTATGTAAAAACCACACTTAGCAACTGTTATGTTATTACACCTCCAGAGGATAACATTGAATCTATTTTTGATTGTGCAAAGAAACTTGCACGTACATATTCTTATGGTGGTGGATGTGGAATCGATATTAGCAAGTTAGCACCTAGAGGGTCTGTAGTAAGAAACTCTGCAAAAACCACAACAGGCTCAGTTAGTTTTATGGATTTATACTCTTTGATCACTGGATTAATTTGTCAACAGGGACGTAGAGGAGCATTAATGATTAGCTTGTCCTGCGAACATCCAGATCTTGAGGAATTTATTGGAATTAAATCAGATCTTGATAAAGTAACAAAAGCTAATATCTCTGTTCGTATTACAGACAAATTTATGGCCGCAGTAAAAAATAAACAGCCATTTACACTTAACTTTACTAGAGCTGAGACAGGTGAAACTATTACTAAAACAATTGATGCATATGAAATGTTCCACAAATTATGTGAAATGAACTGGGATTATGCAGAGCCTGGAATGCTTTTCTGGGACAGAATCGAAAACTGGAATTTACTTAGTTGTGACAATAATTTTCATTATGCCGGAACTAATCCTTGTGCTTGGGTTCTTGGGCGCAAGTAAAACATTCCGTAAAATCGGTGAACCCTAAGTCTTAGGATATGGGAATACCGAGATCCTACTACAACATAGGGGATTGTAACGCATAGATGGTGAGCGTTATGTTAGCAATAATCCATCCACGAGTACGGATCAGTAGGGGATAATCAGAGGAGTAATAAATCTGATTATTTATAAAGCAACAAATTTAATTAACAACAAAATATATATTGGACAAACTACTAATTCCTTAGAATATAGAAAAAATCAACATATTAGAGAAGCAAAGTGCGAAAAAAGAAAATCTGTTTATTTTCACAACGCTATAAACAAATATGGAGAAAATAACTTTACTTTTGAAGAAATAGATTCCGCAGATAATATTGAAGAATTGAATGAAAAAGAAAGATACTGGATTAAATATTACAACTCCAATTACAAAGTATTTGGATACAATCTTGATTCTGGAGGATGTAATGGCGGAAAAAAATCTGAAGAGACCAAAAGAAAAATAAGTGAGACTACTAAGATAAAATGGCTAAATCCTGAAACATCAAAGAAAATGTTGGCTGGATTACGAAAAGGAAATGAAACACAAAAGAGTAAACCTAAAAAAACAAAAGTACTTACTTGCGCATATTGTGGAAAAGAAATTGTTTTGAGCACATGGGAAACTAACAGAAGAATTTATTGTAGTGATCAATGTGCTACAAATGCTAAAACTTGGCAAAAAGGTGTAGATATTGCAGCGAAGAAAAATCATGAAAATAATATTATTCATAAAAAAGAAATAAAAAAAGATATAGAAAAATGGGTATTACAAAATAAAAATTTAGTATTAAATTGTCCAAAAAATAAAATAAGAGCAACATTATCAAGTTTAATCAATATAATTAACAAAAAATATGAAATAAAGGATTTTAGAAGTTTATTTACTTGTTTTGACAACGTACATAATATGAAATCATTTTTAATAGAATTACAAAATATTATCCCCGAAGAAAATGTATGCTAAGCTGGTCTGAATTGACAGACGTATTCCGTAATGTTTTACTTGCGCTTTATGGATATGGGAGAAATCCCCAGAACTATAGGATAAAAAGCCTATAGGGTAATAAAACAGGAAGAACCACTTCCAGCAGGTGGGAGCTGCCTTCTCGGAAGTATTAATTTAGCTGAGTTTGCAACTCCACATGGATTTAATTTTGATGATTTTAGAAAAACAGTACATATTGCAACAATCGGATTAAACGAAGTCCTTGACGAAGGATTACCATTACATCCATTACAGGAACAGAGAGATTCTGTAAGAGATTGGAGACAGATTGGACTTGGAATTTTTGGTCTTGCAGATTTACTTATTAAGATGGGTATTAAATATGGAAGTCCTGAAGCTATTGATTTATGTGATATGATCGGTCATGCAATGGCTGATGAAGCACTTAAAACGTCTGCTTTATTAGCAAAAGATTATGGTCCATATCCAAAATATAATCCGGAAGCAGTTGAGCAGTCTGCTTATTATTCAAAAAATGCTCTTGGTGAAACAAAACAGCTTGTAAAAGAGTATGGTCTTAGAAATTCTCAGCTTCTTACAATTGCTCCAACAGGAACACTTTCTACAATGCTTGGAGTATCTGGTGGAATCGAACCAATTTTCGCAAACTATTATACAAGAAAAACAGAATCTCTTAAAGGACATGATGAGTATTACAAAGTATACACACCAATCGTAAAAGATTACATGGAAAAGAACAATTTAAAAGACGATTCTGAGTTACCAAATTATTTTGTAACTGCGCAGACACTTGATTATAAGAATCGTATTTATATGCAGAGCGTTTGGCAGACACATATTGATGCATCAATTAGTTCTACGGTTAATGTACCAAATGATTTTACAGTAGAACAGGTCGAAGGATTATATATGACAGCCTGGGAAGCAGGGCTTAAAGGTGTAACAATTTTCCGTGATGGATGTAAACGTGCAGGAATTCTTACAACGTCAGATAGTAAAAAAGATGATGAAACATCTGAAAAGCCTAAAACAACTCTTAGCAGAGGAATGATTATTAAAGCTGATGACAACTGTGTTGGTAAGAAACGTACATTACAGACTGGATGTGGAACATTGCATTGCGAAGCATTCTTTGATCCAGATACTGGAGAACTTCTTGAAACATATTTAAGTAAGGGATCTTCAGGCGGATGTAACCAATTCATGATCGGGCTTTCCAGAATGATTTCTCTTGCAGCAAGAGGTGGAATTGATATTTATTCAATCATTGACCAGCTTAAGTCAAGCGGAACATGTCCGTCTTATGCAGTAAGAACAGCAACAAAACACGATACATCAAAAGGATCTTGTTGTCCTGTTGCTATCGGAAATGCTCTTATTGACATGTACAAAGAAATGCAGGATGAAATTTCTGATGATTCAGAAGAGATAATTGATACACCAAAACAGTCAAAAAAGAAAATTGTTGCAAATGCAACATCTTCTAAATGCCCTCAGTGTGGTGGTAATTTAGTTTTTGAGGGTGGTTGCAACACATGTAAAGATTGTGGTTGGAGTAAGTGTGATTAAGTAAATAATTATGGGAGTCTTAACCGACTCCCTTATATGGAGGAAATCAAGATGAATATTAATGACATTCACGACAAATATATTATTCACAATAAAATGGATTTTAATAAGCTGCGAAATAATGGCTTTAAGATTTATGGTGACCACGCATATTTTAACAAATTTGTATATAAAGACATTGATAGGTTAACAGTTGACATTGATTTGTCAGATAATACATATACACTCACAGTTACAGATATGGACCATGATGAGATATATTTTCCTATTTACAACTGGGATTGTGGTAAAAATTATGAACTTGAAGAGGTTATCGAGAATGTCATTGCTACACTTGATTCCCTCTGCACTCAAAAAATCCTATGGAATATAGAAAAGAAAAGGAAGAAAAAACATGTACAGCACAATAAATAAAGGTGACATGGTTTATTATGCCAGGATTCAGAAAAAGAATGGTACTTATGATCTGTGCGAATTAAAAGTTCGAACAGTTGGAGAAGATTACTTTTGCGGTATGGATAAAAAGGACAGACACGTTTATCTATTTGGATACAATGCTCTTGGAGATTATGTATTTCAAACTCGTAAAGAGGCATTAGATAAAATCCATGCTGCAGAGAAAAATAAAGTAGAAGTAAGTGATGAAACTTACTACGAAGAATATTGAGGTGAATGCCTATGAGTTATTTAACACAGCATTTTAAAGGTAAGTACAGAATTGTACCGGAACTTTCACCAGAAAGTCATGATGTGCCAAGAGAAGAAGATGGAACCGTTGATAAAAGTTACGATGACTTATATATTAAATGTCAATTCGGTAATAAAATTTATTATTATGGTCGAGGTACTTTTGTAGCTTACATCCCAAGCATTATTCGTGGGAAAAATATTTTAAAGAAACTTGATGAAACAAATATTCCATATTCAGATCCACATATCTATGATAGCGAAGTAGAATTTAAATTCAAGACTGCAGATATGGACGCAGTTGCAAATCTATTAAAAGCATCATCATTTGGTGCTGATATCACGCCTTATAGTCTAAAAAATTTCCCAAAAGCAGATGTTACAATACCAACGAATAAAATAAATGAATATAAGAAAATAATCGCTGCTATTCAGAAAGAAGACTTATTAACTTTCTCAAGATTTACACAGTCATTTTTATCTGATGTTCTTGCAAAAAAGCTAGGTCGTAGAAATAAACCATTTGATTATAAATCTGATATGAAAAAATTAATGATGGCACGTCAGACTAAAGAGTATATCTACACTAAAAATATGTGGGACGAATATTTGAAATATTTAGAAGAAAAAATTAAAGACTTATATAAAGAGAAGGAGAAATAAAATATGGATACAAATTGTATTGGATATAACGTTGATGTATCTGGATGTAGTCCAGAGGTTATTAAAGCTATTACACAGACACTTTCAAGAGTAAAAGAAGATTTACAGAAAGTTGCAGATACAGATAAAGAAGAAAATAAGAAGAAAGAAACTAAGAAACGTTGGAAGCCAAATTTTGGTGAAGATTATTTTCGTATTG
>NZ_JBCOMJ010000003.1:0-27104 GCF_040924225.1 Ruminococcus sp. RTP21484sp1_RTP21277st1_D2_RTP21277_210401 | reverse complement strand
GAATTATGCAGACGAACACAATGGAGAAATCGACCATCCATCAGATGCACTCTGGATTGCATTCGATGAAGATGACATGTCAATTACTGTTGAAACGGAGTCGTACTTACCACCAGTCGGTGCTGTATTGTTTTCTGATGGAGGTACAGCTTACGATGCGATTGAAACTATTGGTGAAGACAGAATTCTTAAATATATGTTTAGAGTTAATCCAAATAAAGAATTGCATTGCAACGGTGATTGTGAATGTTGCGATGAATATGATCCATGGGACGAGGAGGATGAAGATAAATGAAGAGGGTGGCAAAATTTGAGAAAGTAAGCTATAAGCAGTTTGAAAAAGATTATTTAGATACATTTGGACTTGCAGGTGATGATACATCTAAGAGACTCAGACAAGAAATTGAAAGTATGTATTATGGATTAGAGTTACCTACAAGAGCTACAAAGTTTAGCGCAGGATTTGATATTAGAACTCCATTTTCATTTACACTAAAGCCAGGAGAAGTAATTAAAATTCCAACAGGTATTAAATGTCGTATGAATACAGATTATGTTCTTATGATTTACCCAAGAAGTGGACTTGGATTTAAATATCAGTGCAATCTAGTAAATGGAACAGGAATTATAGACTGCGATTTTATTAACTCTGACAACGAAGGTCACATTTTTATTAAACTTGTAAATCGTGGAGATAAAGAGTTTTCAGTAACAAGTAATGCAGCTATCGCCCAGGGAATTTTCTTAGAATATGGAATTACTGATGATGACGATGCAAAAGCAACACGTAACGGTGGTTTCGGATCAACTGACAAAAATGAGTAATAAATGGACACATTTTATTATTGTGCATTAGATGAAAATTCTAAAACATGTCCAAAACAAAACATTTGCAAAAGGTACACTCACAAAAAGGGTGTACCTGCTTCCGAAGATGCAAATGCAAAATTATATAATATCTGCAATGATAAATATGGATATAAATTGTTTTTAGAAGATGAAGATATAGTAAATAAAGAAGTGAAAGAAGATGAAAATAATGAAAATCAAACTGAACACACTGAATGATGCTAATAGTCTCGTAAAAACTATTGATAAATACGATTATGACATTGACGCTGTATGTGGCAGATATGTTATTGATGCAAAATCTATTATGGGATTATTGTCTCTTGGAATTCCAAAAGAAATTTTTATTGTAATCCACACTAATAATAAAGATGTAATTTCTAAATTTGAAGAAGATATTTTTAAGTGGAAAGTTGAGGAATAATACATGGAATATGAATACGGATTAATGACAAAAGCCGATAAATATCTTGTAGAATCTATCTATAATATCCTTCAAAATGGTATTAAAGATGAAAATCCTAGACCAAAATATGAGGACGGAACACCTGCACATACCTATTTTGTGACACATCAAATGCGTCAATATGACCTCTCAAAAGGTGAATTTCCAATCTGTACTTTACGTCCAATTGCATGGAAAAGTGCAATCAAAGAAATGTTTTGGATCTTCCAGAAAGAGTCAAATGACCTCAAGCTTTTGAATGAAATGGGCGTGTCATATTGGAATTTGTGGGATATTGGAGATGGTACAAATGGGTATAGATATGGTCATACAGTACACCGTTATGACTTGTTTAAAAAGCGTGTTTTAGATGATATCAAGAACAATCCATATGGACGTTATCATATCTGTAATCTCTGGCAAGAAGAGGAATTTAGAGATGAACCAAACGGATTAAAACCATGTGCCTATGAGACTATATGGACAGTACGTGGAGAGTATTTAGACCTGTTCTTAAACCAGAGATCAGGTGACTTATTAGCTGCAAGTGGTGGAGGTGGAATTAATGAAATACAATACGCCGCACTGCTCATGATGGTTGCTAGACACACTGGATATAAACCTGGAAAATTTACTCATTTCGTGGCAAATGAACAGGTATACGACCTCCATATTGACCAAGCAAAAGAACTAATTCATCGCGCAAATGAACGTCATTTAGTCACTTTTGAAGCGTTAAAAAATGGTGAAATTGATAAAAATTTGATGCCAAAATTGGTATTAAATTCAGAAAAAAATAACTTTTACGACATGACAATTTACGACTTTTCTATGGAAAATTACAAGCCAATGAAGCCACAATTGACACTACCATTGGGTATTTAAGGAGAGAAAATTTATGTTATCAGCAATCGTTTGTATGGATAATTTTGGTGGAATCGGTAAGAATGGTGACTTACTTTATAAGATTCCAGAAGATATGAAAAGATTTAAAGAATTAACAATGGGACATTCTGTTATCATGGGAAGAAAGACATGGAACAGTATTGGTAACAAGCCACTTAAAAGTAGGAACAATATTATCCTTTCTACGACACTTAATTATGCAGTAGAGCCAATCAATATCAATGAAGATAATGGATATGTTACAGATGTTAATGTGCTAAAAAAAATGACAAAAGAAGAAATAAAATTTATAGCCGAAATTCCGCTTAAGTATTTTGCAGTTGGTGGAGAAAGTATCTATAAAATGTTCTTACCTTATTGCGAAAAAGTTTATGCTACAATCGTTAATTTAGGTGATAGATGTATCTCTACAGCAGATGTATTTTTTCCAATTGAGTACCTTCTAAACAATTTTGATGAAATTGAATCTATAGATAATACATACGGTAATTTATCATATAGTTTCAAAACATTTGTTAGAAAAGATAATTGCAAAACTGTATCCCACGCTTATTCTGATCCAGTTTCTGGACATAATGCAGTAGATAATCCGTCTCATTATTGCGGAACAAAATACCAGGTAATTAATTTTATAGAAGACTGGGGACTTGGTTATTGCCTTGGTAATGTAGTTAAATATATCTGCAGAGCCGGTAAGAAATATGTTGGTGACAAGCAAAAAGAGCTTCAGGATTTAAAAAAAGCTAAATGGTATCTTGAAAGAAGATTAGAAGAACATAAAAATGGTGTTGAGCTTGATTCTGATGATCTGAAAATGAATATATCTATAGACGATTTTGCAGAAGATCAAAAGCTCAATTATATTCGTAAAAAAATTATTAAAAATGTTATTGATTGTATTTATGAAGAAATCGACACTAAATTTTATACTGCTTTAGAGTTGCTTGATACAGAAATTAACAGAATGGAGGATGAGACTGCATGATTACACTTGGTATTGGTACATTTATTTGTATTGTAGGCTGCACATTTGTGGTTGGTGGAGTAGTTGGACTTATTCTTACAGCTTGTCTTACTGCCGGAAGAAATAAAGATGATGATGATATTGATCAATATCCGTAATATATTAAGCAAAATAAGTAAAATATTGCGAAATTGGGACTCGAACTATTGCAAGAAATATATAAATTTCGTATAATGACTTCAAGGTCAGAAATACTATGTTCGAGGGCAATAAACTTTAGCGTAAAATGGGGCAAATTTTTTAGCCTGAAACATCAAATAAAATAGTTTACTTACTAGGAACTTATAAGAACAAGAACATAGAAAATGACCTTTGATATTTTTATCCGAGGTCATTTTTTTTGTGCAATTTGACGAAAAGTTCAAAAAACAGCCAAAAATAGCTCAAAATCGCGATTTTTCCAAAAATCGACTTTCTAGAAGTCAATAAAAATAAGGGATTTAAGTGGGTCATTTTCCCGATAAAATTGTGATTTTATTGTAGTCAAGTTAACATGCACAAAAGAGGAAAATATTGCGTCAGAGCAAAATTTGACCAGAATAAAAGAATAAAATTTTTGCCTCAAAAAACGCTAAAAGTGATTGCCTCTCGACAAAAATGAAATTAACTTGATGAGAGATCCGGATAAGCACAGATGAAGCGGAAAATATGCACTGAGGCAGCTGGAGTACAGAATGTAAAATTATAACAATATTAACAAAAATAGGAGAATGAGACCATGAATTTACCAGAAAAAGCAAACCTTGAGAAAATCTATGGAGAGAACAGTGCCTGCGCAGCTCGTTTCCAGAATCTAGCAGACAACTTTGCCAGAATCTACAAACATGACCATGCAGATTTCTTTACTTCCCCTGGAAGAACAGAAATCATCGGAAACCATGTTGACCACAACGGCGGCAAGGTAATCGCAGGAAGTATCAATCTGGATACCATCGGCGCAGCTGCACCGAATGGAACCAACGTGATCCACATTACAAGTGAAGGCTACAGAGATGAGATCGTAGTTGATCTTGACAAGATCAGCAGAGCCAACTATCCGAAAGGAACCTTTGCCCTGGTTGCCGGTATGATGGAAGGTGCGAAGAAGAATGGCTTTCAGACAGCTGGTTTTGATGCCTATGTAAGCACCAACGTGATCGCAGCAGCAGGAGTAAGTTCCTCTGCATCCTTTGAAATGCTGATCTGCGTAATCATCGATTACTTCTTTAACGACAGCAAGATGACTTACACAGACTATGCAAAGATTGGTCAGTACGCAGAGAACGTATACTGGGATAAAGCTTCCGGAATGATGGATCAGATGGCATGTGCAGTTGGTGGTCCGGTTCTCTTCGACTTTGCAGACAGAAATGATCTGAAATACAGCAAGCTGGACTTCTCCTATGGAAAATTTGATCACAAACTGGTTATTGTAAACACCGGAAAAGGCCATGCAGATCTCAGCCAGGAGTACTCTGAGATTCCAGGTGAGATGAAAGCAGCAGCCAAGGTACTTGGTGCAGAGCTTCTTCATGAGACTACTCTTGAAAATCTGCTTGCACATGTAAACGAGATTCAGGACGACAGAGCAATTCTCCGTTCCATTCACTTCTTTGAAGAGACTTCCCGTGTAGAACGGGCAGCAGAGGCAATTGGTAAGGCAGATTACGAGGAATTTTTGAAGCTGATGGATGAATCCGGAAGATCGTCCTGGGAACTGCTTCAGAACTGCTACTGCATGAAAGACTGCCACGAGCAGAAGATCCCGTTGGTTCTTGCTCTTACCCAGCTGTTCCTGAACAAGATCGGCGGCGGTATCTGCCGAGTACATGGCGGCGGATTTGCCGGTGTTATTGCAGCTGTTGTACCGGAAAATGAAATGGAGAATTATGTAGAATACATTTCCCAGTATGTTGGCAGAGAGAACGTTTATCCAATGGATATCCGCGCAATTGGAGCTGTTCACATTGGATAATGACAATATTCTGAGTTATCTGAACTAAAGGTGACCTTTTTCGCAGCAGCTTTTCGCTATGACAGCCAGTTTAGAACTTTTACAGTCTTTTTGTGTTACCGTATTTGCGTAATATATACATAAAGAATCTGGACATATTTCCTTCTGACGTGCTATATTGAGTCTATCACAGAATTTTCGGAAATAAAGGAAAATACGAAAGAAGGAGAATCAGATGGAAAGATTGATTTTTCATGTTGATGTGAACAGCGCTTTTCTTTCCTGGGAGGCAGCGAGCAGAGTAAAGGCAGGTGAGCCGGATCTGCGGGAAATTCCGTCTGCAGTAGGCGGTGATCCCAGGACACGTACCGGAATCATAGTTGCGAAATCCATTCCTGCCAAGAAATACGGAGTACAGACTGGTGAGCCCGTGGCAATGGCCCTTCGAAAATGCCCGAATCTGGTAGTGGTACCTAGTGATTTTCGCCTTTACACGAAGAATTCCCAGGCATTTAAAGCAATTTGTAAATCTTATGCTCCTGCAATGGAATCCTTTTCTATTGATGAGGTATTTCTGGACATGACTGGAACTTCCCTGATCTACCCGGATCCCATAGCAACAGCCTGTGAGATAAAGGATAAGATTTATCAGGAGCTTGGATTTACAGTAAATGTGGGAATTTCCACCAATAAGCTGCTGGCGAAAATGGCCTCGGACTTCGAGAAGCCAAATAAAGTGCACACCCTTTTCCCGGAAGAAATTCCGGCAAAAATGTGGCCTCTTCCCATCAGAGATCTGTTATTTCTGGGAAAAGCTTCGGAAAAGAAGCTGGTTGATTTCGGTATCCGCACCATAGGGGAACTGGCTCGGGAAAGGGAGTCCACTATTCAGACACTTCTGGGAGAAAAGACCGGACATCAGCTCTTCCAGTACGCCAGAGGCATTGACAATTCTCCGGTTTTGGAAGTGCCTGAGGAGAGTAAAGGCTTCAGCGTGGAGAAGACTTTCAATGATGATATTGTATCTATGGAGCAGATCCAGCCTATTTTATTGGAGCAATGCGATGTGGTAGCCACCAGAATGAGGCGGAAAGGAAAGAAATGTACCTGTATTTCTGTCACCTTCCGCACTCTGGATTTTAAGAATCGTTCCCATCAGATGAAGCTTGGAAGCGCTACGGATGTAACTGATGAAGTCTACGCAAATGCCAGAAAACTGTTCGCAGAGTTCTGGAAGGGGCAGCCATTACGTCTGATCGGAGTGGCACTCACCGGACTTACTGAGGACGGATTCGAACAGATGTCCCTGTTTGAGGACTGTGCGAAAAAGGAACAGCGCCAGAAGCTGGATGCAGCGATGGATGCCATCCGCATGAAATTTGGAAACGACAAGATCACCCGGGCCAGCATTATGAACAGCAATGCAGGAATCGGGCGAAAAGCCAAGGCGCAGATGGAAAACGAAGAAAATGGAAAAGGATTCTAAAAGAAATAGAAAAGAGAACATTGTCATTTCCTTTGCAGGGAAATGCAATGTTCTTTTTTTGCACAGGAAACACTGTTTTGTTCCTTATGTGAAAAAATGTAAAAAACCACTTGACGAAAATACAATTCTAGTGTACTATACAGCTATGACAGTGATACAGAAAGAGAGGTAACCATGGAATATAATTCATCGCTGCCAATTTATCTCCAGGCAGCAAATTCTATAAAGCAGGATATTGTAACAGGCAAGCTGTCTCCTGGTGCGAGGCTTCCATCTGTGCGGGATCTGGCAGTAGAATATACCATTAATCCCAATACAGTCAGCCGCGTATATAAAGAATTGGAGATGGAAGGCGTCTGCTTTACCAGACGCGGGATGGGAACCTTCGTGACAGAAGATCCGGAAAGAGTGCAGCAGCTGAAGGAAGAGATGGCAGGAGCCCTGATCCGGGAATTCCTGGAAGGAATGGAGCAACTTGGTTTTTCCAGAGCTCAGGCAATCGGATTTCTGGAGAAAGAACAGTCGGAATGACGAGGAGTGTATAAAAATGATCTTAGAGAGCAGAGAAGTAACGAAGAAATACGGCAGTAAGACTGCTGTGAATCAGGTATCTTTACAATTGGAGCCAGGCCTTGTATACGCCATGCTTGGCCCCAATGGAAGCGGCAAGACCACCTGGATGAAAATGGTAGCAGGACTTGTAAAGCCTACCAACGGTGAGATCCTTTATCAGGGAACTCCCATTGGAAAAGAGAGTAAAAAAGAAATTGCTTATATGTCCACGGAGCCTTATTTCTACAACTGGATGACAGTTTCAGATGTGGGAAAATATTATGAGGACTTTTTCGAAGATTTTTCCATGGAGAAATACAGACAGATGATTTCCCGCATGGAGCTTACAGAGGACATGAAAGCGAAGAAGCTGTCCTCTGGTATGATGGCCAAGCTGAAAATTGCAGTTACCATGGCAAGGGAGGCTAGGCTGTACTTGCTTGACGAACCGTTGAACGGCATTGACCTTCTTGCAAGAGACCAGATCATGAAGAGCATTCTGGAAGCCATAGATCCAGATGTGACACTGGTAGTTTCCAGTCATCTCGTAGACGAACTGGAACGTGTAGCAGATGCAGCCATTTTTATGAAAGATGGTATTTTGGCAAATCAGTGCATGGTAGAGGAGCTTCGGATTAATCAACACAAATCCGTAGTGGATCTGTACCGTGAAATCTATGGACATGGAGGAGAAGAAGTATGTTAAAGTTGATGAAATATGAGCTTCGGAAAACCGCATTTTCCAAACTGGTTCTGTTGGTGATCACAGCAGTTGCAGAAATTGCATTTTTAATAGGTGTATTTTGGAAAAAGGATAATATTCTGGCAATGGGAATTATTTTCCTGGTCATGTGTACAATATTTGGTGTTATCTACATTGGTATAGAGAGTGTAAATGTTCTCCATCGTGACCTGAATACCAAACAGAGTTATATGTTATTTCTCACACCAAAGAGCAGTTATCAGATTCTGGGAGCCAAGATCCTGGAAAATGGAATTTCCATTATCATGGCAGGCGCATTTTTTGCAGCGCTGGCAGCCATTGATGTGACAGTTGCAACTCTTTACATTGGCGGTCTGAAAGAGATGATCAATCTGGTGAGTTCCTTTATGGAAGTAAACTGGTCCGTGACTTTTACTCCGGCAGAAGCAGCTTTCTATTTCTTTGGTCTTCTGGCAAGCTGGATCGTCTTCATTGTGAATGCTGACCTGTCCGTGATCTTATCCGCCAGTGTCCTTGCAGGCAAAAAAGGCAGCGGCATCGCCGGCTTCCTTATCTTCCTGGTAATATCTTCTGTTATTGGGAAGCTGCTGGATCTCATTCCGGTTCTGAAAAGTATGGAACTTACTTTTGTCCTGTATATTGCAGCATCATTTGCCATTGCGGCAGTGCTGTATGTAATCAGCGGCTGGATCATGGAGAAGAAGCTGAGCGTATAATAGAAAACGCAGGATCAGAAGGTTAGAGCGTCAAAAAAGATCTATTTCAAAACAGGGCATTACCTGCTTCTCGTTGAGGAGTAAGTAATACCCTGTATTTTTTTACTTAATCAGGCGTTTTTTGAATTAGTACTGACCACTCTGGCCGCTCTGTCCTGCGGACATGGATCTTTCCTGCGCCTCGATCATCTTTTTAACCATATAACCACCTACACTACCATTCTGTTTGGAAGTAAGGTTTCCGTTGTATCCGTCTGTAAGCGGCACACCCAGCTCATTTGCAACCTCAAATTTGAAACGATTTAATGCGCCCTTTGCTTCTGGTACAGCTGCTTTGTTAGAAGAAGTATTGTTTGACATAATCATTTTCCTCCTTGGTTAATTGTTGTTTTGTTTGATGTTACATTGCTAGTATGTACTCTGACAATGAAAATACACTGGGAATAAATGGGGTGATCAAAAAAAGACAACAAAAAAAAATATGCCGGATAGCAAAATGTTTTAACTTGACGCTACATTCTCGGTGTAGAAATTCTTATATTGGGAGCATATCTTATTACAAGAACAAAAAATTGCATACACAAAAATAGAGATAGGAAACGGGACTTCGTACTTATAATATGAAATCTCCCTATCCGGAAGAATTTAACAGGCAGGCCATTGGACTTACTGCCAGCTTGCATTTTGCACCGACCCAGAAAGCAGCGGATGCACTGCTGAAAGAGGGTAAGGATCCAGAGCAGATTTTTGTCACAGGAAATACAGGAATTGATGCTTTGCACTATACGGTGCGAAATGATTTTTATCACCCGGAAACAGAATGGGCAAAAGACAGCAGACTGATTGCTGTGACAGCACACAGAAGGGAAAATCTGGGAGAACCCATGCGTGATATGTTCCGGGCTATACGCAAGATCGTGGAGGAATTTACAGATGTGAAGGTTATTTATCCTGTACATTTGAATCCGCAGGTCAGAAAAATCGCGGATGAGGAATTCGGTGGATGTGATAGAATACACCTGATCGAACCACTGGATGTGGTAGAATTTCATAACCTGATGAAAGCCAGTTATCTGATCATGACTGATAGTGGCGGAATTCAGGAAGAAGCTCCGGCATTGGGAAAACCTGTGCTGGTCATGCGAGATACAACAGAACGTCCGGAAGGTGTGGAAGCAGGAACCTTAAAGCTTGCAGGCACGAAAATGGAGGATATTTACAGAGAATGCAGGCAGCTTCTTACAGAACCTGAAATTTACAGAAGGATGAGTGAGGCCAGAAATCCTTATGGTGATGGGACTGCAAGTATCAAAATCAGAAAAATCCTGGAGAATATAGATGCATGAGCATAAACACAATCAATGCAAAAGAAAAGTAAAACATCGAAAGAACGTGATGAAACTTATTATATTTTGCATAACTGTGGGAATTTCACTTATGTTCATTTATTATCAGAACCTGAGAAAAGAAATAGATGCCCGGCAGAAATGGCTGGAAACAGTCTTGACCGGAGAAAAAAAGTGGATTCTTGAAAATCAGGGGCCTGAGGGTGAATTTTACATGAATGGAAGTAAAGCCGGAGATGTTAATCCATACTTTGCATGTATGGCTGCACTGGGGCTTCTGGCAGAAACAAAGAACTGCCCCATTACTGAAACAGAGAAAAAAGCTGTTGGCAGGTATCTGGACTGGCATATCGGGATTTTGCTGGAAACAGATGGAAAAATGGGAATCTACAGGAAAAAGAGTGGGAAACTTATTTATAAAGAAAAGGCTGATTCCGAAGACGGGTATCTTGGTATGTATCTTTTTCTTATGGGAAAATATCTGGAAAAGACAGAAAGTACAGACCTGCCGGAATACTGGAAAAAGGGAATCAGCCTTGCATTAAAAAAGATTCAAAGCCTGATGCAGGATGGAATTACACAGGTCTCAGAAGAAAATACAACAGTTTATCTGATGGATAATCTGGAAGTATGGAAAGGCCTGTACGAATTAGAACATGCAGGACTAAAGGATGTGCAGGCAATCCGTGAAATGCGTAATAAGCTACAGGCACAGATAGAAAAGCTATTCTGGGATGATGCAAATCAAAGATGGAGAATTATTGAAAACAGTAATCTGTATCACCAGAAAGAATTTTATCCGGATGGAGTTGCTCAGATTTATCCGCTGATTTATGAATTTCCGGTAAAAGAGAAGAAAAAGCAAAAGATATTATATAAGCAGTTTACGGAAAGGTTTCAGTGGCAGAAGCTGACTAAAAAAAGAAATGGCTTTTTGTGGGCAATGACAGGAATGGCTGCTGCGCAGATGGGGGATATCAATAACCTTTTGGAAATGATAAGAAATTATGAAGCAGAATACTGTGAGAACCGAAAATATCCGCTATACACAGGCGAAGCAGGATGGATTTGTATGGAATGTGAGAAATTGTATAGTTTATATGAAAGAAAAATAAAAACAGGATTTTTGGTTTGACCGGGCTTCCGGCTTTTTGTAAATTGCTGCAGAATATTAAATATGTACTCTTTAGACAATGACTTCAATTGTCCAGAAAAAAATCAAAGCATTGTTGAAAAAATTCTATTGTTACATGATTACGTAAATGATATACTTAAGTACAAGAAAACCGTGTGAAATTACAGCTTGCTTTTTGCACGGTTTCCTTTAAATTAGATAGTTAGTTTTGCCTAACACGATAAAAATATGACAAATTATAGAATAATAGATATTAGGGAATATAATCAACAAGCTATAGAATAAATACTATATCGCTGAAGATAATTACTTTTGCCAATAAATTTTTTCGAGCATATATGAAAGGAAATTTTATGCTAATAAATATTTTTGAAGGTATACTGATTCCATTTGTTGGAACAACGCTAGGTGCAGCATGCGTGTTTTTTATGAGAAAAACACTTAGCAAGTCAGTGCAACGTGCACTTGCAGGGGTTGCAGCAGGTATAATGGTTGCTGCTTCAATCTGGAGTCTTCTGATTCCGGCAATTAAACAATCTGAGAATATGGGAACTTTATCGTTTGTTCCGGCAGTTGTTGGGTTCTGGATGGGTATATTGTTTTTGCTCGCACTTAATCATTTGATTCCGCATCTTCATGTTGGAAGTGATCAGGCAGAGGGACCGAAAAGCAAACTTGGCCGTACTACGATGATGGTGTTGGCAGTTACATTGCATAACATCCCTGAAGGTATGGCAGTTGGTGTAATGTATGCAGGATTTCTTGCTGAAAATGCACAGATTACAGCAACAAGTGCACTTGCTTTATCACTTGGAATTGCTATCCAGAATTTTCCGGAAGGAGCGATTATATCCATGCCGCTTAGGGCAGAGGGTGAAAGTAAAAGAAAGGCATTTCTGGGAGGTGTACTTTCAGGAGTGGTTGAACCGATTGGAGCAGTAATGACGATTCTTGCTGCACAGCTGGTAATCCCGGCATTACCATATTTACTGAGCTTTGCAGCAGGAGCCATGTTGTATGTCGTGGTTGAAGAACTAATCCCGGAAATGTCTCAGGGACAGCACTCGAATATTGGTACGCTTTTCTTTGCACTTGGATTTAGTTTGATGATGATCCTGGATGTGGCACTGGGGTAAGAGGAATGTTTCTTATGAGAATATTGATTTATGGTGCGGGTGTGATTGGATCCTTGTATGCGACTTTATTTACAGATGACGGTTATGAATGGCTATGAGGCAACGAAAGCAATCCGCAGAAGTTCCCATGAACTGGCAAAGACGATCCCTATTATTGCCATGACTGCTAATGCATTTAAATATTTTTTTAAATACCCTTTAGGAATAGAAATAAACCTAAAGGGTATTTTCCTCTTAAGCGACATACAAGGGAGGGTTTGGTAGTTTCTATCTTAAGAGGGAAGCTTCCTGGTTGCAGTAAATACATCTATATTTTCCACTGGAGGACAATTTGAAGATGTGCTCGCAGTTTGCTTCCGTACTGGTAATGCAGCGGGGATTTTTGCATTTGATTACATTTTTTAAAGTTCTTGGCGGAACAGGATGATATTTTTTTACCACCTTTCCATCGCGAATTACGATCAAAGTGACTCCATCGTTTAA
Organism: Ruminococcus sp. RTP21484sp1_RTP21277st1_D2_RTP21277_210401; assembly: GCF_040924225.1. Classification (NCBI taxonomy): domain Bacteria; kingdom Bacillati; phylum Bacillota; class Clostridia; order Eubacteriales; family Oscillospiraceae; genus Ruminococcus; species Ruminococcus sp. RTP21484sp1_RTP21277st1_D2_RTP21277_210401. The sequence goes on along the minus strand of NZ_JBCOMJ010000003.1, from coordinate 14,369 downwards.
ATAACCAAGGACTTCAAGACGCTCAGGCTCTGTAAGCCCCTCTATTTTAATCAGATCTTTACAGCCGTATTTTTCACTTCTTACGGACTGCAGTAGGGCAATGGACTGCTTCTGGGAATCCAGTTCCAATAGCTTGTAAATATCCATTCCTTTTCCAGCCGGGATATGGTCGATCACAATTCCATTTTGGATAGATTCAATCTTTAACATTACAGCACCGTCCTTCCTGTCAGCGGATCCGGGATTTCAAGCAGCGCCATAATAAGTGCCATACGGATATATTTTCCGTTTTGTACCTGGTCAAAATAAGCGGCTCTTGGATCCTGATCCACATCTGAGACAATCTCATCCACCCTTGGAAGAGGATGGAGAACCGGCATATCCGGCTGTGCCAGATTCAGCTTCTCGCGGTTTAAAATATAGGTATCCTTTAACCGGACATAATCTTCTTCGTTAAAGAAACGCTCTTTCTGAACCCTTGTCATATAGAGTATGTCCAGTTTGGGAAGTGTTTCCTCCAGGCTGGTAACCTCTTTGTAAAAAGAATGGTTAGGCTTTAAGGTCTCTTCAATTACGTAATCCGGGATTTTAAGCTCTTCCGGGGAGATGAAGTAAAACTCATTTTCTGGATGACGTACCAGACTGTTTACAAGGGAGTGTACGGTTCTTCCAAATTTCAAGTCACCGCAAAAACCAACTGTCAGGTGATCCAGATGACCTTTTCTCTGGCGGATGGTCATAAGGTCGATTAATGTCTGGGTAGGATGATTATGTCCGCCATCCCCGGCATTGATTACCGGCACTGTGGCATACATGGAAGCGCGAAGGGGAGCGCCTTCCTTGGGATGCCGCATTGCAATGATATCTGCATAGCAGCTTACCACCCGGGCAGTATCGGCTACCGTTTCTCCTTTTGTGGCACTGGACTGTTCAGCACCTGCAAAGCCAAGGGATTTTCCGCCAAGGCTTAACATGGCAGATTCAAAGGAAAGACGGGTTCTGGTACTTGGTTCGTAAAAAAGAGTGGCAATCTTTTTCCCATCTGCCACATGGCTGTACACTTCTGGACTTTCTGCAATGCGGTCAGCCAGATCCAGAACTTTTGTAGTTTCTTCAAGGGTAAAATCAAGTGGATCGATCAAATGTCTCATAACCAGGCTCCTTTTGTTAAAAACTGATCCCGTCTGGCTCCGACGGAAATAAACTGGATTTCATGGTTCAGAAGCTGCTCCAGGATACGAATGTAAGCTTTTGCATTCTCCGGAAGCTCTTCATAGGTCCGGCAGCCCGAAATATCGCATTTCCATCCTGGAAGCATTTCTACTACAGAGGTATAACTATCCAGTTCATCCATAGGATCAAAATCGGTTACTATAACACCGTCACGTTTATAGCCTGTGATCACAGGAATCTCTTTCATGGAACTTAAGACATCCATTTTTGTCAACGCAATCTTATCTGCATTCTGGCATTTTAACCCATAGCGGCTGGCTACGGCATCAAAGGGACCTATCCTTCTGGGACGACCGGTGGCAGCACCATATTCACCGCCAGCTTTCCGCAACGCTTCTTCCCAGTCATCGGACATGGCATGTTCTGCCACAAAAGGACCTGCGCCAACACAGGTGGAATACGCTTTTAAAACGCCAATTACGTGATCCAGGGATTTTCCAGGGATTCCGGCACCAATGGGACCATAGGCAGAAATGGTAGAGGAACTTGAGGTATAGGGGAAAATACCGTAATCAATGTCCCTCATGGCTCCAAGCTGGGCTTCCAGTACCACCTTTTTGCCCTCTGACACTGCCTGTTCCAGATATTCCCCGGTGTCTGCAATATAGGGACCAAACAGTTCAGCCTGTTCCTCACACCAGGTAAGGAGTGCAGGGTAGGACATTGGCTCCTGATGATAACAGCCTGCAAGCTCCAGGTTCTTTGCCACCAGCATGGTTTTTAATCTGGCTTTTACGGAATCCTCTTTTAAATGAAGGAGATCTCCCAGGCGAAGTGTTTTTTTACGGTACTTGTCACTGTATGCATAGGCGATTCCACGGCGGGTAGAACCAAAGGCACTTCCTGTCTTTGCAAGTCTGTTTTCTTCTAACTCATCCTGCACCTTATGCCATGGCATGGAGACTGTAGCACGTTTTGAAAGTTTCAGATGATCCGGTGTTACCCGGATTCCTTTTTTCTCTATTTCATGGATTTCCTGGGAAAGATGTTCCAGGTCAACCACCATTCCGTCCCCGAGGACGCACACCACACCTGGATGTAAAATACCAGAGGGGAGAAGATTTAAAACGAATTTGCCCTGGGTGGTTACCACTGTGTGACCTGCATTGTTTCCGCCCTGGTAGCGGACAACCACATCTGCCTGCTCTGCAAGAAGATCGATCACACGTCCTTTTCCTTCATCGCCCCAGTTAATACCGGTTACTGCTGTAAGCATTTGTTCCTCCTTTGAAAACTGGTCGGGCTGCTGTTTTCCTATTACAATAAACCGCTTTTTGCCCTACAACAGCGTTCTTTTTTGTTCGAGTACATAATACGCTTGACGTAGTAATAAGTAAAAGATATAATTGATATGGCTGAAATAAATATATGACATGTCAAAAAAAGAAAAAATATTATGGACGTTAATTTCGAGTATTATAAGATCTTTTATTATGTGGCAAAATACCACAACTTTACCAAGGCGGCCCAGGCGTTAAACAACAGTCAGCCTAATATTACCCGGGCCATGAACTGTCTGGAACAGCAGTTAAATACCACTTTATTTATCCGTACCAACCGCGGCGTACAGCTCACTCCGGAGGGAGAACGGCTTTATATCCATGTGCTAAGTGCAATGGAGCAGTTCCAGGCAGCAGAAGAGGAACTGGCCGACAGCTCCGGATTATCCCACGGAAGTGTAGCCATCGGTGCCAGTGAAACTGCCCTCAATATTTTCCTGCTGGATAAATTAAAAAGTTTTCACATGACTTATCCTGGAATCCGGCTAAGGCTATACAACCATTCCACACCGGAAGCCATTGAATCAGTTAAGAGTGGAAAGATTGATTTTGCAGTAGTTTCCACTCCGGCAGAGGTGGATTTCCCATTGAAACAGATCATGCTCATGCCGTTTCAGGAGATTCTGGTTGGAGGCACTACTTTTACCGCCCTTAGCAGTCAGGAGCTTTCCCTTCGGGAGGTAAAGAACTATCCGCTGATTTCTCTTGGGCGGGAAACTATGACCTATAAATTCTACAACAGTGTATTTTTATCAAATGGTCTGGATCTTTCCCCGGATACGGAAGCTGCCACTGCGGACCAGATTCTGCCTCTGGTAAAATGCGAGCTTGGGCTTGCCTTTTTGCCCCAGCCGATGGCCGCACCTTCCCTTTTGAAAAAAGAGATCGTACAGATTCCATTAAAAGATGAAATACCGGAGCGCCAGATCTGCCTGGTGTATGACAGCCAGCATCCTATGGGAGCTGCGGCAAGGGAATTAAAAAATACCATTCTATTAGGGCATGTATAAAAACAGCGTATGGAAAAAATTTTGGTAATTAGAAAAAACTTGGAGAAAGTACTTTATGGATTACATAAAAGAAGCGAAAAAACTTGGTTTTTCAAATACGGCAATCATGGACACAAAAAAACTCGTATTCAAACCGGAATACCGAAAGTTTTGTGAAGAAAATCAGTGTGGATGTTACAACGTAAATCCAGCATGTCCACCTGAATGCGGAACGGTAGAAACTATGAAACAAAGGGTATTTGCCTATGAAAAAGCGCTTATTCTACAGACGATACAAAGTAAGGATATGGACTATAAAATGGCGAAGCTTGCGCACAATAAACTCACCGAACAGTTGGCCTCTAAAATAATGGAATCTGGAAATACCGACCTGCTGATCATGTCCGCTGGTCCTTACAGGCACTATTCCTGCCTGTCCGCCTACTGTGTTGATGCCCAGGAAATGGCAGATGCGGTGGGAATGACCTGCTGGGGGACCGATGATAAGATACGGTATTTTTCACAAATTTTATTTCATGGAAACTTATAATGGAAAACACTTACAACGGTCTGTGATATGGCAGACATAAAAATATGATATGAAAAAGAAATCTCTCATCCTATTGCGGTATGACTATAACAATGCTATAATCCCTCCCGAAAAGAGACAGGTACAGTTCTCATTATGATCCAAACAGAAAAAGAGGCGTTTTAGTATGAAAACAGTTTTACCAAGAGAACAAGCTGTAGAAGATATTTTTTCCAGAATCCTGGCTTCCCCGGAGGCATCAGGAAGGCTTCGGAAAGTGTTTTACCAATATCTGGATGATGAACATATGCTGGTGGATGAGGATCCGGACCACTTTTTGCAGGTACTCTTTCACGCTTACCAGAACGGGGATGTAAGTGCTCTTCTTCTGGAATTGTGTGGAAAAAGTATGTTTGATCTGCTCCGCGAAGCCTATCTGATTCCAAGAAAATTCCATGGAAAAGCAGGAGAGAACCCGGTTCTTCTTACTAATGTGGAAGGAGAGCTTCTTCCAGAAGCAGGGAAGATGGTTTCCGCTCATGAATACGAAAAATTTAAAGAGACATTTGACAGGCATGAGTGTGTACCCAGGTCCGGGCTTTACCTTGCAGATGGATATGACATTGTACATTCTTACACGGACGGACTGGAAATTAAAGAAGAAAAAGAAGAACGCCAGCGTGGAATCTTGATCCTTTATGCACTCCCGGATACCTGTAAGCTGGGTCTTACAGAAGCCCAGACTTATGCCGTTGTATGGAAGACTTTCCAGGAAATCCAGCAGGCAGCACCGCATGCCGTCGTATTCTATGGACAGGAGACCGGTATAAAAAAAGAAAGTCCCGATAAACCCTTTGATGAGCTTGGCGTTCTCCTTCCTATCCATGAGTTTGAGAAGAAAATGCTTCAGCGCATGGAGGAAATTGATGGAATCGTTCTTGCCTGCAGGGAACGGATGATGGAACAGGCTGGAAATGACAGCCTGAAATTATAATGAGACTTTTTTGAAGGAAGTGGCTTTATGCAGTTGGAGAGGGTCAGAAAAAATCACATGGACGTGGAGTGGCATGAATACACCGATGAAAATGGCAAAAATACTCCCGTTATAAATGCGAGCATCACGGAAAAGGCTTCCATTATAGGACGTGTAGGGATTATGTTTTTATCCTGTGGAACTGGAGCATGGAGAGTCCGAAGCTCTATGAATGCCCTGGCGGAAGCGATGGGGATTACCTGCACCACAGATATCGGGCTGATGTCCATTGAGTACACCTGTTTTGATGGGGAAAACGGATTTACCCAGTCGTTATGTCTTACCAATACAGGGGTGAATACGTCAAAGCTGAACCGGCTGGAGCATTTTATCCGCGATTTTGAAACAGAGGGGAAAAATATGTCCGGGGAAGAGCTTCATAGCTATCTGGATGAGATTGAAAGAATTCATGGCCTTTATTCCCCGGTAGCCCTGGGGCTGGCTGCCGCCATTGCATGCTGTGGATTTACCTTTCTTCTGGGCGGAGGACTGGTAGAAATGTTCTGTGCTTTTGTTGGCGCAGGACTTGGAAATTTCTTTCGCTGTAAATTAACAAAGCATCATTTTACCCTGTTTCTTGGAATTGTTTCCTCGGTTTCTCTGGCATGCTTTGTATATGCAAGACTTTTGAAATTAGGGGAAATCCTGTTTGGGATTTCCATTCAGCATGAAGCAGGATATATCTGTGCCATGCTTTTTATCATCCCTGGTTTTCCCTTTATTACCAGCGGAATTGACCTGGCAAAGCTGGATATGCGTTCTGGCATGGAAAGGCTCACTTATGCACTGATCATTGTTCTGGTAGCCACCATGTCTGCCTGGATCATGGCTATGCTCCTTCACCTGCAGCCAGTGGATTTCATAAAGATCCGTATGTCTGCTGCAATGTGGATCCTCACACGGCTTGCTGCAAGCTTTTTCGGCGTGTTCGGTTTTTCTATCATGTTTAACAGCCCAGTCAGGATTGCCTGTTCTACGGCAGTACTTGGTGCAATTGCAAATACCCTCCGTCTTGAACTGGTGGATCTCGTAGCTTTACCTCCGGCAGTAGCTGCATTTATAGGGGCACTTACAGCCGGACTTCTTGCCTCCCTTTTGAAAAATAAGGTGGGTTATCCAAGGATTTCCGTGACAGTGCCTTCCATTGTGGTCATGGTACCGGGGCTTTATTTATACCGTGGATTTTATAACCTTGGAATCATGTCCTTATCCGTTTCTGCATCCTGGTTTGCAGCTGCGCTTCTGATCATTGCATCGCTTCCGCTTGGACTAATCTTTGCAAGGATTTTAACAGATAAGGCGTTTCGGTATTGTACCTGACTTGATTCGTGCTTGTAACAAAGACCGTAATAAATGTGATAGGTGAAATTGTGAAAAAGGATATCTGATATTTTCTTCTGACCGGTGATTTTGACCTTACAGGCATTGACTGGGAACTGATTGGAAATATGAATGATATGCAGAATCATGTACTGCCGTATTTGCAGTCTGGAAGAAAAAGGTGTGAAGGAGAGACGAGAACAGCAGGTGGCAGAGAAAAATGAGAGCAGAGAAGCTGTGCCAAGAGCTAGCGTTGAAGCAAATACAGCAGTTAAGGATGAAGGAAAAGCTGAAAAAAAGGCAGTAATACAGAAAAAGGCAATGCCAGGAAAAGAAAAGAAACCGTCGATTCATGAAGATTATTGTGACCTCCGGCTTTTTGTAAATTGTTAAAAGAATTATATTGTTATATGATTTCGTAAGTGATATACTTAAACATAAGGAAAACCGTGTGAAATTACAGTTTGCTTTTTGCACGGTTTCTTTTATACATGGAAGTTAGTTAAACCTAACAGTAGAACGACGTGAAAGTACTTTTGACTATACAGAAAGGAATACATAATGCTAATAAATGTCTCAGGGACAGCACTCGAATATCGGTACGCTTTTCTTTGAACTTGGATTTAGTTTGATGATGATCTTGGATGTGGCACTGGGGTAAGAGGAGAGGAATGATTCTTATGAGAATATTGATTTATGGTGCTGGTGTGATTGGATCCTTGGAGAACTACCAAACGATGATATTTATGATTTTGTCTTGCTTACTGTCCGGGAAAACCAGCTGTATGAAGCACTTACTGAATTGAAAAATAATAAAAGTAATACGATTGTTACAATGATAAATTCACTGGACAGTTACAATAAATGGGAAGACATTGTCGGAAATGAATATTTTTCGCTTTTTACCCTTGCCATTTTTAGCGATTATGCTGGTAGTTACATTTGGAAGCAGTTTTGGAGATAAATTTATGTGTCAACATGCTATGAAGGCACCAGATGAAATGCGGGAATTGCATAAGCAGTTTTATGCTTATATGAAAAAAATGAAGAAATGCGGATGCAAGGCGAAAAAGGTACAGTGATTGGAGAAAAAAGCATGAAAAATGAAAAATATAAAAAATTGTCAATTAAAGAATTTACAAAAGCAGCAGGAAGATATGAAAGTAACCATGCTGGCATTTACGAAATGTGCAAGAAGGATTATCCGGATCCACAGGCATTTTTTGACAGTGTGAAAAGATGTCTTCGCCCAAATGGAAGATTGATACTGAGAGATGTGACCAGTGACAATAAAGTATTGGTATGGCTAATGAATACATTGGAAATGCCGTTGGCAAATATATGCGGACATGGAGATGTCCAAGTGCCAACAAGAGACATGGTCATAAAATGTTGCAAAAAAGCAGGATTAAAAGTAGAAAAATTTGAAATTCGTAAAGGTATGCGAATGCATTGTGTTGTGAGAAAACCTATGGGAAAGGCGATAGGAAATGAAAGATAAGTATCTTAGGGAAACACGAATGGTTGATTTTTCTAATCCGGCAATTCAAAAACTTATTCAAAATATGAAATGGGTGAATTTGAAAGGATTAAGGCAATCTACAATATGTAAGAGATGATGTTTTATTTGGATATAATATTGATGACGGAATTTCAGCTTCAAAAGTACTTGCAGATGGTTATGGACAATGTAATACTAAAGGAACTTTATTCATGGCACTTTTACGTGCCTGCAATATTCCATGCAGAGTACATGGTTTTACGATTGATAAAAGCTTGCAGAAAGGAGCTATGACTGGGTTTGTTTACCGTAATGCTCCAAAAAATATTTTCCATAGCTGGGTAGAAATTAATTTTGAAAATCAGTGGTATGAACTGGAAGCTTTCATTTTGGATAAAACCTATATAAAGAAGTTACAGGAACGAAATCCGGAATGTAAAGGTGCATTTTGCGGTTATGGAGTAGCAGTCAAGGATTTCAGAAATCTCATTATTGAATTTGATAGGAACAATACTTATATTCAGAGCGAAGGAATCAATCAGGATTTTGGTGTTTATGATTGTCCCGATGAACTGTTGAAGGAACATCATCAAGAAATTTCAGCCTTTAAAGCATTTGCTTATAGACATATTGGAAGACATCTCATGAATCGTAATGTCAGGAAGATTAGAGAACGATAGTTTTAAGCTTTTAGAATTAAAATTAAATTTGGAGGGTAATATGGCAGACAAAATACAAAATGCCTATGAAACATCAAAAAATATATATGACGATGTTCTTACGCAAAGAAATATTTTCAGCAAACTGTATATTAAGTTATTTTGGAGTGGCACTGATGATAATGATATAGCACGAAAAGTTTTAGCATATGTTCCTGATGACTTTTCAGGAAATCTTCTTGATGTTCCGGTTGGAACTGCTGTATTTACGGAAAACAAATGGAGTTCGCTGAAAAATGCACATATTACTTGCCTTGATTACAGCATAGATATGCTTGATCAAGCCAGAAAAAGACTTGGCAGTCATGCACATATCAAATGTATTCAGGGTGATGTGGGGAATCTGCAAATGGAGAATGAATCTGTTGATACCGTTGTCAGTATGAATGGTTTTCATGCATTTCCTGACAAGCAAAAAGCATTTCATGAAATATGGCGTGTTTTGAAACCAGGCGGCAATTTCATTGCCTGTTTTTATATCAGGGGAAAATCGAAACGGACAGATTGGCTGGTAAAAAATATTCTTGCAAAGAAAGGGTGGTTTTCTCCACCGTTTCAGACGGAGAAAGAGCTGAGAGATATCCTTCAAAAACTATATAAAGAAATGGATATCCATGTTGACGGTTCTATGGTATATTTCCGTTGTGTGAAGTAATGCAATGATGCTGGATTTATAATAAAGTTTCAGATAATAAGTCTGGAACTTTATTTTTGTCTAAATGGATTATTGCCGTCCGTTCAGGTCTGGATAATGCTCGATTCTCATGTTAAGATAATAGAAAAGGTTAGATAAAACTAACACAAAGAAATACCACCAGTGGAAGCAGGAAAACGGCTGTCCGGTGGAGAAAAACAGCGCATTTCCATCGCAAGAGCGATTCTAAAAGATGCACCAATTATTATACTGGATGAAGCAACAGCCAGTGTAGACCCGGAAAATGAACATCTGATCCAGGCAGCTATATCGGAACTTACAAAAGAAAAAACCATAGTAACCATCGCACACAGACTAGTGACGATTGAACAGGCAGACCACCGATTTCTTCCAGTTCCAGTGCTTTTTCAATAACCGGTGTGAAATCTTTCTTCTCATCAATTTCACCATGAGTATAGATGTTGATTCCTTTTCCCTCTGTCTGTTCACATTGAAAACAAAACATTTTTTAATCCTCCGTTTATAGTATTTACCTTTTGTTTCTGCTAAAAGTATAGTATGATAAATACAACTTGTATGTTTGATTTCAAACAGGAGGAACGATTTTGGAAAAATATTTACCTATTCTAAGAAGTAGCCCATTTTTTAAAGGTCTTAATGATAACGAGATATTATCCATATTGCATTGTGTAAATGCAACAGTAATTTCAAAAGAACGGGATTCATATATTTTCAGAGCAGGAGATTCTACCGAGTTAATGGGGCTTGCGGCGTCAGGCTGTGTTCTTGTTATTCAGGAAGACCTCTGGGGACATCGGAATATTCTGTCGAAATGTCATGCCGGAGATTTTTTTGGAGAACCATATGCAGCAAGACCGGGGGCTGTTTTGAATATCAGTGTGGTAGCTGATGAGGATTGTGAGATTATTTTTCTAAATGTCCAGAGGTTGCTGGTCACTTGTCCAACTGCATGTGAGCATCATCAGAAGTTGATCCGTAACCTGGTCAGTGTTCTGGCAAATAAGATACTGATCCTAAACGATAAGATTACACATGTCGGCAAACGAACAACAAGGGATAAACTATTGTCATATCTGTCGGCAGAATCCATCAGACATTCGTCGTTATCTTTTGATATTCCCTTTGATCGGCAGCAGTTGGCAGATTATCTTTGTATTGATCGTGCAGCAATGTCTACGGAGATATCAAAGTTACAAAAAGAAGGCTTTATAAAAACAAATCGAAATCATTTTGAGTTGATTGCTTGTAATGACACAGATTTACAAACTAACAAATGATGGTATAATTTTATTGTTGAACTGACAGAAAGGGTAGATATGAGAAAAGCAATCGTATATGCATCGGTGCATCATGGAAATACAGAAAAAATAGTAAAAAGCATAGCAGAAGAGTGTCAGGTAGATTTGATTGATGCAGTAAAACAGTCAGATGCAGATCTGAGCAGTTATGATATGATCGGGTTTGCATCAGGAATCTATTTTTCAAAGTTTCATCAGTCGATGTTGAAATTTGCTGAAAAGAATTTACCAGATGACAAAAAGGTCTTCCTGATCTGTACTTATGGTGGAAGTGCGAATTATAAATCCATAGAGCAGATTTTGAACAAAAAACATGCCAGCGTAGAGGGTAAATTTGGATGCAAAGGATACGATACATTTGGTCCGTTCAAACTGGTCGGAGGTATTGCAAAAGGACATCCAGATGATAAAGATATCCAATATGCAGTGGAATTTGTAAAAGACTTATAAACATGTAAAGAAGAGGAGCAGTAAAATGGAGGTTGCAAAACCAATCATTCGTAAAATAGATGATACACCTGAGTCATTAAAAATATTTGAAGAGGATTTATGCTCTTATTCGGATGAAAACGTACAGGAAATAATAACTTCGTATCCAACTGTATATATCCATAATTGGAAAGAATCTGATGAGTATGAGGTGTACATAGGAGAATCAAATAATGTGATTCAACGTACAAGACAGCATTATGAGACCGGACTTTATAATGCAAATTCCTGGCAAAACAGAATAACAGGAAAATCTGCGGCCTTGTATATTATCGGTCATGAACATTTTAACAAGTCTATGACATTAGATGTTGAAAATCGTTTGATGCATTATATGCTCAGTGTACCTAAGGTAAGAAAAGTTCATAATCTTCGAGGAAATCCACAGAATCATTATTATCCTATGGAGGAATTGGACAGGATTTTTTCAAAAATCTGGAGAGGCCTTCGGAAAGATAATAAAGATCTTTTTCCAACTGAAAGCATGATACATGATTCTGCAATCTTTAAAGCATCGCCATTACATAAGTTAACAAAGGAACAGTTACAGGCAAGAGATAAAATAATTGAACGTGTGAAAATGGCTTTATCCATAGGTGCTGCAGGTCAATTAATCTTTGTAGAAGGCGAAGCAGGAACTGGAAAAACAGTATTAAACAGCAGCACATTTTATGAAATATGTTGTCTGGCAGAGGAAAATGGTTTGGATGATCTGAGATGTAATCTGATCATTAATCATGATGAACAAATTACGGTATATGAGCAGATCGCTGAAAAATTAGGTTTAACAGATAAATATGGAGAAGTGGTTTCTAAACCAACACGATTTATAAATACACATTCTCCGAATAATCCAGTAGATATAGCTTTTGTTGATGAGGCTCATTTGCTTTGGACACAGGGTAAACAGTCATATTGTGGTGATAATCAGTTGCAGGATATAATTGAACGCGCCAGGGTAACAGTTGTTATGTTTGATGAGAATCAGATTCTAACAACGGAGCAATTTTGGGAGTCACAAATACTTGACAAATACAGAGAAGAAGCCAAGAAGAATAAGAATTATATTGTACTTAAAAACCAGTTAAGAATGCATGCAGGGAAAGAAATGTTAAACTGGATAGATGGATTTACAAAGAGAAAAGAGATACTTCCCTTGCCGAAACCTACTATTGACTATAGTATTCGAATCTTTTCTTCGCCAGAAAAACTGGATGAAGAAATATGTAAATTAGCAGACAAAGAGGAATCGTCGTTATCTCGTTTGATTGCAACATATGACTGGGAATATAATGCCAAAACCGATCCAACTGAACGTCTGAGTAAATACTGGGAAGTTCTTATCAATGGATGGCATAAGCCATGGAATAGAGAACTGGAATCTGAATTGTCTCCAAAACAAAAACGTTATAATAAGAAACTAGCGTGGGCAGAGCAGAAACAGACAATCGGAGAGGTAGGATCTACATTTACAATTCAAGGTTTTGATCTGAATTATGCAGGTGTAATTCTAGGTCCATCTGTAAAATATAAGGATGGAAGAATTGTCTTTGATCCAGATTCGAGTTGTAATACAAAAGCTGTCAGAAAACGTACCTTGTCAGATGGGACAAAGAAGAAATTTGGTGAAGAGTTGCTCCGGCATGAAGTAAGAGTCCTTATGACAAGAGGAGTCAATGGATTGTTTATTTATGCTTGTGATGAAGAATTGCGAAAAGCATTATTAGCTGCCGTAGAATAGAGAGGTATGAGGAATTGAATAAAGAAACAATAGATAGAATTAGAAAATTTTCAGAAGATAGAGACTGGGATCAGTTTCATGGACCGGCAAATCTTGCAAAATCAATTGTTATTGAAGCAGCAGAGCTTCTTGAGTGCTTTCAGTGGTGTGATGATAATTTCAATCTTCAACATGTGAAGGAAGAATTGGCAGATGTACTTATATATTCTCAAAATCTGTTGGATAAGTTGGGACTGGATGCAGATGAGATCGTAAATATGAAGATGGATCAGAATGAGGCAAAATATCCGGTAGAAAAAGCAAAAGGTAGTGCTGCAAAATATACGGAACTGTAACATCAAAGATAAAACAAGGGTGAATTGCTCAAACTGTAAGCTCACCACCCTTGCATATCATAGAAGAATCTTATTTACAGACTTTTTCTCACAGTCTCCAGATTGGATTTCTTCTCCTTCCAGGTATTTTGATTTTTGGATTCTTTACCATTTATCCAATCGTAAAATTATTTATCACAAGCTTTTTCAAATGGGATTTTGGCTCTATGTTTGATCAGGAGTTCATCGGATTTGCCAATTATAAAGAGGTTTTAACGGATCCATATTTTCACCTGGCATTTTCGAATTCCATTGTGTATACATTGGTAACAGTACCAGCACAAATGATACTTGGACTTCTGATCGCAATGCTCATAAACAATATTAATAAATTTTCCATTAGTTATCGAGTGGCATATTACCTTCCCGTTATTACTTCATGGGTAATTGCATCCTTAGTGTTCAAGTATGTTTTTAACACGGAAGGATTGCTGAACTATTTTCTTACCAAAGTAATACATTTGACCAGTGGAAACATCCATTGGCTGGACAGTCGGTGGGGCGGCATGAGCGTTGCAATGCTTTTGGGAACCTGGAAGGGAATCGGCTGGAATATGGTAGTCTTTTTAGCTGCTTTACAGACTGTTCCAAGGGACTTATATGAGTCTGCAGCATTAGATGGTGCCGGAACCATTGCCAAATTTATCTATGTGACAATTCCTTCCATAAAAGGAACGATCCTGTTTGCACTGGTAATGCTCACCATTGGTGGATTTAATGTGTTTACATCGATTAAAATGATCACAGATGGAAATCCAGGACATAAAACAGAAAGTGTGCTGACCTGGATGTATTATAAGGCATTTAGTACAGGTGATTTTGATTTAAAGAGATCAGATAAACACCATCTGGTTCATCGTGTAATTCCTTGATGTAAGTATTGCCGTTGAGATAGAAGATTCCAATTTCACCATTAGCAAGAGAATCTTTTTTTCTGAATCCATGCAACATCGCCTGTATGATAAAGTGGCTCCATACTGTCACCGGAGATCCGTACGCCAAAGTCCGTCTGCTCAGGAGCAAGATGTCCTACGTCATAGGTTTCTTTTACAGAATCTTCCAGGTAATTTCCAGTACCAGCAGATCCTGCATAGTGATATGAACTGTTTTGTGTGACTTGAAAGTCACTACATTTATTGTCTTACCGTAAGGTGTAAGACCTGCTGTTCCGTCAGTTGAGTCTAATA
>NZ_JBCOMJ010000002.1:0-239329 GCF_040924225.1 Ruminococcus sp. RTP21484sp1_RTP21277st1_D2_RTP21277_210401 | reverse complement strand
CTGTTGATGGAAGCATTATACTACATTGGGACATTTTCCTTTATGGTATATTAGGACATTATCATAAATGGTTCATATTTACGCAAAAAGATGAAATATTTACTGTTGACAGAAATTTGGAAAAGAGTTAATATGAACTAAAACAGAAACGTTTCGGTTTCTCAAAAAACAGAAGATTCACGGCCTGTATCAGCAGGCAGAAGGAGGAGAATATGCCACTTGTTACATCTAAGGAAATGTTGTTGAAAGCTCAGCAGGGCGGTTACGCAGTGGGTGCATTTAATGCAGAGAATATGGAGATGGTGAAAGCGATCATTCAGGCAGCTGAGGAGTTGAAAGCACCTGTTATGATCCAGACTACTCCATCTACTATTAAATATGGCACTCTTGAGACCTATCAGGCAATCGTTGCAGCAGAAGCTGCAAAGGCTTCCGTTCCGGTTTGCCTGCACCTTGACCATGGCAGTAGTTTTGATCTTGCGATGAAGGCACTGAAGGCTGGATATACTTCCGTGATGATTGACGGTTCTAAGCTGGATTATGAAGGAAACATTGAGGTGAGCAAGAAGGTGGCTGACGTAGCAGCTTCTATGGGAATCCCATGCGAGGCAGAACTTGGTAAGGTAGGTGGTAAGGAAGACGACCTGGTTGCAGTTGCAGATACCAATACCGATCCACAGGAAGCCAGAGGATTTGTAGAGCGCACCGGCGTTACTTCTCTTGCGGTAGCAATCGGCACAGCACATGGCTTCTATGTGGGAACTCCTGTTCTTGATAAGGAGCGTTTAAGTGAAATTCGTGAAGTTGTAGATATTCCTCTGGTTCTTCATGGCGCTTCCGGCCTTAGCGATGAGGATGTTATGGATTGCGTAAAGAGAGGAATCTGTAAGGTTAATTTTGCCACCGAGCTTCGTGCAGCATACTCCAAGGCTGTCAGAGAGACACTTGAGGATGAGAAGGTATTTGATCCTAAGGCATATGGCAAGGCTGGAATTGCAGCTGTGAAAGAGCTTGTAATGGCCCGTATGAAAGTTTGCGGCTGTGACGGAAAGGCTGAGTAAGAGGCTGATTTATGGCAGCGACGATGAAAGATATTGCCAGACGGACAGGACTTGGTCTGGCAACGATTTCCTCTTATTTCAATGGGGGGAATGTAAGAGAGAAGAACCGTATCAAGATCGAAGAAGCCATCGAAGAATTACATTACGAAGTAAATGAAGTTGCCCGCGGTCTGAAGACCAATGCGACCAAGACAGTGGGGGTTGTGATTCCAGAGCTGAACAATGTTTTCTGCGCAGAAATCATCAGTGGAATGGAGGATATCCTCCGAAGCCATGGATATGCAGCGATTGTCTGTGACTGCAGAACAGATAAGAAGCTTGAAAAAGAAGCAGTGGATTTCCTTACCCGGAAACGTGTGGATGGAATTATCAATATGCCGGTAGATATGACTGGAGCCCATCTGAATGAATTTCAGAAAACAGGTAAACCCATTGTGCTTATCGACCGTATGATCCAGGGAATATCCTGCGACTGTGTGCTGGTGGATAATGTAAATGCAGCTGAGAAGGCTGTTGGCATGCTGGTAGAAGAACAGCATCAGAAGATTGGTCTGATCGGTGGACCGGATGAGGTATTCACTGCCAGACAGCGTATGTTAGGATATATGAAAGCACTTAAGGCTCATGGAATTGCGGTTGATGAAAAGCTGATCTGTCATGGTGATTACACGATCCAGGGAGGGGTTCAGGCAGTAGAAGAGCTGGTGAAAGAGAATCCGGATATGACAGCTGTTTTTGTGACGAACTATGAGATGACTATGGGGGCAGTGATCGGGCTTAATGAGATGGGGGTATCCATGCCAGAGGAGATTTCCCTGGTGGGATTTGACAATCTGCCTTTTGCCCGTGCATGCAGACCTGCACTTACCATTGTTTCACAGCCCACAGAGAAAATTGCAAGGGAAACAGCACAGATCATGCTGGAACGGCTTGAAGGAAGAGATGAGCTTCCTGACCATATTGTACGGAAACTTCAGACTGATATTTTTATGGGGAAATCCATAAGGAGACAAGGATGAGCAAAGACTATTTATTAGGAATTGATATTGGAACCAGCGCGTGCAAGGTTGCCATATTTAACAAGAACGGAAAGGTGATGGCTTCCGCCAATGGGGATTACCCTGTTTATTATCCTCATGAGGGATGGGCGCAGCAGAAGCCGGATGAATGGTGGCATGCGGTTTGCGGCGCTATTTGCGAATGCCTGGAGACAGGTAATATTTCAGGAGAGCAGATTGCCGGAGTGGGAATTGATGGGCAGAGCTGGTCGGCTATTGCCATTGACCATGAGGGAAATGTTCTGATAGATACACCTATCTGGATGGATACAAGAGCCCAGGAAATCTGCGACAGACTCAATAATGAAATCGGCAGTGAGAATATTTTCAATGTTGCAGGTAATTCTCTTCAGCCTTCTTATACCACAGCGAAGATTCTCTGGTATAAGGAGAATATGCCTGAAGTATATAATAAGATTTACAAGATCCTTCAATCAAACAGCTTTATTGCTTACAGACTGACTGGTGCCATCACACAGGATCTTTCACAGGGATATGGCCTGCATTGCTTTGATATGCGTACTGGTACCTGGGATGAAGTGATGTGTGAGAAACTGGGAATTCCTGTGGATTTTCTTCCGGAGATTGTTGCGTGCGATAAGGTAGTGGGAACTGTGACGGAAGAGGCGGCAGCCCAGAGTGGACTGACTGTCGGAACTCCTGTAGTGGCCGGCGGTCTGGATGCAGCCTGTGGGACACTTGGTGCAGGTGTGATCCATCCGGGGGAGACCCAGGAGCAGGGTGGACAGGCTGGTGGCATGAGCATCTGCACAGATACATACAAAGCAGATCCAAGTCTGATCTTAGGATATCACGTAGTGCCAGGCAAGTGGCTTCTTCAGGGAGGAACTACCGGAGGCGGCGGTGTCATGCGCTGGTTTGAGAGAGAATTTGCAGCTTATGAGAGGAGCCGCAAGGCGGATACCGGGAAATCCTCTCTGGAACAACTGAATGAAATTGCCGAGGCAGTACCAGCCGGAAGTGAAGGCGTTGTGTTCCTTCCCTATATGTCCGGGGAGAGATCCCCTGTCTGGAATCCATACGCCAAAGGCGTTTTCTATGGACTTGATTTTGCTAAGACCAAGGGACACATGGTAAGAGCCTGTATGGAGGGCGTAGCATTTTCCCTGCGCCATAATCTGGAGGTGGCTGAAGCAGCAGGTGCTAAAGCAGAAGTTCTTCGTGCTATGGGAGGTTCAGCCAATTCCCTTCTCTGGACTCAGATTAAGGCTGATGTGACAGGCAAGGCAGTGGTGGTCCCTGCTTCCGATACAGCAACCACATTAGGTGCTGCAATCCTGGCTGGCGTAGGAGTTGGATTTTATAAAGATTACGAGGAAGCGGTTTCCATGACAGTGAAAGAGACAAGACGCCATGAGCCCAATCCTGAGAATAAAGAAGTTTATAATAAGACATACCGTACATATAGGGATTTATATGAATCTCTGAAAGCTATGATGGTACGGAAGTAAGGAGGTATTTCAAGATGAAAGCAGCAGTTGTAGTTGCAAACGAGGATGTACAGTACCAGGAAATCGAAGAACCGCAGGCAAAACCAGGCTGGGTAAAGATTAAAGTAAAAGCTTCCGGCATTTGTGGCTCTGATGTTCCGCGAGTATTGAATCATGGTGTTCATTTTTATCCTATCGTTCTTGGACATGAGTTTTCTGGTGATGTAGTAGAAGTTGGCGAAGGGGTCACTAAGGTGAAAGTTGGCGACCGCGTTTCCGGGGCTCCGCTTCTTCCGTGCATGAAGTGTGATGATTGTCAGAATGGAAACTTCTCCTTATGTAAGCATTACAGTTTTATCGGTTCCAGGCAGCAGGGAAGTAATGCGGATTATGTAGTAATTCCAGAGCAGAATGCGATTCCTTTTGATCCGTCTATTTCCTATGAACAGGGTGCAATGTTCGAGCCATCCACAGTTGCTCTTCATGGACTCCTTCAGAATGATTATCAGGGCGGTCGCTGCGTAGCAATTTTAGGATGTGGAACAATTGGCATATTCACAATGCAGTGGGCAAAGATCTTTGGTTCCAAGAAGGTTGTCGTATTTGATATTAGTGAGGAACGCCTGGATCTTGCCATGAGAATGGGCGCAGATGCAGTTATCAATACAACCAAAGAGAATTATATGGAAGAGGCTATGGCAATTACCGGTGGTAAGGGCTATGAATATGTGTTTGAAACAGCCGGACAGGTTCCCACTATGCATATGGCATTTGAACTTGCTGCGAATAAGGCACACGTATGCTTCATTGGAACACCTCATGCAGATCTTACATTTACACCAAAGCAGTGGGAGAATATGAATCGTAAAGAATTTAAACTTACAGGCTCCTGGATGTCCTATAGTTCCCCGTTCCCAGGCAAAGAGTGGGATCTTACAGCTCATTATTTTGCAACCGGTCAGCTGAAATTTGATCCGGGATTTATTTATCGCAAAATGCCAATGAGTCAGGCTCAGGAAGCATTCCAGCTCTATAAGACACCTGGTCTTGTAAAGGGGAAGATTCTTCTGATGAATGAGGATTGAGCATATAATACTGACAGTAACATTAAATGCAGCCATTGATAAGCGGTATGTGGTAAATAACTTTAAGACTGGAGAAGTGAATCGTGTAAAGGAATGTACTTATGTTCCTGGTGGAAAAGGTCTGAATGTATCCAAGCCGGCTTCAATTTACGGAGCAGAGGTGACTGCCACAGGTTTTGTAGGTGGTTATGCAGGAGCTTATATTGAGAATGCATTGAAACCGTTTGGTATTAAAAGTGCTTTTTATCATGTAGCTGCAGAAAGCAGATCCTGTATTAATATCTGGGATGAAGTTAATAAAGTTCAGACAGAATTTCTGGAACCTGGGTTTACCCTTACAGAAGAGGATTTTGCCGGATTTGAGGAAAAATTCTGTAATCTTGTAAAAGAAGCGAAAGTAGTTGCAATGTCAGGAAGTGTTCCGAAAGGACTTGATGGAACTGCTTATCAGCGACTTATAAAGATTGTAAAAGAGGCAGGAATTCCGGTTATTCTGGATACCAGTGGCAAACTTCTTGAAATGGGAATTGAAGCAGCACCTACTATGATCAAGCCCAATATTGATGAAATCCGTATGCTCACAGGCAAGAAATGTGATAATATTCAGGATATTATAGATGCGGCGAAAGAGATTCATGCAAAAGGTGTGGAAATCGTAGCTGTTTCCCTGGGAGCTGACGGTTCTCTTGCAGTAGGTAATGGAGGAATTTTCCGTGCACTGGTTCCGAGAATAAATGCAGTGAACACAGTTGGGTGTGGAGATTCTATGATCGCAGGATTCGCACTGGGTTTATCCAGGAGACTTTCACTTCCTGAGACAATGAAACTGGCAAGTGCTATTTCAGCGGCAGCAGCCATGCGCGAGGAGACTGGATTTTTTGTGATGGAAGATATGGAAAAACTGCTTCCACAGATTGAGGTTACTAAATTATAAGAAAATGTAGTAAAAGATATTAAGCGAAAGTAAATTGCGTTGTAATTGAAAGCCATAGTGCAAAAGAAATGTTAAGGAGGATAAGAAAATGACAATGATTGATCCGGCAATTGTTCCGCAGAGAACACTTTATACTGGCGCTAAGATGCCAGCTGTTGGAATGGGTACTTTTGGAAGTGACCATGCAGATGCAGACGCAGTTTCTGCTTCTGTTGCAGGTGCACTTCGCGTAGGTTACCGTTCTTTTGATTGTGCTGCATGTTACGGAAATGAAGATATGATCGGAAAGATTTTCGCAGATGCATTTGCAGAAGGTATTGTAAAAAGAGAAGAACTTTTTATTGCCTCCAAAGTATGGAACGATATGCATGGTGACGGAGATGTACTGATTGCCTGTGCGAAGACCTTAAAGGATCTGAAGCTTGACTATCTGGATATGTATTATGTTCACTGGCCATTCCCGAACTATCATGCACCACATTGTGATGTGGATTCCAGAAATCCTGATTCCAAACCGTTTACAGTAGAGCGCTTTATGAAAACCTGGCGCCAGATGGAGCGCCTGGTAGATATGGGTCTGACGAAACATATCGGTATGTCTAATATGACAATCCCGAAACTGGAGGCAGTACTTCCACTTTGCAGAATTAAACCAGCTGCGATCGAGATGGAGCTTCATCCATGCTTCCAGCAGCCGGAGCTGTTTGATTATTGCAGAGCGCATGGTATTGAAGTGGTAGGATTCTGCCCAATTGGTTCTCCTGAACGTCCGGAACGTGATAAAATGCCAGAAGATATTGCGGATATTGAACTGCCAGAGCTGAAAGCAATTGCAGCGGCACATGGTGTACATCCAGCAGTTATCTGCATTAAATGGGCTGTACAGAGAGGTGCTTCCCCAATTCCATTCTCTTTGAAAGAGAAGAATTACACCATGAATCTGAAATGTGTCACGGAAGATCCTCTGACAGAAGAAGAGATGGAAACCATCCGTTCCCTTGATAAGAATAACCGTCTGATCAAAGGCCATGTATTCCTGTGGGAAGGTGCAAAGGACTGGCACGATCTCTGGGATGAGGATGGAGTGATTGTAAAATAATGGTTATAATTTCAAAGCTTCTTTGAATATCTTACACAGCAGAAAAGCTGCAGGGTTTATAATGCTTATAACTTTGCAGCTTTTTTGTTACCAGTAAACAGTAACAGTAACCAAACAGTTACTGTTCACTGGTAACGTTCCGCGAGGCGTTTTTTGTGAACAAAGTTCACAGAAAACCCGAGAATTGCGGCGCGAAATCATGCGAATGCATGATTTCTGTGCATCGCGAAGCGCGTTACTGTGAACGGAGTGAACAGTAACACACCAAACACACTCTGGAATTGTTTGTTTAGTTTGCATGATTTTATGGTATGTGATAATATAATATTTAGCTGAAATTAATAGAATACCATGTGCAAACAGGCATCGGGGGGGGGGAGCCGATGAGGTACATGCTGTGTATAGAAAGGGAAAGCGAAAACTATGTATCGAATTTTACTTGTAGATGATGAGATCCTGGTACGTGACGCCATAAAGGAGAATATTGACTGGAAGTCCATGGATTGCCAGCTTGTAGGAGACTGCGAAAACGGAAAGCAGGCAGCAGATTTTGTGAAGAGCCATCCGGTAGATATTGTTCTCACAGATATTTTGATGCCGTATATGGATGGAATGGAACTGAGCCATTTTCTGCATGATAATTACCCGGAGATCGTAATTGTGATCTTCAGTGGCTTCGGGGAATTTGAATATGCAAAGAAAGCAATTCAGTATAATGTAAGCGAATACATGCTGAAGCCGGTAACTGCTATGGAGCTTAGGGAAGTTATTGGCAAAATGAAAGAAAAAGTAGATCAGCAGAGAAAAGAAAAGAAGAAAATAGAATCCCTCACAAAGACATCTCAGGATTATCACAAAAATGCTCTGGTGATTCGTTCGAAAGCGATTGAATCTCTGGTAAGCTGTACGCGGGATGTGCAGGAGAGCCTGGAGGAATTGTCTGGAATGGGAATTAATCTGGAGGCAGCATCTTATCGGGTTGCGTTATTTGACATGGATCTGTTTTCCGATATTCATCAGATTGATATGGAAAAACGCCAGGAGAGCGCATTAATGGCTTTTGTTTTATTTAATGTTGCAGATGAGATCGTGACAGATCGTAATGCAGGAATTGCCTATCAGGAAGGAAATAACCGGGTGTGTATCCTCTTTATGGGAAACCGCAGCAGGGAGTTTTCCAGAGAAATACAGGAAATCTGTCAGGAAATCCAGAAAAAAGTAAAAGAAGTGATCGGCATTGAAGCTTCAGCAGGAATTGGGGGCTGGGTAAGGAATCCCGGAGATACGATCCAGTCTCATAACCAGGCTGAGAAGGCTATTGAACTGCGCTATTTACTGGGCGGAAATCTGCTCATTGACACAGAAACATTGAATCCGGAGAGAAGTATTTCTTTGCAGCAGCCATTAAGCGATATGGTAGATGGAATCAAGAAAGGCAATGAAGCTGAGATGAATCAGGCTCTTTCTGTTATGAAATCTGAGATCAAAAAGGCCAGAGTGGATAAAAGTCAGGCCTGTGTCTGCCTTCAGATGATTCTGCGCCATGCAGGAAGCTGCTGGGAAGCTCTTTCTTCCGAGAATGAAGATCTGTTCCACAAAAGAGAAATTCTCATGGGACAGGTAACCGAACAGAAAACTTTTAAGGAAGCCTTTAAAATGGCAGAGGACTATGTTCACGAGGTATTCGAAAGGTGCTCTTCCCTGAACAGCTCCAGCGGTCAGAAGCAGGCGGTACTTGCTATGGAATATATTCGCCAGCATTACAATGAGCCGGAATTAGGATTGAATGATATCTGCTCCTATCTGAATATTGGTACAAGCTATTTCAGTACTATTTTTAAGGAAGCCACAGGAGGCACTTTCCTGGAATTCCTCAGTAAGACCCGTATGGAAAAGGCAAAGGAACTCCTGGAACAGACTGCACTTAAGAACTATGAGATTGCGGAGAAGGTGGGCTTTTCAGATCCCCATTATTTTGGAATTTCTTTTAAGAAAATGACAGGTAAGACTCCTACCGAGTATGCAAGGGAAAAAAGATCCTTATGAAAAGAAAAGTACTGACGGCAGCCGGCATATGTATTGGAATTTTGATTCTTACAGAAGGCAGCAGGTATTTTGTTCAGAATCAGAAATGCCAGAAGCAGCTGTTTGCGATGGACACCTATATGGAGTTTACCGCATATGGTAAAAACAGCGAAAAAGCTGTAGATGCAGCTATAGAAGAAGTACAGAAACTGGATGCGATGTTATCAGCAGAAAACAGTAAAAGTGAAGTATATGCCTTAAACGAACAGGGAAATCTGCAGGCAACAGATGATCTGGCAGAACTGATCCTCCGGGGAAAAGAGATTTATCAGGAGACAGACGGACTTTTTGACGATACGATTTATCCGGTGATGAAGCTATGGGGATTTCCCACAGGTAATTATCATGTGCCTACAGCTGCAGAAGTACAAAAAAAACTGGCACTGGTGGATGGAAAT
This sequence comes from Ruminococcus sp. RTP21484sp1_RTP21277st1_D2_RTP21277_210401, assembly GCF_040924225.1. NCBI lineage: Bacteria > Bacillati > Bacillota > Clostridia > Eubacteriales > Oscillospiraceae > Ruminococcus > Ruminococcus sp. RTP21484sp1_RTP21277st1_D2_RTP21277_210401. The sequence continues at coordinate 230,158 of NZ_JBCOMJ010000002.1, read as the reverse complement.
AAAGTAGAAATACAGACCCGGGACTCTGATGAAAAGGGCAGGGACAGCAAAGAAAAAGCAAAGTTTGTAACGCTTGGAGCAGATCAGCAGATTGATTTTGGAGGAATTGCAAAAGGATATACAGGTCAGAAGCTGGCAGAGCTTTTTCAGGAATATGGCGTTTCTTCCGCATTGGTTTCTCTTGGAGGAAACATTCAGGCGATAGGGACGAAGCCAGACGGCAGCAGCTGGAAAGTGGGAATACGTGATCCAAAAGGCGGACAGCAGGATTATATTGGTGTTTTATCTGTGGAAAATCAGGCCGTAATTACTTCTGGCGGTTATGAGCGGTATTTTGAAGAAGATGGGAAGACCTATATTCATATCATCAATCCCAGGACAGGATATCCGGCAGATGGAGATCTGCTGTCTGTGACAATCGTATCAAGGGATGGTACACTTGCAGATGGAATGTCCACGGCTCTTTATATCATGGGTTATGAGAAAGCTTGTCAATTCTGGCGGCAGCACAGGGAAGAATTCAATGTGATCCTGGTGACAGATGATGGGAAGATTCATATTTCAGAGAATCTTAAGGGAAATTTTCAGACAGAGTGGGAGCTGGAAATGATTGAATCCGGAAGTGAATAATTGCAGCTATAAAAAGATTTGCTGCCAGCAGGTGGATTATTTCTACAGAAATCAGTGATGAAAGATATGAAAAATAAAAAGTTAAATGAATGAGAAAACGCAAGGGAGAGCAGCCTATGAATAAAAACAAAAGAGAACGAAAATTTCTTAAAGGCTTTAAAAGTATTCAAAGCACTATATTTGCGGCTGTTTCTGTTCTGGTTCTCTGTGCGGTGCTTGCAGCGACTGCAGTATCAGTAAGATATACGAATTCTACAGTTTATGAGAACTCTGCCATTTATACCCAGACCATTATACATCAGCTGAATCAGAATGTTGATTCGTATATTACATATATGGATAATATTGCCTCAGTTATTGCAAAAAGCCAGGATGCGTATCAGCTTTTGTACCAGCGTATCGGTGAGGATGAGGCTGTAAAAGAAGGGCACAGGAAGCGTCTCCAGGAACAATTCAGTACGATATTGAAAGGACGTGATGACATCTGCAACATTGGAATCGTGCAAAAAGATGGGGTTATGCTTATAAACAGCGGATATCAGGCTACCAATCCGGATCTGGATCTTTCCACTCAGGAGTGGTACACCAATGCAGTAGATAATTATAATCAGTATTGTCTCAGTTCTTCCCATGTCCAGCATGTGATTAAGGACCAGCGTCCGTGGGTGATTACATTAAGCCGCGAAGTCCATAATTTCTATGGCACGGGAAACAGTGACGGTGTTGTATTTATTGACTTGAATTATAGCGCCATCAGTGAGCTCTGCGACCAGAACAGCATTGGGGATAAGGGATATGTATTTATTCTGGATCAGGATGGGAACATCGTTTATCATCCAAGCCAGCAGCAGCTGTATAATGAGCTTCAGACGGAGAACATTGATATTGTTATGAATGCCGACACAGATACGGTAGTAACAGGAGAGGGAGATGACGAAAAAATCTATACACTTGCCCGCTCAGAGATAACTGGCTGGACGATTGTTGGCTGCATGAATATGGCAGAGCTTTTAAAGAGCAGCAAAGAGGCCAATAACATATATGTAATGACGGCCATTGTACTGGTTGTGATCGCCATGCTTATTTCCAGCTTTATTGCCAGAAGCATAACTCTTCCGATTCAGAAGCTTCGTGATTCTATGGAAAGGGTTCAGGAAGGAGATTTCAAGGCAGCAGATGATCTGGTTATACCTTCCCAGAATGAAATTGGAAGTCTTACCACATCATTCAATGTGATGACCCATAAGATTGAAGATCTGATGGCACAGAATGTCCACGAACAGGAACTGAAGCGAAAGAGCGAACTGAAAGCTCTTCAGTCCCAGATCAATCCCCACTTTCTTTATAATACGCTGGATTCCATTATCTGGATGGCAGAAGGAAAGAAATATGAAGATGTAGTACTGATGACCGCTTCTCTGGCACGGCTTTTGCGGCAAAGTATCAGCAACGAAGATGAAACGGTCCTCATCGGCCAGGAAATCCAGTATGTAAAGAGTTATCTCACCATTCAGAAAATGCGCTATAAGGATAAACTGGAATTTGAGATCAATGTGGATCCATCTATTAATAGTGTGCATATAGTGAAGCTTGTACTTCAGCCAATTGTGGAAAATGCAATTTATCATGGTCTTAAATATAAGGAATCAAAAGGGATGCTTACTGTTAACGGATACCAGAAAGATGGAAATGCAGTTATCGAAATAGCAGATGACGGTGTGGGAATGGATGAGGAGACCCTGAACCGGATTTTTGAGAAGCATAAAGTCAATTATCGTTCTAATGGTGTCGGTGTATACAATGTTCAAAGACGTCTCTGTATGTACTATGGAAAGGAATATGGTCTGAGCTATAAAAGTGAAAAAGGAAAAGGTACGACTGTTACAGTGGTAATTCCGATCGAGCAGGAGGAACATCATGAAAAAGCGTAAACAATGGCTTATGCTTGTATGCATAGCGCTGGCGGTGTGTCTGGTTTCCGGAGGAATGCTTTATATTCGTCAAAAAAATAATAACAAAAAGTGGTCATTAATTTACATACCGAAAACAGAGGATGGAACCAATGACTTCTGGACCTCCCTGATTTCCGGGACAAGAATGGCGGCGCAGGAATGCGGTGCAGAACTGGAAGTGCTGGCACCGGAGAGAGAACAGGATGTGGAGGTACAGAATAAACTTCTGGAAGAGGCCATTGAGAAAAATCCGGATGCAATATTATTTTCCCCTTCCAGCTTTGATGCTTCCGATGAATTATTGCAGGAGGCAAAAGATAAGGGAATCAAGATCACATTTATAGATTCCTATACAGAAAGCAATATTCAGGATATGACAGTTGCCACAGATAATCTGGAAGCAGGAAAGCAGCTGGGGGAATATGCCAGAACTTTTTTAAATAAGGATTCCCAGATTGCAATTGTAAGCCATGTAAAAGGTGTTTCCACCGCAATCGAAAGAGAACAGGGCTTTCGGGAAGGTCTGGGGGATTATAACAAGAATGTTGTAGACGTAGTATATTGTAATTCCCAGTTTGATAAAGCTTCACAGCTTACAGAAGAACTGATGGAGAAATATCCGAATCTTGAAATGATTGCAGGAATGAATGAATATTCCTCTGTAGGCGCAGCACGGGCGGTACAGAAACATGATATGGAAGACCAAATCCAGGTAGTGGGGGTAGACAGCTCCCAGGAAGCAGTCCAGCTTATGGAAAAGGGTGTCTTCAAGGGAATTGTTGTGCAGAAAGCGTTTAAGATGGGCTATCTGGGTGTAACGGAGACTGTGCGTATGCTGCAGGGCAAACCTTACGATGAGAATGTAAATTCCGGCTGTCAGCTTGTAACTCCGGAGAATATGTATTCCAGCGAAATCGAAAAGCTGATCTTCCCATTTAATACCATAAAATAGACTTTGTAGCTGTTCTGTATCTTCACAGCTGCACGTTTTGCGGAAGAGTTACCCGATTTATGCTGTACCAGATCTTTTTAATATACTCTGTCAGATAAAATGAGACCTCAGGTTCGATCCTTTTGCGTTTCTTACGTATGAAAAGGATTGAATTTGAGGTTTTTTGATTTTACATGGTAAAGTGTTAGTGCATATTTCACATAAAAGGTTAAAAATTTATGACCATACCGTAAATATTTAACCTTTTTCTGGAAAATATTCTATTACAATTGTGCAGAATTCAAGGTATTATATAGAAAACGCAGAGAGTGCAAAAAGTTATTGCTCAGGAAGAGTGAGGTAAACCTGGACAATAACAAAAAATCAAGGAGGGTGAAAAGTTGGAAAAGTTAAAACAAAATCCAATTGTGAAAAAGCTCGGCCTGAACAGAATCATGCTTGTCTGTATTCTTGTTCTTATGTTCGTAGTTTTCAAGGTAGTACTCGGAAGTAAATTCCCTGTTGGCGACAGTATCAAATCTACTTTGAACTATGTATACTTCCTGGGCTTTTTATCACTTGGAGTAACATTTGTAATTGCTACAGGAGGAATTGATTTCTCCATCGGACCGGTTATGTTCTGCTGTGCACTGGTTTCCGGTTACTGCATGACTTCTTATGGAGTTCCTTGTGCAGCTGCCATGGTTCTGTGTGTGCTCATTGGTCTTGCATTTGGTATATTTAATGGATGGCTGGTTTCTTATATGTCAGTTCCGCCATTTATCGTATCCATGGCTTCCATGAACATTGCAAAAGGTATTGCTTCTGTATTTACCAAGACACAGTCAGTCAGCTGGCCGCAGAGTTCTGATCCGGTAAACGGATGGTTCCGTAATATCGCATCTTATAATGGATTCCCGGTTGGTCTTGTGATCTTCCTTGGAATGGCAGTGGTTTGCGGTATTGTTCTTTACAATACAAAGCCAGGACGTTATATCCTTTGTCTTGGATCTAACAGCGAGGCAGTTCGTCTTTCTGGTGTCAATACCAGAAAATGGAGAATGCTTGCATATGTGATCTGTGGATTCCTGGTAGGAATCGGAGCACTGTTCTTTGTAGCTACTTATACAACCGTTCAGCCAGGATATGGCGATCAGTATAACAACGAGGCAATTGCAGGCTGTGTAATGGGTGGTACATCCATGGTTGGTGGACTTGCTTCCATCGGCGGTACTGTAATCGGTGTATTTATCATCTCTCTTCTTCAGCAGGGAATCATGGCATTTGGTCTTGGCAAAGGACAGCAGATGATTATTACAGGTATCATTGTTATTGTAGCAGTTTACGCTGACGTTTCTGCAAGACGCAGAAAGAACTGATCATAAGGGAGGATTCGATAATGGGTGAAGTTATTTTAACTATGAAGGATATTGATAAGTCCTTTCCTGGAGTTCATGCCCTGGATCATGTTAATTTCGAAGTGAAACGCGGTGAAGTACATGCACTTATGGGAGAGAACGGAGCCGGAAAGTCCACACTGATGAAGGTGCTTACCGGTATTTACCAGAAGGATTCCGGAACAATTACATATAAAGGCAAAGAGACAGAATTTCACAATACCCGTGAAGCTCAGGATGCCGGAGTGGTAATCGTACATCAGGAATTAAATATGATCGGAGATCTGACTGTTGCACAGAACATCTTTATCGGACGTGAACCGAAGAAGGGAATCCGTGTAGACGACAAGAAGATGATTGAAGATTCCAGGAAATTATTTCAGGATCTGAATATTGAAATCGATCCGAGAGAAAAAATGAGTAATCTTACTGTTGGTAAGCAGCAGATGTGTGAGATTGCAAAGGCTATTTCCCACAAAGCTGAGGTAATCATTTTTGATGAGCCGTCAGCAGCTCTTACTGAGAAGGAGATTGCGGATTTATTTGAAATCATCAAAGACCTTCGTAAGAAGAATCTTGGTATTGTATACATCTCACACCGTATGGATGAGATCAAGGTCATCACAGACCGTGTAACTGTCATGCGAGATGGTGGCTATGTTGGAACCCTGATCACAGCTGACAGTACAAAAGAAGATATTATCAACATGATGGTTGGTCGTGTTATTTACGAAGATCCGAAGGATCATAGCATGGTTGCCCCAGATGCTCCGGTTGTTTTGAAGGTAGAGCATCTGAATGCAGGCAAGATGGTTCAGGATGTAAGCTTCGAGCTTCGTAAAGGAGAAATCCTTGGCTTCTCAGGACTGATGGGAGCAGGACGTACCGAGACAGCCAGAGCACTGTTTGGGGCAGATCCGAAACAGAGCGGTAAGATTTCCATTATGGGTAAAGATGGACAGCTCCATGAAGTAACCATCAACAGCCCACAGGATGCTGTTAAATATGGTATCGGTTATCTGTCTGAGGACAGAAGAAGATATGGAGTTGTTGTTCAGAAATCTGTAACAGAGAACACAACCCTGGCTACCATGGAAGAATATTGCAACGGTTTATTCATCAACAAAGCCAAAGAGAAAAAAGTTACAGAGAGATATGTGAAAGAGCTTGCAACCAAGACTCCTTCTACAGACCAGCTGGTAGTGAATCTTTCCGGTGGTAACCAGCAGAAGGTAGTTATTGCAAAATGGCTTACCCGTGACAGTGAGATCCTGATCTTCGATGAGCCTACAAGAGGTATCGACGTTGGTGCGAAGAACGAGATCTACAAGTTAATGAGCAAGCTTGCAGCAGAAGGAAAATCTATTATTATGATTTCCTCTGAAATGACCGAGATTCTCCGAATGAGTGACCGAATCATCGTTATGTGTGAAGGTAAGGTAACAGGAAATATTGATATTTCTGAAGCTACACAGGAACACATCATGAATAAGGCGACACGGAATATCGATTAAGGAGGACGTCATGACTAAGAAGAAAAAAAGTATTTTAAGTGATCAGAGATTTATTGTTTTGCTGGTTATCATTGCACTGTCTGCTGTTTTCTCCTTTATGAGTAAGGAGTTCAGACAGTACACCACAATCCTGAGTATGCTGGATTTCTCATATTATGACCTTCTGATGGCAATCGGTGTTACATTCCCGCTTATCACAGGCGGTGTAGACCTGTCAATCGGAACTGGTATGGTATGTTACGCATTGATCGGCGGAACACTTGTAAGAAGCAACAATGTTCCAGTAGTAGTAGCAATGCTGCTCTGTGTAGTGCTTGGAATTGCAATCGGCGCATTGAACGGTGTTCTCATTGGTATCATGAACCTGCCGCCATTCCTTGCTACTCTTTGTACCTGTATGATTACCCGTGGTGCTGGTTCTCTTTGCAGTGCTACACCATGGCCAACACTGAATCAGCCAGGCGGATGGTTCCATTCCATCTTTAAACTGACAATCGGACAGGGAAGAAGCGCTTCCCGTTACCCGCTCGGTTTCCTTTGGATGATCCTTCTGGTAATCCTGATGGAGTTCGTTCTGAATCATACAAAATTCGGACGTTACACCATCGCAATCGGTTCCAACAAAGAAGCAGCAGCTCTTTCCGGAATCAATGTTAAGTTTTACCATGTAATGGTATACGTAGTTTGCGGTCTGTTTACCGGACTTGCAGCTATCGCATACGCAGCAGTAACTCCTACTGTACAGCCTGGTACTGGTGCTGGACTTGAGATGGACGCAATCGGCGGTGTATTCGTTGGTGGTGTTGCAGCTTCCGGTGGTTATGGATCTGTAGTAGGAACTCTGGTAGGTATTTTCGTAATCATGCTGTTAAAGACCGGTCTTCCATATGTCGGTCTGCAGGCAAACTGGCAGCAGATCATCACAGGTGTTGTATTGATCGTTGCAGTATTGATCGATATCCTGAAAGAGAAAAAAAGTGCACACTAATAACTGAAACATACAGGCTGGCTTACAGACAGTCAGCCTGAAGAAAAGCAGAATTCTGTTTATAAGCAGAACAGCTGGTAAACAGCAACAATTTCATAACGGATGTGAAGCGTCGGAGAGTGTAGCGACGTATCATCATAAAAAACTATATAATTTTTATTTCAAGGAGGAAGTAGTAAATGAAAGCAAAGAAAGTTATGGCATTAGTACTCTGTGCAGCAATGGTATCTGGTTTAGCAGCAACAACTGTTATGGCAGCTCCGGAAGATCAGTTTGAAGGACTTACAGCTAACGAAGCTTATGAATTCCCTATGATGGTTAAATCTTTCCAGTCTACATACTGGGAAGCAGCTATGAAAGGTATGGACAAAGCAGCTGAAGAATTAGGTGTTACCTATACAGCACAGGGACCAAACAGTGAGTCCGATATCGCTGACCAGGTTAACATGATCAATACAGCTATCGCAGCTAATCCTGTTGGATTAGGACTTGCAGCTTGCGATACATCTTCTGTTCAGGAAGCTCTTCAGACATGTGTTGACAAAGGAATCCCGGTTGTTACATTTGATACAGGTATCGCTGATGCTCCGGAAGGATCTGTAGTTTGCGAAGTCTGCACAGACAACAATCAGGCTGGTTCTGTAGCAGCTGAGAACATGTATCCGGCAATCAAAGACGTTATCGCTAATGCTGACGGACAGGTTATCATCGGTGAGGTTAATCAGGATGCTACAGCTCTTAACATCCAGCAGCGTGGTACAGGATTCATCAATAAGATGATCGAGCTGATTAAAGCTGATGGAAAAACAGTAGCAGTTAAAGGTAATGAGTTCTATGTAAACGCAGCAGAAGGTGCTGACGCTGAAGAAGCTGACGCAGACGTTGTTATCCAGGTTGCAGTTCCGGCACAGACAACTGTAGAGCTTTGCTCCACAGAGGCTCAGGCTATCCTTTCCCAGGAAAACTGTATCGCAATTTTCGGTTCCAACCAGGTTGCAGCAGAGGGTGTTCTTGCAGCTAACGCTAACCTGAACGTTCTTGGTTCTGACGCAGCTAACGGCGACGTTATCGGTGTTGGTTTCGACGCTGGTTCTATCATTAAAGCAGCTGTAACAGATGGCACATTCCTTGGTGCAGTTACACAGTCTCCTCTGATGATGGGATATTATGCAATCTACGCTCTGACAGCAGCTGCTAACGGAGCTGAGCTTGAGGATGTTCCTACAGCTGGTTACTGGTATGATTCTACAAACATCGACGATGAAAACATCGCTCCAAACCTTTACGACTAATTAAAAAGTAAAGAGACGACACAACGTCCAATGTTTGCAGGTTTATAAACTGTGAATGAAACAGACCCCTGGGGCATTGCCCCGGGGGTTTTCTGGGTGAAAGAGGAATTATTGCAGCACGGAAAATATTGTCACTATCTTCCGGATACTTTATGTGAGAGGTTTTTGGTGAATATAGTGGACAGAACATTCTGGTTGCAAATAAGGACACTTTTTTAGACAAACAAGGTTCTTATTTATTGATGGATATTATAGTACTATGATATCATCAATTAGAAAGGCAGCTGTGTGAGGAACATCAGGATTTGTACGTTATTGTTTATGGAAAATGTTCGATGCGACATTTGTGTGTGACAATAAGACAGGAACCTTGATACATACAGCGTAATTTTACAATTGAGGAGGTTTCATAAAATGACAAAGTATTATTTAGCAGTAGATATCGGTGCTTCCAGCGGACGTCTGATCCTTGGACATCTTGAGAATGGAAAAATGGAGCTTGAGGAAGTTCATCGTTTTGAGAATGGAATGGTAAAGAAAGACGGCGAGCTTTGCTGGGAGTTTGACAGACTTTTCCAGGAAATTAAGAATGGTCTTAAGAAATGTAAAGAGATCGGCAAGATTCCGGTAAGCATGGGCGTTGATACCTGGGGCGTTGACTTTGTACTGATGGATAAGGACGACAAGGTTCTTGGAAATACGGTGGGATATCGTGATCACAGAAATGAAGGTATGGATGAGGAAGTATATAAGACGATTTCTCTTGAGGATCTTTATGCACGTACCGGTATTCAGAAAGCAATTTTCAACACGGTATATCAGCTGATGGCTGTGAAGACAAAACATCCGGAATATCTGGAACAGGCTGAAACTATGCTTCATGTACCGGATTATTTCCATTATCTTCTTACAGGCAAGAAAACCTGTGAGTATACAGAGGCAACAACAGGTCAGCTGGTAAATGCAGAAACAAAGGACTGGGATTACGAACTGATTGATAAACTTGGATATCCAAGAAAAATGTTCCAGAAGCTGATCATGCCTGGTACCAGTGTTGGACACTTTACAGAAGAGGTAAAAGCAGAAGTTGGGTTTGATGTGGAAGTTGTAGCACCGGCTACACATGATACCGGATCCGCAGTTCTTGCAGTTCCTGCAAACGACGACGATTTTATTTATATCAGCTCAGGAACATGGTCATTGATGGGAATTGAAAGAGAAAAAGCTGACTGCTCCAAGAAGAGTTGCGAGATGAACTTTACAAATGAGGGCGGCTATGCAGGAAGATTCCGTTATCTGAAGAATATCATGGGACTTTGGATGATCCAGTCTGTTCGTCATGAATATGATGATAAATATGGATTTGCAGAAATCTGTCAGATGGCAGAGGAAGCGAAAGATTTCCCATCCAGAGTAGATGCAAATGATGAGTGCTTCCTTTCTCCGGAAAGCATGATCGAAGAGGTTAAAGATTACTGCAGAAGAACCGGACAGAAGGTTCCGGAAACTTTAGGAGAAATTGCTACTGTTATTTATACCAGTCTTGCTGAGTGCTATGCAAAGACAGCAAAGGAACTGGAAGAGATGACAGGAAGAACCTTCAGTCGTATCCATGTAGTTGGCGGCGGTTCCAATGCAGGCTATCTTAATGAGCTGACTGCGAGAGCAACAGGCAAAGAGGTTCATGCAGGTCCTGGAGAGGCAACTGCAATCGGTAATATTACCGCTCAGATGTTAAAAGCAGAAGAGTTTAAATCAATCGAAGAGGCTCGTACTACCATTCATGAGTCCTTTGGAATTAAGGTATATCAGGCTTAATGAAAAGTTAAAACAGCCGGGATATACGATCATTTGTATAATATATCAAATTAAACAGGAGGTACTACTATGTTAGTAAACACAAAAGCAAAAGTTGGTGTATTTTCTATTGCTTTAGGCGCATATCTGCCTCAGTTCCCTTCACTGGTACCAGAGTTTGAGGCTCAGTACGAGGCATTTAAGAAAACAATTCCGGATACCGTAGAAATCATCGATGGAGGAATGGTAACAACAAAAGAACAGTCTATGGCTGCTGGGGATAAATTCCGTGCAGCAGACGTTGATCTCGTTTTCCTTCAGATGTTAACCTACGCTACATCCTACAACATGCTTCCTGCAATCCGTGACCTGAATGTTCCGGTTGTTCTGGTAAATGTTCAGAAGCTGAAAGCTCTGGATTACGATCACACAGACATTGCTACATGGCTCGGCGAAGGATATGCCTGCGGTGCTGTTGGAGAAGCTGTTGCTGACCTTGAGAGAGCTGGAAAGAGACATGCTGTTATCACTGGTGTTGTAGAAGGCGGAGATCCAGATGTTCAGGCTGAGATTGAAGACTGGTGTAAAGCAGCTCAGGTAAGAAGAAGATTCCGTGACACAAATATTGCCCAGATTGGAAGACCTTACCCAGGTATGATGGACCTTTACATTGATGAGACTAACCTGTATAACAGAATGTTCCTTTATACCAAACAGTTTGACTGGGAAAAAATGTGGGCAATTGCGGATGATATCACAGATGAGGATGCAATTCGTGCAAAAGCTCAGGATATTCTGGACACCTTTGATATTGAGGGCGGCGGAACAATTGAGAAAGTATGGGATATGGCAAAATATGTTGTAGCATTTGAGAAATGGGTAAAGGACGAGCATCTTGGAATGATCGCTTCCCATTATGACGGATTTGCACAGGGCAAGGCTGGTGTCCTTGACAGTATGCTGATTCCGGCATTCTCTATGCTGATCAAACAGGGTACTGCATGTGCTGTTGAGGGTGATATGAAGGTTGCCATGGCAATGAGTATTCTGAAGACAATTTCCGGCACAGGCCAGCTTTCCGAGATGTATTCCATTGACTTCAATGATGACATCTGCATTATCGGTCATTCTGGAAGTGGTGATGCCGATATTTCTGATAAGAAACCTACCATGAAGATCGTACCAGTGTTCCATGGCAAAACAGGCGGCGGATATCTGACACAGTTCTATCCATACACAGGTCCGGTTACCTATCTTGCAATCACACAGGATGGAGACGGACGCTTCAAATTCGTTGTTGCTGAGGGAATCAACGAGGAAGGACCAATCCTTTCCTTTGGCGATACGAACATGAGAACTCGTTTTACATGTGGCGCAAGAGAGTTTGTAAACCGCTGGAGCGAAGCTGGCCCGACACATCATATGGCAGCTGCAACAGGCAGACATATTGATACCATCCTGAAGGTTGCAAAGATCTTCAATGTACCGGTTGATATTGTAACAAGATAATTTTCAAAGTTGTGTAAATAATAGCAAGAATAAGACCATCTATATGGTCTGTACACATATTCATATTCAATAAACGGGAGAGTCTGTGGACTCTCCCGTTTGTTATCTTCTGTGAAATTCCATACAAAAAGCACCGCCTGCGTAAGACGGTGCTGAAAACATCAGTTTACAGGGGCTTTGGCGTTTCGCCAGAGGTTTCATCACTCTTCGCTGGAATCCGAATCTGCACCTCGGTTCCTTTTCCTACATCGCTGGAATAAGTCAATCCATAATCTGCGCCATAAAGCACCTGAAGCCGTCTGTGAGTATTATAGATCGCAATATTGGTTCCACCTGAAATACTGGTTCCTTCCCCGGAAAGAATCATGGGCAGTTTATCTGGTGCGATTCCAACTCCGTCATCAGAAATCAGAAGTACAATATCCCCATCCTCCATCCATCCGGTAAGTACAATAGTTCCAGACTTGGAAGGTTTTTCCAGAATGCCGTGTAGTATGGAATTTTCTATAACAGGCTGCAGGGTCAGCTTTGGAATCTGGTATTCCATCAGTTCATCCGGAATATCGGAAATGAAGGAAATGCTGTCATGATAGCGCATATTCTGCAGGTGCACATAGATGGAAACATGTTCTTCTTCCTTGGCGATAGTACTGATTCCCTTTTTGCGACTAAGTGTCAGCTTGTAGAATCTGGAAAGACTTTGCACTGCGTTACAGACCTCAGAGGTACGTCCCTGCTGGGCCATCCAGTTGATCATATCCATGGTATTATAAAGAAAATGGGGATTGATCTGAGCCTGAAGGGAATTAAACTCGGCAATTCGCAGATCCTCAGCAGCCTGGGCCTGTTTTTCCATAAGCTGGTTCATTTTGCGTGTCATATAGTTGTAAGTATCAATAAGGTCACCGATTTCATCGTGTGCGCTTGGACTGTCCATAGGAACCGGAGGACCGTGGCGGACTGTCCTCATCTGACTGATAACTGAGGAAATTCGCCCTGTAATGGATTTGGACAAGGTACTTGCAAGCAAAAAGGCAAGCACCAGTACCGCAATATAAATGGATAAAAACTGCAGAACCAGGATATTACTCTGATTGATCAAGGGCTGGGAGGGAAGTACCGTCACCATAAACCAGCCTGTCTGTTTGATCCGGTAGAAACCAACGTAAACGGTTTTCCCCAGAATATCCTGTTCTATGAAACTGTTGGAGGACATGTAGGACTCCATGATCTTGTCGTAATCCAGCCAGTAAATTCCGGCGAGAGAATCACTGGAAGCAGAAACCAGATTGTTTCGCTCATTCATAATATAAGAAACACTGCCGTCCAGAGTAAGATTTCCAGACAGAATCTGTTGAAAATCATGACCGGAATAATAGACTGCCATATAAGCATCGTAGGTTCCGTTTTTATAGATCACGGAAGCATGGGTGATATATGCCTGATCCCCATATGCCTTTTGTTCCTTTGTACCAAGATAAAAGGAGGGACAAAAAAGCTGGGAAACGCGGCTTCCGCGGAAAATACCGTACCAGTAGGTTCCCCGGACCTGGTCGAGAGATAGAAAAGTATCTTTCAGGTCTTCCTTATCGAAAAGTGCATTTATGTCTGAAGGAGAGTCTTTTGGCACCTCCATATAAATCTTGACATTGGTAACGGGCGTACCAGCAATCAGCTGATCTACCTTTCGGGAAAAAGATGCCGCATCCGGGGAATCTGCCAGATCCGTGAAGGATTCGGTTAAGGCATTTTTAAAAAGTGTCTGGTAAAAATCAAGGGAAGAAATCTCTTCGCTTACATCCAGGACTTTCTGAATGGATTCTTCTATTAACGGCGCCATTTCAGCAGACCGGTCCTGTTCCTGGCGGATCGTATAGGAGACTACCATGTCGTAGGCTTTTCCATAAAAAAAGAAGATAATGGCAATCGCAGGAATTGACACGATCAAAAGAAGTACCAGGGTAAACTTGGATTGCAGGTTCAGATCCTGGTACCATTGCTTAAGCTTATGCAAATTATTTCACACTCCTCAAAAATATATAGGTGTTTTGAAATATATAAAATTTTTTATGTGTTGCAGAAAACTAACTCATTTTCTCTCGATATTCAGAAGGAGAAAAACCTGTATACTTCTTAAAACTTTTACCGAAATAATTCCCGTCACTGTATCCCACCCGCGAGGAAATATCTGTAATTTTATACCTGGGGTCAGACAGCAGCTGCTTGGCCTTTTCCATTCTGTATTCTGTGAGGTACTGATTTAAAGTCTGACCGGTCTCATTTTTGAAGAAGGTACACACATACGAGGTTGATAAAAATACATGATCACTGATATCTTTCACAGATAAGGTCTCGTTCATATATTTCTGCCCTATGTAATCCTTGATCAGAAAAATAGTAGAATTTTCTTCTTCTGTGCTGACTGCTGTCTGGAAAAAAATCTCTGTCTTTTTCACCAGCTTCTGGTGCATCTCATTATAGGAAAAAATCTTTTCCAATGTGTCTATTAAATTTTCCTGGGTATCTGATAAGGTTAGCTTCAGCTGACGCGCAGCATTGTCCAAAGCACGGAATAATTTGTAATAGAGATCCTTGGCCTGATTAGGCAGAATATTCTGATTCTGGTTATAATACAGAAACAGATTATCAAGGAAAGCTTTTGCTTTTTCCTTATTTTTTTCAGTGAGAAGAGTGAGAAATTCATTCTCCGGACTGGCAGAAAGCTCTGCGGCTGTTTCGGAAACAGGTGCCTGATAAAAAGGAGACAGAAAGGTACCTGTGGGGAAAAAGAAGCTGCTCTGCAGGGAAATAACAGCAGAAGTATAGGACTGATAAGCTCTGGAAATACCTGTAACAGTGTCTCCGGCTGCGATGCAGAATCTGGTGCAGCGGGAATACAGATTACAGAAAAATTCTTCAATACTTTTTCGAACGGCAGCTCCGGGAGTGGAACCAAACAAAAAGTAAACCATATACTGCACACGCTTTTCTGCAAAAATACAATCTATATGGAAGGTTTTTAAAAATTCCCGGACTGACAGAAACATGGCGTTTGCCTCTGAAAGAGGAAGCTCCTCCTCTGTATCGGTTTTAAGCACAATTGCAGTAAAAGGAGTGGTATTGCTGATAGACAGAGACAGCTCCGCTATGAGCTGATCAATACTTTCTTTCGCATGTGCGAAAGGCTGGGTGAGAAGAAGTGCCAGGCGGGAAGCGCTTTCCATGGAATGGATGGACGCATTTTGCCGGGTGCGTTTTTTCTCCAGGCAAAGATCACGGGCTTCCATAATGGCATCCCGGATTTCCACTGGGTTCAGAGGTTTCTCTATATAATTGACGGCTTTTAGCTTGATGGCAGCCTTTAGATATTCCTTATCCGAATATCCGCTCATAAAAACAGGAACAATATCAGGAAGAATTTCTTCCAGCTGTTCCAGCATTGCGATTCCATCCAGACGGGGCATACGCACATCGCATAGTACAATGTCCGGTCTGTGTACCCTGGCCATTTCAATTCCGTTTATTCCATCATCTGCCTGAAGCACTTCCTGGATTCCGATGGATTGCCAGTCAATGGAAGAAATCACACCGGTACGGGTGAGCTCTTCATCGTCTACGATCAGTAATTTCATAATGAATCTCCGTTATATCCCTCCGGAAATCACCGGAGCTCCTGATTAGTGAAATGACAGTAACTGCGAAAGAAATGAACAGTTATCTGTAAGGTTATAAAAACGTATTAATAAAAAATGCCACACCTATCATACCACAATTATATCCAAAATACGAGACTAAAAGTACCTTGCTTTGTGGAATATTTTTAAGATCAGTGGAAAATTTTACCCATTAAGTGGAAAATATTTTACCCTGTTTCAAAATATTTTCCCATTTTCAAACAAAGTGCACAGGTGGTAGAATAATAACAGATCAAGAAAGGGAGGAGAAAAAGCCGTGTCTGAATATGTTCTTGAATTAAAAGGCATTACGAAAATTTTCCCCGGCGTTAAAGCACTGAACAATGTACAGTTCCAGTTAAAGCCTGGCGAAGTTCACGCACTGATGGGCGAAAACGGTGCAGGTAAATCTACCTTCATTAAAGTAATTACCGGTGTACATAAAGCAGAAGAAGGCGAAATGTACCTGTTTGGAGAAAAAGTGGATTTCAAAGGTCCGAAGGATGCACAGGAAGCAGGAATTGCAGCTGTTTATCAGCACCCCACATCCTATCCACATTTAACAGTAGCTGAAAATATTTTTATGGGACATGAGATCAAGAAGAATCACATAATCCAGTGGAAAGCTATGAATGAGGAGGCAAATAAGCTTCTGAAGCAGCTGAATGCAGATTTCGATTCCACAGCAGAAATGGGAACCTTAAGTGTGGCCCAGCAGCAGATGGTTGAGATCGCAAAGGCATTGTCTACAAATGCAAAGATCGTGATCCTGGATGAGCCTACCGCTTCTCTTACAAAGAGAGAATCCGAGGAACTTTACAGAATCGTAGATCAGTTAAAGGAAAAAGGAGTTTCTATTATCTTCATTTCCCATCGTTTTGAGGATATGTACCGTCTGGCAAGCAGAGTTACCGTATTCCGTGACTCTCAGTACATTGGTACCTACGATGTAGATGGAATCACCAATGCAGACCTGATCAAAGCCATGGTTGGCCGTGAGATCAAGGATCTGTTCCCGAAACCGGAGGTTAAGATCGGTGATGAAATGCTTCGTATCGAGCACTTATCCCGCACCGGATATTTCAAAGATGTTTCTTTCAATGTACACGCTGGCGAGATCGTAGGTCTTACAGGTCTGGTTGGTGCAGGACGTACAGAAGTTGTAGAGAGCGTCTGTGGAATCACAAATCCAGATGAAGGTAAGGTTTATCTGGAAGGAAAAGAAGTACATATCAAACAGCCGTCTGACGCAATGAAGGAAGGAATTATCCTTCTTCCGGAGGATCGTCAGAAGGAAGGTCTGATCATGAGCTGGGGACTTGGAAGAAACGTAACACTTCCGACTATCAGCAAATATGCAAAAAAAGGCTTCAATGACGAGAAGACAGAAAGAGATCTTTCCAAGAGACTTCTGGAAGAGGTTGATACCAAAGCCGTTGATATTTTCCAGCCTGCAAGCTCTCTGTCAGGTGGTAACCAGCAGAAGGTTGTAGTTGCCAAGGCGCTTAGCCAGGAGATGAAGGTGGTCATCATGGATGAGCCTACAAAAGGTGTTGACGTTGGTGCCAAAGCTGAGATTTATGCGATTATGGGTGATCTTGCAAAGAAAGGTTATGCAATTATCCTGATTTCCTCAGAAATGCCGGAAATCCTTGGAATGTCTGACAGAATCGTTGTAATGTGCAACGGACGTAAGACAGGAGAGCTTGGAAGAGGAGAGGCAACCCAGGAGATGATCCTTGAGCTGGCTATGGAGAAAGGTACAACAGGAAAGGGGGCAGCTAAATAATGGAAAAGAAATCTTTCATGAAAAAGCTGACAGGTTCCCGTGAAGCACTGCTTGCAGTGATCCTGGTTCTGCTTTTCGTAGTAATCACAATCATCAGCCCGTCATTCCTTACATTCAAGTCTCTGACGGATATGCTGAAAAACAATGCGGTAACAATGGTAATGTCACTTGGTATGCTGTGTGTTATGCTGGTAGGCGGAATTGATATTTCCATCATGTCTACTCTGGCACTGACTGGTATGTCAATCGGTATGCTTCTGAAATACGAGCACATTTCCAGTACTTTCCTGGCATTTGTGATCGCACTGGCAATCGGAATCGCATGTGGTTTCCTGGTAGGTCTTGTGATCTCCAGAGCAGATGTTCCTCCGATCATCGCAACAATGGGCTTCATGTACATTTACCGTGCTATGGGATATCTGGTTTCCCACAACGGTGAGTGGGCAAGTGCAGCAGCCCTTGGTAAATTTAAAGATTTTGCAACAACAAAATTCCTGGGAATGAGCCTTGTAATCTGGGTGATCATCCTTTGCTATGTGATCTTCTTCGTATTCATGAAATGGACTACCATCGGAAGAAGAATCTATGCAGTAGGAAGTAACCCAAGTGCAGCTGAGGTTTCCGGTATCAATGTAAAAAATATTAAACTTCTTGTTTATACCATTATGGGTCTTCTTGCAGGTCTTGGCGGAGCTCTTCAGGTTTCCATTTACGCTTCTGCAATGCCTGATATGCAGCAGGGCGGTGAGATGGATGTTATCGCAGCCTGCGTTATCGGTGGTGTAAGCATGAGTGGTGGACGTGGTACAGTACTTGGTGCTCTTCTTGGATCCCTGATCCTTGCAACTATTGCAAAGGCACTTCCGCTGATTCCATTCTTCGATCAGCTGTGGCTGAATACCATCAAGGGTGTTATCATTCTTGTAGTCGTTGTTGTAAACATTGTTTTACAGCGTACAGCTGACAAAAATGCATTAAAGGGAAGGGAGATGTAATCATGGCTGGAAAATCTGGAAGAAGTATTAACAACGTGCCGAAAAGCCCTGTGAAACAGATGATCTTCAGCTGGGAAGGCATTCTGGTACTCCTGTTTATTGCAGTAAATATTTTCTGTGCAAACTTTTCCGAGTTCTATAATCTGAAGAGTCTGCTCCGTCAGATGCCTGTTTATCTGGCAGAAATCTTCTTAATGCTGCCGATGGCATACATTCTGGTACTTGGCGAGATCGATATTTCCGTTGGATCTATCGTGTGTCTCTCTGCAACAATGGCTTGTATTATGGCAAACACAGGAGCTCCATTCATCGTGGTAATCCTTGCCACACTTCTGGTTGGATCCCTTTGCGGTGCTGTAAACGCATTTGTCCTTACCAGATTTGAAGAACTGCCTCCAATGATCGTAACACTTGCAACCCAGATCATTTTCAGAGGTATTGCAGAAATCGTTCTTGGAAGCGGCGGAAGTATTTCCGTAACAAACACAGAAGGCTTTGCTGCACTTGGCGGAAAAGTAGGACGTGTTCCTTACATTCTTTTCCTGGTTCTGATCCTTGGAATCATTGCAGCAGTTATCCTTGGAAAATGTACCTTCGGACGCAGAGTATATGCAATCGGTACCAACCGTCTTGCAGCTTACTACTCCGGAATCCATGTACAGAAGATCCGTTTCGTGATCTACACTCTGATGGGAACCATCTCCGGACTGTGTGCACTGTTCCTGATGTCTTCCTCATTCGGTGCAAATACCACAACCGGTAACGGATTTGAAATGGATGCCATCGCAATGGCAGTATTCGGAGGAATCTCCTCCACAGGTGGTAAAGGTAATATCGCCGGCGGTCTGATTTCCGCATTTATCATCGTCTGCCTTCGTGTTGGTCTTGGACAGAGAAACATTCATCCGCAGGTTATCCTGCTGATCATCGGTGTGCTTCTGATCGGTGCAGTTGCACTTCCGAACATCATCAAAGAGATTCAGAAAAAAGCAAAAACAGCGAAATAAAAAATCCTTAACGAACTCATATATAACCTTATAAAGCTTGTAAACTGCCTTGCAGAAGGCGGGGCAGTTACAAATACAAAAACTATATTATTCCATGGGAGGAAAAAAACATGAACAAAAAAATCGTAAGCGCACTTCTTTGTGGAGCAATGATCCTTGGATCCGCAGTTCCGGCTATGGCTGGTTCCGCTGATGGAAAGAAAATCGCACTGGTTGGTAAATCCGCTGGTAACGCATTCTTCGAAATCGCTGCAAAATCCTTCGTAGAGACAGCTGAAGCAGAGGGAGCTACAGTTGATACTGTTTACCCAGAGGCAGCTACAGCAGATGCTCAGATCAAAGTTCTTGACAACCTGATCTCTCAGGACTACGATGCAATCTGCATCTCTGCAAACGATGTTAACGCACTTCAGGCAAAATTACAGGAAGCTATGGATGAAGGAATCAAGATCTCCTGCTTCGACTCTGCTACAAACCCAGACAGCCGTCAGATCTTCATCAACCAGGCTGGTACTGTTGCTGTAGGACAGGCTCTTCTTGATGCTTGCCTTGATATCTCCGGTGGAGAGGGACAGTTCGCAATTCTTTCCGCTACTTCTCAGGCTGCAAACCAGAACGCATGGATCGACGCTATGAAGAAGATTATGGAAGAGGATGACAAATATTCCAAGCTTGAGCTTGTAGAAGTTGCATATGGCGATGACGAGCCACAGAAATCCACAGACCAGACAGCAGCTCTTCTTGAAAAATACCCAGATCTGAAAGTTATCTGCGCACCTACAACAGTTGGTATCGCTGCAGCTGCTAAATACCTTCAGGACAATGGATCTGCTTGCAAACTGACAGGTCTTGGACTTCCATCTGAGATGCTTGAGTACACAGGTGCTGATGATGAGCATTCCTGCCCATACTTCTATCTGTGGGATATGCAGGGCCTTGGAAAACTTTCCGCTCTGACAACAATCGCTCTGATCAATGATGAAATCACAGGTGCTGTTGATGAAACCTTCACAGCTGGTGACCTTGGCGACTACACAATCACAGCAGCTGATGACGGTGGTACAGAAGTAGTTCTTGGTGCTCCACTTGAGTTCAACCCAGACAACATCGAAGAGATGGCTAAACTGTACTAATCAGACCGTTTAAGATTAGATGTTAATAAAGAAAAGGCCCTGCCGAGTGCAGGGCCTTTTCGCGTCCTGGATTTTCAGATACGCTCTAAAGTGTGTCTGAAAAATTATTCCCGCAATCTGCACGCACACTTTGCGGTACATTTTGCCCGAATTCGGTTGCCGTAGCCCGCTGCGGCGCCTTCATCCAGACAAGGAAGCAGATCTTGATTTGGCTTATTTGTGTGAATACATCTCCGTATGTTCTTTCATAAGCTCATCATGCAGCTTCAAAGAATCCCAGTGAACCGTAACCGGTGTAAGCATAGCTTTTAAGTTCACTGGCAGCAGGCCATTTTCCTTAAAGAAAGCCAGAAATTCATCCAGCTGCTCACTGGAAAAATCCTTCAGCACCATCATTTCTTCCTGAAAATTTTTTCCAAGATTAAATACCGGATTCTTAGAAAACCCAGGAATCTCGAAGAGAAATCCGAGACTTTCCAGGTACTCTGGTTGCTGTACCATGCGGACAGAGATTCTGTGTCGGTTCAAATATCTACGGATCTGGTGAAGACGATCCTCATCTTTAAAATTATATAATAAAATCTGGGTTTGTGACATAAGTATCCTCCTTTTTGCGTTTATCTAAAAAGAGAATAACAGAAAAATTTCCTTTTTACAAGGAAAGTGTGGTATGATAAAAAAAACTATATTTTTAATTTTGTTACAGGAGACTACATGGCGAAAAAACGAAAAATGAAAATGGAATTCCGCTATTACCAGATGCAGGATGGAATCCCCATTCTGGCACTTCTTGGTGAAAAGTGGGTGCAGAATTATGGAAGGGATGTGGATTACCTTCACTTTCATAACTATCTGGAGATCGGTTTCTGCTACAGTGGCGAAGGAGAGCTGGTGTTAGGAGAAGAGCCTGTACGCTTTGCAGGGCGGGAATTTACCATTATTCCACCGAACTTTCCCCATACGACCACCAGCGATGTGGGAAATATCAGCAAATGGGAATATTTGTTTATTGATGCGGAAGGTTTTTTGCAGGTGGCTGCAGGAACGCCCCTCAGGGCAGAAAAAATGATCCAGCGTATTTATTCAAAAGCACTTTGCCTGAAAGAATCAGAATATAAAAGCCTTTCAAACAAAATAATCAAGATACTGGAAATTATGCGCGCCAGTGATGAGTTTTATCTGGAAGAGGCCAAAGGAGTATTATTGGCATTACTTGCGGAAGTGGCAAGAATGAACCGTTCCTCTGAGGAAGAAAATATTGAGGAAAAAGGAAAAATCACCAATATGATTTCCAGGTCTATTGACTATATTTCCCAATGTTATATGGAGGATATCCGAATTGGTGATCTGGCAAAAGCCTGTCATATCAGTGAGACTCATTTTCGCAGGGTGTTTACCTCCTATATGCATATGAGTCCTCTGGAATATATTAACAAGGTAAGAATTCAGACAGCCTGTGAGATTCTGAAAAAGACGGATGAGTCTATCGCAGATATTGCCTACAAATGTGGCTTTACAACAAATTCCACATTTAACCGGAACTTCCGCCAGCTGATGGGAATGTCGCCGGCAGAGTGGCGGAAACGCCCGGAAAATTACGAGCAGCAGCTCTTGAAATTTGATATTCATTCAGAGGAGGGATGGTAGAATGTACGATTACAAAATAGTAGAACAGGTGACCAGAAAGAAAAAGAGGCTTTCCGGAGTATTAAAAAAGACCATGGTATTTTTTGCCGTAGTGTTTGTTGTTATGGGAATTACCATATCTCAGGCCTTTATGCTGGCTGGTTTTTGCCTGGCAGGTCTTTATTTTATTTACGGGACCTTTTGCCAGCGGGATTATGAATACATAATGGAAAATGAACAGCTTACCATAGATGTGATTTATGGAAACAAGTACCGTAAGACAGCCCATGAGCTGGATCTCCGGCAGCTGGAGGTGGTAGCCCCTCACTGGCATAGCTCAGTGGCAAAGTACAAAAAGAACGGTGGAACAGAGCACTTAAAGAAGTATGATTATACTTCCTATGAAGAAGATACTCCCTATTACACAATGATCATTAAGGAAGACGGACGTAAGATCAAATTACTTCTGGATCTTACAGAAGAGATGCTCCATACCCTGAAAACCAGGTATCCACAGAAAGTCTTTTTTGCATAGAAACAAAAGAAAAGAATGTGAATAGTTCACAAAATATACATATAAAGTTTGTGAAAAAGTACAGAAAAACAAATGAAATATGTGTGCTTTAGTGAAAAAAAACCATATACTTCGTAAGCATGACGAAAAAATTGAAAAAATGAACGAAACATGAAAAAGAAAAAAACAAGCATAATGGTCGAAAATGCACATTATATGGGCGGTATTGCATACATCACCCTATATGCGGATGGTATAATACATTCATAAGAAATACAGAGAAACAATTTTAAGGGAGGATATTTCTATGAAGAAAAAAGTACTTACCGTATTACTTACAGGTGCAATGGTAGCTTCCATGGCAGCAGGAGCAACAGTTGTATCTGCAGAGGACAACGACAACACATTAACCGTATGGGCATGGGACCAGAACTTCAATATCAAGTCCATGCAGATCGCAGCTGATCAGTATGCAGCTGATCATGAAGGCTTTTCAGTAGATATCATCGAGACATCTTCTGATGACTGCCAGACCAAGCTTACTACAGCAGCTAACGCTGGTGACTACAGCACACTTCCGGATATCGTTCTCATGCAGGATAACAGCTATCAGAAATTCCTGAAAGCTTATCCGGATGCTTTCACAGACTTGAAAGATATGAATGTTAACTGGGATGATTTCGGAGCTCTGAAACAGTCCTATTCTATGGTAGATGATACACATTACGGTGTTCCGTTTGATAACGGTGCTGTTATCGCCTGCTACCGTACCGATATCCTTGAAGAAGCAGGATATACACTGGATGACCTTACAGATATCACATGGTCCAAATTCGAAGAGATTGGTAAAGATATTCACGAGAAGACCGGCAAATACCTTCTTACAAGCGAAGCAACAGGCGGCGATACCCTTATGATGATGATCCAGTCCTGTGGTGCGAACTTCGTTAACGAAGACGGCGAAGCTTATATCGTTGGCAATGAGACAGCTGAGAAATGTATCGACCTTTACACAGAGCTGGTTCAGAACGACGTTGTGAAACTTGTAAACAACTGGGATGAGTACATTGCAACCATCACAAGCGGTGAGGCTGCTGGTATTGTAAATGGTAACTGGATCACAGCTACTCTGATGTCCACAGAAGATCAGAAAGGCTTATGGGGAATCACCACAATGCCTAAGGTTGACGGTGTTGACACAGCTACAAACTATGCAAACAACGGTGGATCTTCCTGGTATATTACCTCTAACTGCAAGAATGTAGAGCTTGCTGAGGACTTCCTTGCAAGCACATTTGGCTCCAGCACAGACTTCTATGATGCAATCCTTTCTGAGACAGGTGCTATTTCCTGCTATCTGCCAGCTGGTGAGTCTGATGTTTACAACGAGCCAAACGAGTTCTTTGGCGGACAGCCGATTTTCTCAACAATCGTAGAGTACTCTTCTCATATTCCGGAGTTCACAAAGACTCCATATCACTATGAGGCAAGAGAGTGCGTAAACACAGCTGTTGTTAATATCGTAAACGGAACAGCTAAGGAAGACGCTCTTCAGGAAGCACAGGATACACTGGCATTCAAGATGACTGAGTAATCCTTTCCGGGACAAGTAATTGAAATTAAATAGGAATTAATTATTAGGAGGCGGGGGACTGCTAAGTAGTCCTCCGTTTTCTGTTCAAAGAAAATGCCTGTTACTCCATACAGGCGCCTATCTAACAGTTGTACGGCTGAGCAAAAGGAAGTTACATAAAAATATTTTGCTCACTGGTACAGCTGTTAGATGGAAAAGTTGCAGTATATATAGGCTTGAAAGGAGGAGTTCCTGTGAATTCCAAGAAAAAAGGTATGACACTGGCTACGAAGCAGAAAGCTGCCGGATGGATATTCCTGGCACCAGCTTCTATCATGATCGCCATCATGAGCTTTTATCCAATGATTCGGGCATTTATCATTTCCCTGCAGACAGGTGCCGGCGCAAATATGCGTTTTGCAGATCCAATCTTCAGTAACTACAAACGTATCCTTGCAGATAAAGTGTTCCAGCAGTCCATTGGCAACACATTCCTGTATCTGATCATTCAGGTTCCGATCATGCTGATTCTTGCGATTCTGCTTGCACAGCTTCTGAACAACAAAGACCTGAAGTTCAAAGGCTTTTTCCGTACATGTGTATTTCTTCCATGTGCAACTTCCCTGGTTTCCTATTCCTTGATCTTCCGTTCCATGTTTGCAACAGACGGTCTGGTCAACAGTGTTCTGATGAAACTGGGAATTCTCTCCACAGGATATAATTTCCTTGGAAACTCCACCAGTGCGAAGATTGTTATTATCATCGCCCTGATCTGGAGATGGACCGGATACAATATGGTATTCTATCTGGCAGGACTTCAGAACATCGAATATTCTGTTTATGAGGCAGCGAAGATCGATGGTGCAAACGGATGGAAAACCTTCTGGAAGATCACAGTACCGCTTCTGAAGCCGACTATTATCATGACCTTCATCATGTCCATCAACGGTACCTTACAGCTGTTTGATGAGTCCATGAACCTGACAAAGGGTGGTCCTGCAAACTCAACCATCACAATGTCACATTATGTTTACAATACCTGTTTTGTCAACGTGCCGAACTTCGGATATGCAGCAGCAATGTCCTTTATTATCTTTATTATGGTAGCAGTTCTGGCATTTATCAACTTGAAAGTAGGTGATACTCGTGACTAAGAAAAACAAATCTGCAATCCAGAGAAGATTGATTCCTACATACATTTTTCTGATCATTGTATCATTTTTCTCCGTTTTCCCGCTGTACTGGATGATTTCAGCAGCTACAAATACCTCCACGGATGTATCACGCGGACGTATTATTCCGGGAAGCTATTTCATGGAGAACTTTAAGAACCTGACATCCCAGCAGCCACTTTGGAGAGCACTTGGAAACTCTTTCTTCTATGCAATCCTGACTACAGTGATCTGCCTTCTGATCTGTTCCATCGCCGGATACGGATTCGAAGTATATCATGACAAAGGAAAAGACAGATTGTTTTCTATTCTCCTTCTTGCCATGATGGTTCCTCAGGTTGCTACTATGGTTCCGTTGTTTAAGATGTTCTCAAAAGCGAAGCTTCTGAATACATCCATCGGATTTATCCTTCCGATCATTTCCACACCGTTTATGATCATGATGTTCCGACAGAATGCAAGAGCTTTTCCAGTAGATATTATCGAAGCAGCACGAATTGACGGCTTAAGCGAAGTGAGAATCTTTTTCCAGATGTTTATTCCAACCATGAAATCCACCTACGCGGCAGCCGCTGTTATTACCTTTATGAATGCCTGGAATGCATACCTGTGGCCGAAGGTAATCATGACAGATAACAAAGCCATCACAATGCCAATGCTGATCGCCAACCTGATCACAGGCTATGTAACCGATTACGGTATGCTGATGTGCGGCGTATTATTCTGTTCCATTCCGACCATGGTTGTATTCTTCGTTCTGCAGAAGCAGTTTGCAGAAGGTATCACCGGTGCGGTGAAATAAGTTTGAAAATCTAAGGGTGCTGCGATTTATTTGCGGCGCCCTTTTTTCTGAACATGGATACGCAATCTATGGACGATTTTTATATATTGTTCTGTAAAAAATCCATGGAAATAGAAAGTTTATATTACTATAATAAAACTAGAACGTGTTTGAAAAAGGCTTTCTGCAAGATGTGCGTCACAATTTGTGGGAGATTTCGCTCGAATGAGGGCACCGTAGCGGGCTACGGCAACCGAATTCGGGTGAAATCTCCCGCAAAGTGGGGCGTGCAGATTGCGGGAATGATTTTTCAAACACGCTCTAGTGCAGGGCATCTGGAAAATATTGCCCGCAACGTTTATAGAGAGAGGGTTACTGTTGTTACCAGTGAACAGTATCGAGAAAGGACTACATATGAAGGAATTTGATTATTCATTAGTTAAGAATCCCGAATATTTTAAAGACGGAAGAATGGAGGCTCACTCCGATCATATCACTTATGCAAACGTGGAAGAGGCTTCCGCAGGTGAGACTTCTTACCGCCACAGCTTAAATGGAATCTGGAAATTCCATTATGCCCGCAATTACGGAAATACCATAAAAGGCTTCGAGAGAGAAGATTATTCCTGCAAAGACTGGGATGACATCCGTGTGCCGGCCCATATCCAGATGGAGGGCTACGATGCACCTCAGTATGCCAATGTGCAGTATCCATGGGAAGGACACGAGGATATTCACCCAGGGGAGATTCCGGAGCATTTCAATCCTGTGGCAAGCTATGTGAAATATTTCACAGTGCCGGAACAGATGAAAGGAAAACGTCTTTTTATTTCCTTCCAGGGTGCAGAAAGTGGAATCGCTCTCTGGCTGAATGGCCAGTTTGTAGGATATAGTGAAGATTCTTTTACCCCGTCAGAATTTGAACTCACCGATTATGTGAAAGAAGGGGAAAATAAGCTGGCAGCTCAGGTGTTCAAGTGGACAGCCAGCAGCTGGTGCGAGGATCAGGATTTCTATCGTTTCTCCGGAATTTACCGGGAGGTTTATCTTTATACAGTACCGGATGTGCATGTGTATGATCTCCAGATCCGCGCAATCCCGGATGAGAGCCTTAACAAAGCACGGTTTGAAGTCAAGACCAGCACCTGGGGAAAGGGAAACGTACATATTGCTCTGTCAAAAAAAGGACAGACCATATTGGAGGAAAATAAGAGCTTAGGCGAAAATGCAGCAAGTACAGGAAGTGACCGGAACGGAAAAGATACAGCCACTGAAGCTGCTGGCAGAACCGTTCAGAAAGGTGTTGCTGATACATTTAGCTGGACAGTGGAGAATCCGATTCTCTGGAGTGCAGAAGATCCTCAGCTCTACGATTTGATCATGGAGGTTTTCGATGAGAATGGTATTCTTCAGGAAGTGATCCCTCAGAAAGTCGGTTTCCGCCGATTTGAAATGAAAGACGGAATTATGACTTTAAATGGAAAACGAATTGTATTTAAAGGTGTGAACCGTCATGAATTCAGTTCCATAACAGGAAGATGTGTATCCGAAGCAGAGCTACGCAAGGATCTGACCATCATGAAGCAGAATAACATCAATGCCATCCGCACCTGTCATTATCCGGATGCTTCTCTGATCTACCAGCTTTGTGATGAGTTTGGAATTTACATGATCGATGAGACCAACCTGGAAAGTCACGGCTCCTGGGATACAGCGGAATTTACGAAGGACTATACTTATGTGGTTCCCCATGATAAGCCGGAATGGCAGTCTATGATGTTAGACCGCGCCAATTCCATGTATCAGAGAGATAAGAACCATCCGGCAATCCTGATCTGGTCCTGTGGAAATGAGTCCTTCGGTGGTAAGGATATTTTTGAAATGTCCCAGCTCTTTAGAAATGCAGATCCTACCCGTCTGGTACATTATGAAGGTGTCTGCCATGACCGCAGATATAACGCTACCAGCGATATGGAAAGCCAGATGTATCCATCCGTGGAAGCAATTAAAGAGTTTCTTGCAAAAGATGCTTCTAAGCCCTTTATCTGCTGTGAGTATACCCATGCCATGGGAAATTCCTGCGGTGCCATGCATAAATATACAGATCTGACAGATACAGAGCCGAAATATCAGGGTGGTTTTATCTGGGATTATATCGATCAGTCTATTTACAAAAAAGACCGTTATGGAAAAGAGTTCCAGGCATATGGCGGAGATTTTGGCGAGCGTCCTACTGATTATAATTTCAGTGGAAATGGTATTGCATATGGCGGAAATCGTGATGCGTCTCCGAAGATGCAGGAAGTGAAATTTAATTATCAGAATATTACCGCACAGGTAAGTGCTGATTCAGTGAAGGTGATCAACAAAAATCTGTTTGTAAATACGGACACATTTGAATGCAGAGTAACTCTTCAGAAGGATGGAAACGTAATTCGTACAGAAGTACTGGATACAGCAGTGGCTCCTTTGAGCCAGATGGAATATGCTCTTCCATTTAAGAAAGAGGAGAAAGCAGGTGAGTACACGGTAACTGTTTCTTTCCATTTGAAAGAGGATATGCCATGGGCGAAAGCAGGTCATGAGGTTGCCTTTGGACAGTATGTTTACCAGGTGGAAGCAGCTGTTAAGCCCTGCACAGAGCATCTGGAGGTAATTCGCAGTACCCATAATATTGGCGTGCGCGGAGCGGAATTTGAGGTGCTTTTCTCCGTATTGAACGGTGGTCTTGCTTCCTATAAATACGCAGGAAAAGAAATGATCGAGGCAATTCCGAAGCCTAATTTCTGGCGTGCACCAACAGACAATGACTGTGGAAATCTGATGGCAATGCGCTACGGACAGTGGAAGCTTGCCAGCATGTATGTAAACCATAAGGATTACCGCGGAACGGCATATGGACCTGGAAATGCACCAAAGGTAGAGGAAAAAGAGCATTCCGTAAAGGTATCCTATACCTATTTTCTTCCCACTATTCCGGCAGCTGAGTGTACACTTGCTTATGAAGTTTTCGGAGATGGAAGAGTTCGTACCACACTTTCCTATGATCCGGTGAAGGAGCTTGGCGATATGCCGGAATTTGGTGTGATTTTCAAGTTTAATGCAGATTATGACCATGTATCCTGGTATGGACTTGGAGAAGCTGAGACCTATGCAGACCGTAAGAAAGGTGCAAAGCTTGGAATCTACGATAATATGGTAAAAGATAATGTGGCAAGATATATGGTTCCACAGGAATGCGGTGCCAAGGAAGAGGTCAGATGGGCGAAGATCACAGACCGGAAAGGCAGAGGAATGCTTTTTGAGATGGATAAAGAAAACGGCCCGATGATGTTCTCTGCCCTGCCATACACACCTCATGAGATGGAAAATGCAATGCATCCATATGAGCTGCCCCAGATTCATTACACAGTAGTGCGCGTGGCAAAAGGCCAGATGGGAATTGCCGGAGACGACAGCTGGGGAGCAAGAACCCAGGAAGAATATCTGCTGGATACAAGTAAGCCTATGGAGTTTTCATTTGTATTTAAGGGAATCTGAGAAAAAATACGTTACTGCTCACTCCGTGGTCAGTAACAAAAATACTCTTATCATGGCAACAAAAAGGAGATTGAGATGGCAAAAAAAATAGAATATGGCCGTATGCTGCATGGTGGTGATTACAATCCGGAGCAGTGGCTTGACCGCCCGGACATTCTGAAAAAAGACATTGAATATTTCAAAAAAGCCCATATTAATACAGTATCTGTAGGAATCTTTTCCTGGGCAGTACTGGAACCAGAAGAAGGAAAGTACAATCTGGGCTGGCTGGAAGAGATTATTGACAATTTATATAAAGAGGGAATTTCCACGATCCTGGCAACACCGTCAGGCGCAAGGCCAAAGTGGATGGCCGATAAGTATCCGGAGGTCCTTCGCATGGATCCGGACCGCACCAGAAGATTTTTCGGAGGCAGACATAATCATTGCTATACATCTCCGGTATATCGTCAGAAGGTTCATGATATGGACAAGCTGCTTTCCCAGAGACTGGGCAGTCATCCTGGTGTGATTCTGTGGCACATTTCCAATGAGTTTGGCGGAGAATGCTATTGCCCTCTTTGTCAGCAGAAATTCCGGGAATGGCTGAAAGAAAAATATGGAACCATTGAGAAGCTGAATTCCAGCTGGTGCACCACATTCTGGAGCCATATTTACAATAGCTTCGATCAGATTGAAGCCCCTTCCCCAAAGGGGGAGAACGAGCTTCATGCATTGAAGCTTGACTGGAACCGGTTTGTTACAGACCGCACCATTGATTTCATCAAAGGAGAGGTTGCTGCAATCCGTGAAGGTGGTTCTGAACTGCCGGTAACAGCCAATCTGATGTATGATTACAACGGTCTTGATTACAAGAAGTTCCGCGATGTTCTGGATGTGGTATCCTGGGACAACTATCCAAGCTGGCATAAGAAAGAGGAATTTTTCACTGCCATTGATGCAGGTATGCAGCATGATCTGATGAGGAGCATTAAGAATCAGCCATTTCTTCTCATGGAGTCCTGCCCATCTGCCACAAACTGGAAGCCCATCAATAAGCTGAAAAAGCCGGGAATGATGCTGGCTGCCTCTCTTCAGGCAGTAGCTCACGGCTCCGACAGCGTTTTATACTTCCAGCTGCATCAGAGCCAGGGGGCTTCTGAAAAATTCCACGGCGCAGTGATCGACCACTATGGCGGAGAGGATACCCGCGTGTTTAAAGAAGTGACAGAGGTTGGAGAGGCTCTGGAGACACTGAAGGAAGTCTGCGGCAGCCAGATGAAGTCTCCGGTAGCAGTCCTTTATGACAGAGAAAATAACTGGGCAATCCAGGATGCACAGGGACCGCGGAATGAGAACATGTTCTACACAGAAGCGGTACAGAAGCAGTACCGCGCCCTGCGGGAACAGGGACTGAATGTGGATGTGATCTCTATGGAGCATGAGCTTTCCAGCTATAAGATCGTGGCAGCGCCAATGGCTTATATGTTCAAAGATGGTTACGAAGAAAGATTAAGAGCATATGCAGAAAATGGCGGAACCCTGGTGATCACTTACTGGACCGGCCTTGTGGATGGTACAGACAAGTGCTTCCTTGGAGGAACACCATACGGGCTTATGGAGGCAGCCGGTCTTCGTACTACGGAGATCGATGCTCTTTATGACTGGGAAGAGAACCATGGAATTTCAGAACCGGGCAATCATCTGGAAATCAGCGGCACCTACACTTGCAAGAACCTTTGTGAGCTGGTAAAGGTTTCTGACGCAGAAGTGCTTATGCGCTATGGCGATGACTTCTATGCGGGAGCTCCTGTAGTGACACATAAAGCATATGGAAAAGGTCACGTATATTACGTTGGCGCAGATATGGAACAGGCTTTCTACAGTGATTTCTACGGAAAGGCAGCAAAGGAAGCTGGCATTCAGGCACCGCTGGGATTCGTACCGGCAGAGGTTTCTGTCACCTTACGTGAAAATCAGGAAAATGAATATCTGTTTATCCAGAACTATGCAAGAGAAACCAAGGCAGTTCCGGTTCCAGCAGAATATGAAGTGATCTACGGCGCAGCGGATGAGATTATGCAGCCGCTGGCAACCAGGGTCCTGAAAAAGAAAAAATAGAGATTAAAAATAGCGGAAGAAGTTAGTGTGAAAAGAGGTTTTGACACTAACTTCTTTTTGTGTATATAATTAGAAAAACAGAAATCATGCAGCAGGAGGTATGTGCAGTGCAGAGAGAACTCTTGGAGCAGCTTCGTGAAATTACAGAAGAAGAGAGAAGGATCCTGAACGGAGACGCAGAAGTGGACAGGGATCTTTACACGTCTGGAAGCGATTTTACCATTGACAGCAATAAGATGCTGGAGGAAGGAAAGCTGATCGCAATCCGCACCCATACCAGGTTTGTTCATTTTCCCCTTCACCGCCATAATTATGTGGAAGTACTCTACGTATGCGAGGGAACTCTTACGAATATTATAGATGGCAAACAGGTTATTGTGCGAAAAGGGGAACTGCTTTTTCTGAATCAGTTTACCCATCATGAGATTCTGGCAGCTGGCAGGAGTGACATTGCCATAAATTTTATGGTATTGCCGGAGTTTTTTGATGTGGCATATTCAATGGCAGGAAATAATAATGTTCTGGCAGATTTTCTGGTGAATGTACTGCGCCGGGATAACCAGCAGGGGGAATATCTTCATTTTAAGGTATCTGAGGTTCTGCAGATCCAGAATCTTCTGGAAAATATCATTTATTCCCTTGTAACAGGAAGAGGCAACCAGAATAAAATCAATCAGACTACCATGGGACTTATTTTTCTTTACCTTATGGACTCTGTACAGTATGTGGAAATGCGCCTTCCAAATCAGTACGAGAACATGATATCCATGACGACTCTGGATTATATTGAGCAGAAATACCGCACGGCCACCCTGACTGAGCTATGCGACATGCTTCACCTTCCCATGCATGTATTAAGCAAAATGATAAAAAAAACAACATGCTTTAATTTTAAGGAGCTACTTCAGCGGAAACGTCTTAGCAAGGCTGTGGAACTGATGTGTGATACCGACCTTCCCATCAGCGATATCATTGCAGCAGTGGGATATGAGAACAACAGTTATTTTCACCGTGTATTCAAGGAAAGATATGGGGTAACGCCAAGAGCTTTCCGCGTGGCTAATCAGAAAAATGATAAAGTAAGATTATGAAGAACGCGTAAAAATATTTTTACAAAAAAATTATCATTTGTTCAAAAATATTTTTTGAATTATATATAAATAGTTGACATTTAATTAGAAAAAAAATAAAATAACTGTAACGTTTAAGATTTTTCTTACATAGAGGGGAAAAGTCTCAGGCAAATAAAAATATCAAGGAGGAAGTAAAATGAAAAAAATGTGTAAAAAAGTAGTCAGCCTTCTTCTTGCAGCAGTGATGGTGCTTACAATGACCGCCTTCGCTTCTGTTGTTTATGCCGCTGACGAGGACAGCGTTGAAGCTGATCCGAACTTCAAGATGGGAGTTATTCTTGTAGGTGATGAGACAGAAGGATATTCTGCAGCTCATATCGCCGGTGTTAAGGAAGCAGCTAAAGAGCTGGGCCTTGACGACAGCCAGATTATCTGGAAATACAAAGTTCCGGAAGACTCCAGCTGCTACGATGCAGCAATCGACCTTGTTGGACAGGGATGCTCCCTGGTAATCGGTAACAGCTATGGACATCAGACTTATCTGGTACAGGCTGCTCAGGAATACCCGGATGTAACATTCGTTTCCATGACAGGTGATTTTGCAGCAATCAGCGGATGCGAGAATTTCAAGAATGCATTCACCAACATCTATGAATCCCGCTATGTATCCGGTGTTGTAGCTGGTCTGAAGCTGAAAGAGATTCTTGAGGATGGTACTCTTACTACAGAGACACAGCCAGACAGCTTTGATGCAGACGGCAATGTAAAGGTTGGTTATGTTGGAGCATTCAGCTATGCTGAGGTTGTTTCCGGTTATACCGCATTCTACCTTGGTATTAAGAGCGTTGTTCCGAACGTTGTAATGGAAGTTAAGTACACAAACTCCTGGTTTGATATTGACAAAGAGGGTGCAGCAGCTGAGGCACTTATTGCAAACGGCTGTGTGATCATCGGACAGCATGCAGACTCTACAGGTGCTCCTGCAGCTACACAGAAGCTTCATGATGATGGCAAGATCTGCTACTCTGTAGGCTACAATATTGATATGCTTGAGACTGCTCCTACAGCAGCACTTACCTCTGCTACCAATAACTGGGCAGTATACTACAAACATGCAATTGCAACCGTAATGGGCGGTGGTGACCTTGAGCAGGACTGGTCCGCAGGATATAATGACGATGCAGTAGGAATCACAGAACTTGGTGAGTCCTGTGCAGAAGGAACAGCAGACTATGTTGCTGATATCGAGAGCAAACTGAAAGACGGTTCTCTTCAGGTGTTTGATACCTCTACATTTACTGTAGGCGGCGAGGAAGTTACTTCTGCACCGGTTGACCTTTCCTTCATGGATTACACAACTGATCCTGCAACTGTTGTATATCAGGGCGAGACTGTTGAGGCTATCGAGGATGGACACTTTGCAGAGTCCACATTCAGAAGCGCTCCATACTTTACACTTCGTATTGATGGAATCACAGAGGACGCAGACGCTGTTGAATAAGCAGTAATGCGAAATCCTGCGAAGCATGATTTCTGTGCATCGCGGAGCAGGTAGCTGGGAAGAAACCTGAACAGTTATCGAATTACATGAAATCCAAAAGGGGAGCTGTAAAAAGGCTTCCCTTTTGTTTCGTAAGCGGGAAAGTTAAAATCCACGCGGATGTGGGATTTTGGCGAACGCTTCAAAGATAGGCAAAAAACCAGAAGAGCTTGTTTTGCCTTGATTATAAAACGGGAAGGGAGGCACAACACTTTGGAATATGCCATTCAATTAAAAAATGTTACCAAAACATTTGGAAAAGTTGTTGCCAACAAAAATGTCAACCTTGACGTAAAAAAAGGTGAGATTCTCTCCCTTCTGGGAGAAAATGGAAGTGGCAAGACCACTCTTATGAATATGATCTCCGGTATTTATTTTCCAGATTCCGGCGAGATCATGATAGACGGCAGGAAAGTGGAAATCCGCTCTCCGAAAGATGCCTACGATCTGGGAATCGGTATGATTCACCAGCACTTTAAACTGATCGACGTCTTCAGTGCCACTGAGAATATTGCGCTTGGTCTTGATAAAAAACAGAAATTTGATCTGAAAGAGGTTCGTAAAAAAGCACAGGCTATCTGTGACAGGTACCACTTTGATCTGGACCTGAATCAGAAGGTTTACGAGATGAGTGTATCTCAGAAACAGACTCTGGAAATTGTAAAAGTTCTCTACAGAGGAGCAAACATCCTGATTCTGGATGAGCCTACGGCAGTTCTGACTCCTCAGGAAACGGCAAGACTTTTTGAAGTAATCCGAAACATGAAAGCAGATAACAAATCCGTTATTATCATTACCCACAAGCTTCACGAAGTTCTGGAGATTTCTGACCGCGTGGCAATCCTTCGAAAAGGGGAGTACATAGGCACAGTAGAGACCAGTGAAGCTACAGAAAATTCCCTTACAGAGATGATGGTTGGCAAGAAGGTAGAACTGAATATTGCCCGCTCTGCGCCTGTAAATCCTGTGAAACGCCTTTCAGTTTCCCATCTGACTGTTTATAACCGTGAGGAAATCAAGGTGCTGGACGATGTAAGCTTCGATGTTTTCGGCGGAGAAGTCCTTGGTATAGCGGGAATTTCAGGAAATGGACAAAAGGAGCTTCTGGAAGCCATTGCAGGACTTCAGATTACAGCCCAGGGCAGCAGCATTGAATTCTATGAAAAAGGTAAAGAAGACCAGCCCCTTCAGCTGGTTGGCAAAACACCAAAGAAAATTCGGGATGCCGGTGTGCATCTTGCATTTGTTCCAGAGGATCGTCTTGGAATGGGACTTGTTGGTTCCATGGGTATGACGGGAAATATGCTGTTAAAGAGTTATGGAAATGGTCCATCTCCGATTACCGATATGCGTGCTCCGAAGAAAATGGCAGAAAAGGTAAAAAAAGAGCTGGAGGTAGTTACCCCAAGCTTAAATACTCCTGTATCCCGCCTTTCTGGCGGTAATGTACAGAAGGTTCTGGTAGGCCGTGAAATCGCAGAGGCACCGACAGTCCTGATGACTGCCTATGCAGTACGTGGTCTGGATATCAATACCTCCTATACGATCTACAATCTTCTGAATGAGGAGAAAAAAGAGGGCGTTGCAGTTGTTTATGTAGGTGAGGATCTGGATGTGCTCATTGACTTGTGCGACCGCATTCTGGTTCTCTGCGGCGGCAGGGAGAATGGTATCCTGGATGCCAGAACCACCACAAAAGAAGAAGTTGGTCTGCTGATGACAAATCTTCGGAAGGAGGGGAAATAAATGAGTGAATTAAAAACAAAAGAACCCTTAGTCCGAATTATAAAGCGTGACAAAAGCAGCTTCGGCTACAAAGTATGGGTTCGTGCAGCTGCCATTTTACTGGCACTGGTTGTAGATGCAATTTTCATTTACAGCGTAACCGGACTGAATCCGTTATCCGTATATGTAGTTATGTTTAACGGTACCTTTATGACAAGTATTCGTTTTTCCTGGGCAATGCGAGATCTGGTAACCCTGCTCTGCATCGGTATTGCTCTTGCCCCTGCGTTTAAAATGCATTTCTGGAACATTGGTGCAGAGGGACAGGTATTGGTGGGTGGTCTTGCCACTGCCATGGTTATGGTAAAATGCGGAGCCAGCCTTCCTACACCGGTGCTTTTCCTGGTAATGTTCCTTACCAGCGTGATCGCAGGCGGTCTGTGGGGCTTTATCCCGGCTGTGTTTAAGGCATACTGGAACACAAACGAAACACTGTTTACCCTGATGATGAACTATGTGGCAACCAGCATTGTGGCATGCATGACTAATATTCTTCGTGGAAAAGCCTCCAGCCTTGGTAAACTGAACATGTCTACACAGGTTGGATGGTTTCCGCAGTTTTTGGGACAGAGATATAATATTAACATTCTGATTGTTGTGATCCTGATGTTTGTCATGTTCTTCTATTTGAAATATTCCAAACAGGGATATGAGATCACCGTTGTCGGAGAATCTGAGAACACTGCAAGATATGCCGGTATCAATGTAAAATGGGTAACCATCCGTACCATGATCATTTCCGGTGCTATCTGCGGTCTGGTTGGTTTCCTGATCGTAGCAGGAAGAGACCAGACCATTTCCACCACATCTGCAGGTGGAAACGGATTTACCGCCATTATTGTAGCATGGCTTGCAAAGTTTAATACGTTTTATATGGCTCTGATCTCCTTCCTGCTGATCTTCCTTTCCAAAGGTGCAGCAGAGATTGCTTCTGCATACAGCCTGAACGATTATGCAGCAAGTATTATTGAAGGCGTGATTCTGTTCTTTATCCTTGGAAGTGAATTCTTCATCAACTATAAAATGATTTTCCGTGGTTCCAAAAAGGAGGTGCACTAAATGAGTAATCTGATTGCGTGGATCATCAGGGCAATTCCATTTGGAACAATTATCATGTTTGGTTCCATGGGCGAGATCACCACTGAGAAATCCGGAAACCTGAATCTGGGAGTTCCGGGAATTATGTATCTTGGCGGCTTTGCTGGCTTCGCCAGCTCCTATTTTTACGAGAAAAATTCAGCAGATCCAAAGGGTTGGATATGTGTGATCCTGGCGCTTGTGGCAGCAATTGCAGCCTCCATGCTGGGAGGGCTGATTTTCAGCTTCCTTACCATTACCCTTCGTGCAAACCAGAATGTAACCGGTCTTGCACTTACCACATTCGGTATGGGCGTTGCTAATTTCTTTGGTGTATTTATTTTAAATGGTGCAAGCTACACTGCAGCACCGCTGGCATACGCTTCTTTTTCAAAGAAGATTCCATTCCTGTCCAGTAAGCTGGGAATTGTAAGTAAAACTGTTTTTGCCTATGGTTTTCTGGTATATGCGGCAATCATCATTGCTGTTGTTCTGCATTACGTGCTGAACAAAACAAGAGTAGGTCTGAATCTTCGGGCTGTAGGTGAAAATCCGGGAACTGCAGACGCAGCCGGAATCAATGTAACCAAATATAAATATCTGGCAACCTGTATTGGTGCCGGTCTTTCCGGAATCGGCGGATTATATTACGTTCTGGATTATAATCAGGGCATCTGGGCGACAACGGGACAGATCGAGGCTCTTGGCTGGCTGGCTGTTGCACTGGTTATATTTACCACATGGAAACCTCTGAACTGTATCTGGGGCGCGTATCTTTTTGGTATGCTCTACTGGCTGTATCAGTTCCTTCCAAGTATTCTTGGAATCAAGGTTGCAAGCTATGTCACAGACCTGATCCAGATGGTTCCTTATGTGGTTACCATTATCGTACTGGTTGTAGTAAGCTTTCGAAAGAAAAAAGAGAATCAGCCTCCGGAAAGCCTGGGACTTTCCTACTTCCGAGAGGAAAGATAACAGGGATTGGTTTGATAGAATATTGAAATTTCAGAATCCTCTGCTTATGCTGTATGGTGCAGCATGCAGAGGATTTTTTATTCTTCAGACGGCAATACGATTTGTGAAAAATAAGTGTCCATAGGAAAAGAAAGTTTACAAAATATTTCGAAAATGTTATATTATTATTAAATGATATGAGTGTCAAAAGGTCTTTTGCCACTCATTTGATACCCCGGATTGCTCCGCAGCTACGCTGCTCCCGCAATCCTCCAAATATTCGAAATCCGCTGATTTACTGCGTAAATCGCTACTTTCTCATATTTGGCGTGTCCCAAGTTCAAACGCCTTATCGTGCAAGCACGAACGGCTTTTTGACCTTTTGACACTGGTATCATTAAATAACATGCGAAACATATAGAAAGGATAGCTGGCTCTTAGCTATACAGTTATCAGAAAGGAATAAAAATATGAAAAAAAGATATGTTCTTGCTGCGCTGGCAGCTATGACAGTACTTGCAGGCTGTGGAGATAATGCTTCTCAGCAGAAAAACACGGACAATACTACCCAGGAGAGCACAGCAGAGGATGATCT
Source organism: Ruminococcus sp. RTP21484sp1_RTP21277st1_D2_RTP21277_210401 (assembly GCF_040924225.1). Classification (NCBI taxonomy): domain Bacteria; kingdom Bacillati; phylum Bacillota; class Clostridia; order Eubacteriales; family Oscillospiraceae; genus Ruminococcus; species Ruminococcus sp. RTP21484sp1_RTP21277st1_D2_RTP21277_210401. The sequence continues at coordinate 191,220 of NZ_JBCOMJ010000002.1, read as the reverse complement.
GACAGCTGCAGATCCGGATGAAGATGGAGAAGAACTGGATCCTGAATTTTCCCAGGATGTAGAGAATAATGAAGTAATCGATGCCGATGACGCAGAGGAAGAAGTGGCGCTTGATCCCATTACTCCTTCTGAATATCTGGTTCAGAATGCTTCTGATTATGTAACTCTTGGAGACTATGATGGTGTAGAGGTTACCAGGTACACCTATGAGATCACTGATGATATGGTGCAGGATGAGATTCAGGAAGAACTGGCAGATGCCAGCGATGAGCAGTCTACCAATGCACCTTCCGAGGACGGAAATATTGTATATATGAATCTTACTGCCACTGTGGAGGGTGAGGAAGCTGCTGATCCTGACGAGACTTTTATCACTTTGGGACAGGAAGAATTTGGTGCAGAATTTGACCAGAAGCTGACAGGTGTTTCTGCAGGAGACAAACTGGATTTTAGCATCACATACGGAGATGACACCTGGCAGGAAGACTGGCAGGGAAAAACCGTTGACTTTTCAGTGGAGATAACAGATGTTACAGCTTCCAATACTCCGGAATATGATGAGGATTATGTGAAGAATTATACCGGGTATGACACGAAGGAAGAATATGAGGCTTCTGTAAAAGAATATCTGGAGCAGTCCTATGAGGAACAGAGTACTTATGATGAGGCAGAAGATCTGATTTCTGCCTGCCTGGCACGTACAGAGTTTACGGGAGAATATCCGGACGACCTGTTTGAGGCATGCAGGGAAGAGGCACTCTCCGGTTATTCCATGTTTGTAGAGGAAGACGGAGATGTAAATGATGTGCTGGATATGTTCGGGGTTACAGAGGATGATATTGCAGAAGAAGCCAAAAATCTTGTAAACCGCCGTCTTTTCATCAGTGCATATGCCGAAGCCAATAATATTGAGGTAACAGAAGAGGAATACGTGAATTATGTGAATGAGTATGCTGACTACTATGGCGAGAGTCCTGCTGATTTTGAGACTCTTTATACACGGGAAACGCTTGTAAATGCCCTTTATGAGAGCAAGGTAACAGAGCTTCTTCTGGAAAAGGCAAACGTGACAGAAACTCCATATACACCAGAAGATTATGAGGAAGAGGAATCCGAAGAAGATGACACGCTTGATGATCTGGAAATCGTAGAAGAAGGAGAAGAAGGCGTAGCTGAATAAAATCTGAAGATTTGGCAAAACACACTTTTAACGTCATAATGTTCTTTTATTAATATTTTTTATAAATTTAAGCCTTTTAATTTAGATGTGATTATGATATAGTAAATAATACGCGACAATGGATGGACAGCATTCTGAAGATAAGCTTTAGGAAGTTTGTCCGCCCATTTGTGTCTATAAAGGAGGAACGAGATGAAATTTTCAGAAATGCCTTACACTCGTGTGGATTTTCCAGCTGTAATCGCACAGGCACAAGAGATTATCCAGCGCGCATCTTCTGCGAAGAGCGGAGAAGAGCAGTTCGAGATTCATCAGGAGTTTAACAAGCTGATGGATCACGTGAGAACTCTTTACACCATCGCCCATATCCGCAGGGATGGAGATGTGACAAATGAGTTTTATGACGGCGAGAAGAGCTACTATGATGAGAAGCTCCCGGAACTGAACGCAGTGACAAATGAGTATAAGAAAGTACTTTTTGCCACTCCATATCGTCAGTATATGGAAGAGAAAATCGGACCGGTTGCATTTAAGTCCATGGAACTGGAGATGAAATCTTTCGATGACAGTCTGATTCCGCTGATGCAGGAGGAGAATACCCTTGCTTCCCGTTACAGCAAGCTGATCGCTTCTGCCAAGATCATGTGGGAAGGAGAAGAACTGAACCTTTCCCTTATGCGTAAGTATATGCGCTCCCAGGATCGGAATACCCGTAAGAAAGCATGGGATGCTTTTTCAGGCTTCTTTGAGGAGAACCAGGCTGAGCTTGATGAAATCTACGATCTGATGGTGAAGAACCGTACCAGACAGGCACAGATGCTGGGCTTTGAGAATTACATTGATATGGGCTACTTCCGCATGAACCGTAATTCTTATACCAAGGAAGATGTACAGAAGCTTCGCGAGCAGATTAAGACTGTATTTGTACCGTTAGCTTCCAGAATGCACAAGAACCGTCAGGCACGCCTTGGGGTAGACGCACTTCGTTATTATGATATGGGTGTTTATTTCCCACAGGGAGATCCGGCGCCGATCGGTACTCCTGAGGAGATTCTTGAGAGCGGCCGCAAAATGTACACGGAGATGTCTGATGAGACAAGGGATTTCTTCAACATGATGATGGAGAATGAGCTTTTTGATGTATTCGGACGTAAGAATAAGGCTACCGGTGGTTACATGACGGAGCTTCCGGATTATGGTGTACCGTTTATTTTTGCAAACTTTAACGGAACCAGTGGTGACGTGGATGTAATCACACATGAGTGTGGACATGCATTTCAGAGTTATGTATCCTGCAAGGATCCAATCACCGATCACTCCAGGTATCTGACCATGGAGACAGCAGAAATCCATTCCATGTCCATGGAATTCTTTGCGGAACCATGGATCGAGCTTTTCTTCGGAGAAAGAGGCGATGATTACCGCAAGATGCACCTTGAGGATGCCATCGACTTTATTCCTTATGGAACAATGGTGGATGAATTCCAGCACATTGTATACGGCAATCCGGAGCTTACACCTAAGGAGCGACGTGATGCATGGAACAAGCTGGAGCAGGAGTACCGTCCATATATGGATTCCACTGGCTGCAGGTTTATGGAAGAAGGCGGTTACTGGCAGAGACAGCATCACATTTTTGAGATGCCTTTCTACTATATTGATTATGTACTTGCACAGCTTTGTGCATTCCAGTTTAAGATCCGCATGGAGAAAGATCATGACGCTGCATGGGCTGATTATATGAAGCTCTGCCGGCTTTCTGCAAGTGATTTCTATCCGTCCATGCTGAAACAGGTGGGACTTACAGTTCCATTTACAGATGGCTGCATTCAGAAGATTGTGGATGAACTGGATAAGAAGCTGGGTTGAGTCATCAGACAAAGACTGTGAGAGGAAAAGCAATTTCGGGTAAGAGATTGGGAATTCACAGGAAAGTTGAGGCAGAATTGTGAAAAAATATGGGAATGATTACCGTCAGAGAGGGAAACAATTTGAATATACCGGAAAATGGTATGGCAGCAGCCTGTCAGTGAAGGAGCTGAAAAGACATGCCCTTAACAATACAGGCCTTATGGCAGCCGCCCTTGTGATTTATTTTGCCAGTTTAATGCTGAACAATGAAGGCAGCAGGATCTTCTGGATATTGCTTCCCTATATGGTGGTAGTCTTCCCTGTTTCCTATGGAATCATGGGAGGTGCTTCCTTATTCCTTTTTTGCAGACAGCAGGAGGGAAAAGCAGATCACTCACAGGTGGTAATCCCGGAAGAGCATATAGGGCATATGACCTGTGCCCAATATGAAAAAGGGGTGCGACGTCCGGTAAGATGCAGCATTGCCATCACGGTACTGGGACTTTTTACAAGCGTGGCAAACCTGATTTTTTTGTTAAAAGATTTCGAAAATCTTATTTTTACAAGGGAACTATTATTCGAGGCTGCTGCCGTGTTGATTTTAGTACTGGGAAGTGTTAGCACTGCGCAAAACTGGCGGATTAAAGCGAAATTTACAAATTTTGAGTGAAAATCTTTCAGTTTTTGACAATTATGGACAAAATTCCAGACATATTTCGCCATATAGCTATTGCACATGTAATAAAACATGGTAAAATAGAGAGGTATAAGACAACAAATTTTCAGGTTGTCTGTAGTAGCTGGCCTCAAGAGTCCCCAACAGGCTCTGATGAATAGTTACAATAAAATATCTTAAAAAAGGAGGATAAGATATGAACAAGAAGAAGTTGATGGCCCTGTTATTAACAGGTGTCATGGCAGCATCAACAGTGAGCGTACCTGTTTTTGCTGAAGAAGCTGAGGGAGGTTCTTCTGATACACCACTTGTTATTGGACAGACTAACTTCTCCGAGAAATTCAGTGGATTATTCCACGAGGCAGTTCCGGATCAGCAGATCGCAGAGAATGTAGGTGAGTATCTGTTTGGAAGTGACCGTACAGGTGCTATTATTTACAATGGTATCGAGGGTGAGACACATGAGTATAACGGAACGGATTATACTTATACAGGACTTTCCGACGTAACTGTTACAGAGGGCGAGGATGAGACTGTATACAATTTCAAGCTTCGTGAGGGTGTAACATTTTCTGACGGTGAGCCTCTTACCGCAGATGACCTGATTTTCACATATTATGTACTTTCTGATACAGATTATGATGGAAATGCAACATTCTACTCCACCAATATCAAAGGTATGAAGAATTACCGTCTGAATTCCACAGCAGCAGATTCCATCACAGATGAGGATGTTGCAAATACACTTGCAGACATGCCGGATGAAGTTGCTGCAAGAGTGAAAGATGAGCTGATTGTTCCGCTTCTTACATCTGAGTATGAGTGGGCGCAGACTGCATGGGAAGATTATGCAGATGCTTATGGTGTTACAAACGGAGATGAGTTCTTTGGAATGCTTTACGCAGCAGATGAGAACTATTCTGTAGATGGCAAAGATCAGGATACGATCATTAATGAGATCGCAGACCAGTATGGCAAGGACTATCTTGCACTTGCAGCTGCCTACGGCGACGAAGCATACTTCGATGAAGATGCAGCAACAATCGCTTCCGAATACCTGGTAGAGCAGAAAACTGCAGCAGGTGAAGGTGAAGAGGTTGCGAACATTGAGGGAATCAAGAAGCTTGGTGATTACGAAGTTGAGGTTACCACAGATGGTTTCGAGGCAACTACAATCTATCAGCTTGGGGTAATCGTTGAGCCAATGCATTATTATGGAGATGCTTCTCTCTATGACTATGATAACAACCAGTTCGGTTTCACAAGAGGAGATCTCTCCGCTGTACGTGATAAATCCAACCAGCCACTTGGCGCAGGTCCGTACAAATTTGTGAAATATGAGAACAAGACTGTATACATGGAAGCAAACGAGAACTACTACAAGGGTGCTCCTAAGACCAAGTACCTTCAGTGGCGTGAGACTTCTGACGCAGATAAGATTGCCGGTGTTGAGCAGGGTACAATCGACCTTTCCGACCCATCCGGAAGCAAATCTGCATTTGACCAGATCAAGAGCATTAACGGAAACGACGAGCTCAATGGTGATAAGATTATCGTTAACGCAACAGACAACCTCGGATACGGATACATCGGTCTTAATGCAAACACAATCAATGTTGGTGGAGAGCCAGGATCTGACGCTTCCAAGAACTTAAGAAAAGCTCTTACAACTGTACTTGCTGTATATCGTGATGTAGCAATCGATTCCTATTATGGAGATGCTGCTTCCGTAATCAACTACCCGATCTCCAATACATCCTGGGCAGCTCCTCAGAAATCTGATGCAGATTATCAGGTAGCTTACTCTGTGGATGTTGATGGAAATCCGCTTTACACAGATGATATGACGGATGATGAGAAGTTTGCAGCAGCAACACAGGCAGCTCTTGGCTTCTTCGAAGCAGCCGGATACACTGTAGAGAATGGCAAGGTAACAGCAGCTCCGGAAGGTGCTAAGATGACTTATGAGATCATCATCGGCGCTGACGGAAGTGGAGACCACCCAAGCTTTGCAATCCTTACAGATGCGAAGGCAGCTCTTGAGTCCATCGGATTTACACTTGAGATCAATGATGTTACAGACTCCAACATTATGTGGGATGCTTTAAATGCAGGTACCGCAGAAATGTGGGCAGCTGCATGGCAGGCAACAGTGGATCCTGATATGTATCAGGTTTACCACAGCGCAAGTGTAAAGAGCAATTACTACCACATCAATGATGAAACACTGGATCAGGATATTATTGATGCCCGTTCCACAGCTGATCAGGAATACAGAAAATCTGTTTACAAACAGTGTCTGGACATTATTCTTGACTGGGCAGTAGAGATTCCGATCTATCAGAGACAGAACTGCGTTATTTACAGCCCTGAGCGTATCAATGCAGATACCTTTACGAAAGATGTTACTACATTCTATCCATGGTATGGAGATATCATTAATATCGAAATGAACTAAAGGTATAAAAGAAGAATGACTTGTTAGCGCAGTGGGTCCACCATAACCAGTGGACCCACTGCCTTACTGGCAGTATGCCTTGGGCTAGAGCGTGTCTGAAAAAGCATTCCCGCAATCTCCCACAAATTGTGACGCACATCTTGCAGAAAGCCTTTTTCAAACATGCTCTGGAACCCGGCCCGGTAAAACGGACAGAACCGGCAGGACACACTGCCAGTAAGAACAAGGTAAGTCAGTCTTCCCGCCCGATACTGAAAGGATAATTTATATAATGAAAAAATTTATTGTACGTCGTGTACTTCTTGGAGCGATGATCCTGTTCTTCGTTTCCATGATCATTTATTCAATTGAGAGAGCCCTTCCGACTTCTTATGTAGAGGGAAGAGCCCGTGATATGTCAATGAAACAGGGCGCGAAGCCCTATGATGAGCTGGTTGCTGAGTTAAATGCCGCTTATGGACTGGATAAGCCGGTCCTGGAAGGTTATTTCATCTGGCTTGGAAAAGCTGTTCATGGTGAATTCGGAGAATCCTGGATTTTCCATCAGCCAGTAAAACAGAAATTTGCCAGTGTCATCTGGTATTCTTTTGCTCTGGCACTGGCCTCCTTCCTGTTGGAAATTATCATTGCCATACCTTTGGGTATTATATCGGCAACGAAGCAGTACAGCAGGATTGATTATGCAGTTACCGTTTTTGCATTGATCGGTATTTCGCTGCCGTCCTTTTTCTTTGCTACCATTTTGAAATGGATTTTCTCTATTAATCTGAAATGGGTTGACCTGTATGGTATCGTAAGCCGTATGCATGAGTCCTATGGAAGTGTAGGTAAGGTACTGGATATGGCACAGCATATGATCCTTCCGGTTATTACGCTGACTATCGTAAGTGTTGGTTCCCTTATGCGTTATACCAGAACCAATATGCTGGAGGTTCTGAATGCAGATTATATCCGTACTGCCAGAGCGAAAGGTGTTCCGGAGAAAAAGGTAGTTTCTCATCATGCATTCCGCAATACTCTGATTCCGATCATCACCATCCTTGGAAGTACACTTCCGAACCTGTTCGGTGGAGCGATGATCACAGAGACTTTGTTCCAGATTCCGGGAATTGGATATACCTCCTACCAGGCATTAACTCAGGGAGATATTCCGTTTACCATGTTCTATATGGTATTTCTGGCATTTCTGACATTAACCGGCAATCTGATCGCAGATATCCTGTACGCTGTGGCAGATCCAAGGGTACGAGTAAATTAGGAGGAAAAACATGAGTACAGATCCAACAAAGAAAAAAGACGATCATGTCAGTACCTCCAAGGCACTGGATGATGAACAGCGTGTAAAAGTCCTTTCACCAGGAATGCTTGTTGCAAAGCGTTTCTTCCGCAATAAACTGGCTGTGGCAGGACTTGTAATTCTGGTAGCGATGTTTTTGTTTTCATTTATAGGTGGTATGGTAAGCCCTTACAATGAAAGCCAGGTATTCCGTAAAACAGATCATGTATGGAAAGACTATGCGGGAGCTACCTATAATAAATCTTATATTTTTACAACAGCAAATGGTGCAGAATTTCCTGCGCAGGGACAGCAGAAATTTATCCTTGCTACAAACAAGGGAAATGATTCCTTTGAAGCAAATGATGTAACCTACGGATTGGAACAAAAAGGTGAAGATTACTGGGCAATTTATTCTTCAGAATCAGTAGCAACCGTTCTTACACTGAAAGGAAAATCTACTTATAAACAGGTTGGAAATACAGAAATAACAGATGAAATCAAAGAAGGCTATGAAGAGGCTGTGGCAAATGATGCCAATACCTTTGAAGTAGATGGAACTACCTATACAATTGAGAAGGCCGGACGTGAGAATCAGATCACAATTTCCGGCGAAGTTGCATTTGCAACCAAGAAAGTATTCAGCGCAGCAACGAATGATGCAGAGATGGGATTTGATTTCCAGCAGGCAGCACTTGATGCAATTGAAGCAGGAGATGCTTCTTTTGAATACGATGGCGCAACCTATGAGCTGACTACAACAGAGAAAGAGACATCCACAGAGGTTGTAAAGGATGGCGAAGTTTATGCTACTGTTTCCAATCTTCTGGTATCTCCTCAGGCAAAAGGTGTGTTCCTTTCTCTTTCCTTTAAAGAAGCAGTAGAACAGGCAATTGCTGACAAAGCTTCTACATTTACAGCTGTTAATGAGGCTGGCGAAGAAGAAACCTATCAGCTTCAGACCAAGAATACACAGTATGTTGTAAGAAGCCAGAAAGCAACTACTGTAAATGATACTTATTCCGGACCAAGCAAAAAGCACTGGTTAGGAACAGACGGAAACGGTATGGACATGCTGACCAGACTGATGTATGGCGGACGTATTTCCCTGATGATCGGTTTCGTTGTTATCATTATTGAAGGTATTATTGGTATTCTGATCGGTGGTGTGTCCGGTTATTTTGGAGGATGGGTAGATACCATTCTCATGCGTGTGGTTGATGTTGTAATCTGTATTCCGGCAATGCCGCTGTACATTATCATCGGTTCTGTTATGGATTATTACAAAATTGACCCGCGAATCCGAATTTATGCACTTTGTGCAATTCTTGGTATCGTAGGATGGCCGGGAATTGCCCGTATGGTTCGAGGTCAGATCCTGTCTCTTCGTGAGCAGGAATTTATGGTTGCTACAGAAGCTACCGGTGTTCGTATTTCAAGACGTATTTTCCGTCACCTGATTCCGAACGTTATTCCACAGCTGATCGTTATTGCAACAATGGGACTTGGTGATGTTATCCTGATGGAAGCAACTCTTAGCTTCCTTGGAATCGGTGTTAAATTCCCATACGCTTCCTGGGGTAATATTGTAAATGCGGTAAATGATGTATACGTATTGACCAACTTCTGGTTCGTATGGATCCCGGCCGGATTCTTAATCCTGCTGACCGTTCTTGGATTTAACTTTGTGGGTGATGGTCTTCGTGATGCATTTGACCCGAAAATGAAACGGTAGGTGCGAATATGGCATTATTTGGTAAGAAAAACGCAAACTATATCTCAGCTAAGGAAACCAAAAGGATCTCCAAAGAGAATCGAAAGATCACCAATGAGATAGAGAAGAAGAGAAACAGAAAGAATATTCCGGAGTCAGAGTATATCACTACCATGAAGAACCCGGAAAACGTAGTTGAGTTTGACAATGTTCATACTTATTTCTTTACAGATATCGGAACTGTTAAAGCCGTTGATGGTGTAAGCTTTGAAATTCCTCAGGGAAAAACAGTTGGTGTTGTTGGAGAGTCCGGTTGTGGAAAGTCTGTAACAAGTCTTTCCCTTATGCAGCTGGTACAGCGTCCTCAGGGACAGACCGTAGAAGGAGAAATCCGTTTTAATACTGGCGACAAGGTTTACAATATTGTAAATACTCCTACAAGTGAAATGCAGAAGCTTCGCGGAAATGAGCTTTCCATGATTTTCCAGGAGCCTATGACTGCACTGAATCCGGTATTCCGCATTGGAGAGCAGGTTGATGAGATCACCAAGCTTCACAATCCGGATATGAGCAAAGAGCAGGTAAAGGCCAGAACCATCGAAATGCTGAAGCTGGTTGGAATTGCCAACAGTGAGGGCGTTTATAAGATGTATCCTCATGAGCTTTCCGGTGGTATGCGTCAGCGTGTATGTATCGCAATCGGTCTTGCTTGTAATCCAAGACTGATCATTGCTGATGAGCCTACCACAGCTCTTGACGTTACAATTCAGGCGCAGATCCTGGATCTGATGCGTAACCTGAAGGATAAGATCAATTCTTCCATTATGCTGATCACTCATGACCTGGGTGTTATTGCAGAGATGGCAGATTATGTAGTTGTTATGTATGCTGGCCGTGTAGTTGAGAAGGGTACTGCAAGCGAGATCTTCAAGAACCCGTCTCATCCATACACCATTGGACTTATGCGCTCCAAACCGGTTGTAGGCAAGAAGGTTGACAAGCTTTACAGTATTCCAGGTAAGGTTCCGAACCCTATTGATATGCCGGATTACTGTTATTTCCGTGACCGTTGTGAACTTAGCTGTGACAAGTGTCAGGGAAGCTATCCAGGCGTGATCAAATTAAGTCCTACACATGAAGTAAGCTGTTACCGTTATGCAGACCGTCCGGAAGCCGGATGGCTGGCAAATGTTCATCCGGGGGAAGGGGGCAAAACTCATGAGTGAGAATAAGACAGCAGAAAATACAAAGAATCAGCAGTCCGATAACATTCTGGAGGTATCCCATCTTAAGAAATATTTCCCGATCAAGGGTGGAATGTTCGGTAAGCAGGTTGGAGCTGTAAAAGCAGTTGATGACGTTTCTTTCACATTAAAGAGAGGAACCACAATGGGACTTGTTGGAGAGTCCGGATGTGGTAAATCTACCACAGGAAGAACCATCTTAAGGCTGATTGAGAAAACAGACGGACAGGTTCTCTTCAACGGAAAAGATGTTTACGGTCTTTCCAATAGAGAAATGCGCGATATGCGTACCAAGATGCAGATCATTTTCCAGGATCCATATTCTTCCCTTTCTCCAAGACTGCCAGTCGGAGAAATCATCGGGGAAGCAGTAAGAGAGCATAACCTGGTTCCCAAGTCTGAATATGCAGATTATGTGACCAAGATCATGGATGACTGTGGACTTCAGTCTTATCATAAAGACCGTTATCCTCATGAGTTCTCTGGTGGACAGAGACAGCGTATCTGTATTGCGAGAGCACTTGCATTGAATCCGGAGTTCGTTGTGTGTGACGAGCCGGTTTCCGCGCTTGATGTTTCCGTACAGGCACAGATCATCAACCTGTTAAAGGAACTTCAGGAGAAGAGAAATCTGACTTACCTGTTCATTTCTCATGATCTTTCCGTTGTAGAGCATATTTCCGATACCATCGGTGTTATGTATCTGGGAGGTCTTGTGGAGACTGGTACCACATCAGATATTTTTGCAAATCCTCTTCATCCGTACACAGAGGCTCTGTTCTCTGCAATTCCAATGCCGGATCCGGATCTGAAGAGAAACCGTATCATTCTGGAGGGAAATATTCCATCCCCGGCGAATCCGCCTAAGGGATGTAAGTTCCATACCAGATGCCGGAAGTGCATGGAGATTTGTAAGAATCAGGTGCCTGAGGTAAAAGATATGGGAAATGGGCATAAGGTGCGCTGCCATCTGTATGACTAAGAATAAAGCAGGCCAGGGATTACCTGGTCTGTTGCTATTTAGTGTGTTGAAAGTTGTTCAAGGCGGACGCATTCGGACAATGGTGATTGCTCACTCGCCGGCGCAACGCTCCAGCGAACTAACTGCTAACTGCGACTAAATCGTTCAGGAGAGCCTTCACGATTAAGTCTCCGTAAGCAGTGGATTTCGCCTACGCTAAAACCGCGCCTGAAATGGCTCGCTAGAGCAATCACCATTGCCCGAATACTGTGTACTGTCTGGGACTTATTTGTGCATAGGAACTTTCGACAGGGGGGAGGGGGAGTGATTGGTTTCCCGATACTTTTTTGACAACGATAGATTAAAAAAAACAATAAAGTTGCGGGATACCAACTACTTCACCCCACCCGCGTTGTTGTCGTTACTGTTTCTTTCTTCCCTTTCCAGTAACCAGCGATTTTGCAATGTATATTCGCAAGCCGCGCATTTTAGGAGCGGTTTTAGTGGAGGCGAGATCCATGACTTACGGAGACTTAGGCGCGAAGGCTTTCCTGAGCGTCTTAGTCGTAGTTAGTCATTAGCTTGCCGGAACGTTGCGACGCGCGGCGGTGAATATACATTGTAAAATCGCGTCTGGGATAACGACCAACACATTAAATAGCAAAACAGGAGGTTCTACATGGGAAAAAGAAAAAAAGAAGAATTGCCCGATTACACAGTAGCCAATATGGATGTGGATGGTATGCCCTGGAATTCCAGAAGACCATGGCAGATATTTCCTGGCGATCCATCTAAGAGCAGAAAAGAATTTGATGTAAAAGTACCGGAACCGGGAATGGAAAATGAAGTACCGGATGATCTGAGCGCTTTTCAGAATCCGCCGATGACGAAGGAAGAAAGAAGAGGAATCATCTGGCTTTCGTTGAAGGCGTCGCTGACTGTGGGGCTGATCTTTGGCGGTGCGGCATTTATATTTATTTTGTTTTGCGTATTCGTGTGGCTGAAATAAAAGAAATCTTATCAGAGAAAAAAGTTATATTTCTAAAAAATAGCGGCAGACAATTAATTTTGTCTGCCGTAAAATTATGTAGATTGAGCCTGTCTCAAATATCATGAAACATTCCAATCTTATTCTTAATCTGCTGCATTTCATTATCCATTTCGATTACTGCCTGTGCAGAGCGATACAGTTCCTCACTGATATCTTCGTATCCAGGCAGTTCCTCAATACCTTTTTTATAGCGCAGCTGATGTTCCAGCGTAGCCCAGAAATCCATACCATTTGTACGGATCTGAAGTTCTACCCGCATAGGTGTTTTCCCTTTGGAGAAGAATACCGGGATTTCAATGATCATATGATAACTACGATAACCATTTGGCTTTGGTTTTTTGATATAATCCTTGATTTTAATAACTTTAATATCATCCTGACCGGCAATCAGATCAGCAACCGTATAAATATCGTCTATAAAAGCACAGACGATTCGCACTCCGGCGACGTCGTTCAGCTGTTCCTGAATATTTTCTGCTGTAAAATCATACCCCAGCTTCTGCAGCTTGCGGTAAATACTCTCTGGTTTCTTAATTCTTGTCTTAATAAAGGAAATAGGATTCCTCTTATATTCCACTGAAAATTCATCATCAAGAACTTCCAGCTTGGTTTGTACTTCGCGGATAGCGCATCGGTACATCATCATCAGATCGCTGAACTTCGCTGCATTATTAATAAAACGCTGGGGGTCAGGAGTGTCCAGCCAGGGTACTTTCTTTTCTTCTTCAGTCATAGTAAATCCTTTCTTTTTATTTCAAAATTTAACTGTTCAAAATCCATTTGGTATTTCACTTGTTTGTCAATTCTTCTCATATTATATAAGAAGAGCAGGAAAGACGCAATATTTCTATTGGTTGTAAATGGTCAGTGTTTGAAGGAATGGCACTTTTTGAAGCATTACTTTTGGAACTATGAAAAACAGCACCGGTTATCAGAGATGGTGCTTCCCTCAACGGAACAGAAACAATATTGGTGTGCTGAAACAGGTCAAAATTTTTTTGCGCAAAAAGGCTGATGCCTTCTCCAGCCTCAACGGCGCTGATAATAGACTCCAGGCGTACTGTGCGAAGAATGTGTGGGCATATACCTGCTTCGTCAAAAAGCTGGAGACACAGTTGATGAATGGAAGTGTAGGGATGCATGAGAATAAAGCTTTCCCTGGAAATCTCATGAATAGAGATTTCGTCCCTATGTGCCAATGGATGGGAAAGGGGAAGTATGACGGAAAGTGTATCAGAAGCCATTGGGATAAAGATGCAGTCAGGATCCGTGATCATGGATTCCCTGGCGATGATACAGTCGAAACGCCCCTTTTCAAAGCCAGCCATAAGCTCAGGCTCTTCCACCTCAAATAGAGATAAGGAAATCTCAGGATGCAAAGTGGCAAACTGATGGAAAAAGTGTGTGAGACCATACTGGGAAAGAACCGGGAGAGTTCCTACGCAAAGGGAAGAAGAAAATCTGGTATTAAATTCTTTCATTTTTGCAATGGTCTGCTGATATTGAAGGGAAAGCTTTTGGGCCTCAGGATAAAAAAATTCGCCTGCCTGCGTGAGAACCGCGGAGCGCTTGCTTCTGTCAAAAAGCTGGATACCCAGTTCCTGCTCCATTTTTTTTATCTGCTTGGAAAGAGAAGACTGTGTGATATGAAGTGCTTCTGCTGCATCAAAAAATGTATTTTCCTGCACGGCATAAATAAAACATTCCAATTGTTCAAATGTCATGAGATGCCTCCTTTTGTTTCCAATCTGGAAACAATTGTACCATAAACAGAATTGAATATCCAGAGAATGAATTATAAAATGTTCATATCTGGAATGGTATTGTTACAGCTTGCGTAATAAATAGTAATACAGGAATAGAACTCACTTGCTGAAGTATTGCATTAAAAATGAATTGTAGTAGGCAGCAAGATAAAATGTTATACAAAGAGGGAGAACACATGGAAAATCAGGTTAGGGATTTAAGAAGTGCATTAAAATTACTAAAAGAAATACCAGGACAGCTGGTAGAAACAGACGTGGAAGTGAATCCAAAGGCAGAGCTGGCTGGAGTTTACCGTTATGTGGGAGCTGGCGGGACTGTGAAACGGCCTACAAAAGAAGGTCCCGCAATGATTTTTAACAATATAAAAGATCATCCCAAGGCGAAAGTGGCAATCGGCCTTCTTGCAAGTAGAAAAAGAGTAGCGGTATTGCTTGGCTGTGAACCGGAAAATCTTGGAAAAATGCTGTATCAAAGTGTGGCAGAACCCATACCGCCAGTGGAAATCTTCACGCCAGCTCCTTGCCAGGAAGTGATTCATAAGGCAGATGAACCGGATTTTGACCTGTATAAACTGATTCCGGCTCCGACTAATACTCCTGTGGATGCGGGACCTTACATTACCCTGGGAATGTGTTATGCAACCCATCCGGATACAGGCGTTCATGATGTGACGATTCATCGGCTTTGCATACAGGGAAAAGATGAATTGTCTATATTCTTTACCCCAGGTGCGAGACATATTGGGGCAATGGCAGAACGGGCAGAAGAACTGAATCAGACTTTACCTATTTCTATCAGTATTGGTGTGGATCCGGCTATAGAAATCGGTTCCTGTTTTGAACCGCCTACAACACCGCTAGGCTATGATGAACTTTCGGCAGCCGGGGCAATCCGCAAAGAACCGGTACAGCTTTGCAAATGCGTTTTCATAAAAGAAATGGCAATTGCAAATGCGGAATATGTGATTGAAGGAGAAGTGATTCCTCATGTGCGGGTCAAAGAGGATCAGAACAGTCATACCGGATATGCCATGCCGGAATTTCCCGGGTATACCGGACCGGCAAGTGAAGAATGCTGGCTGATCAAGGTAAAGGCAGTAACACATCGGAAGAATCCTATCATGCAAACCTGTATTGGCCCAAGTGAGGAGCATGTGTCAATGGCAGGAATCCCTACAGAGGCAAGCATTTATGGAATGGTGGAAAAGGCAATGCCAGGAAGACTTCAAAATGTATACTGTTGTTCAGCTGGTGGTGGAAAATATATGGCTGTGCTCCAATTCAAAAAGTTGTCTGCAAGTGACGAGGGGAGGCAGCGGCAGGCTGCTCTGCTGGCATTTTCTGCATTTAGTGAGCTGAAACATGTGTTTCTTGTAGATGAAGATGTGGACTGCTTTGATATGAATGATGTGCTGTGGGCAATGAATACCAGATTCCAGGGGGATGCAGATATTATTACCATTCCGGGTGTCAGATGTCATCCACTGGATCCATCCAATGCTCCCTCCTGTTCACCAGGTATAAAAGACCATGGAATTGCATGCAAAACTATTTTTGACTGTACAGTACCGTATAGGGAAAAAGGCAGGTTTACGCGGGCTGAATTTATGGAAGTGGATCCTTCGCGTTGGTTATAGAATGGGAAAATAATAATGATAAGTAACAATTGAAAAGATTCCTGATAAAAAAATATCAGAATTGTAATGGCGAAAAACAATATTGGAAATGAGAATAATAGAAAATAAAATGATTAAGAAGATTCCAAAAGAGAAAAAAAGATTGATTGTAGGTGCAACAGGTGCAAGCGGAATTCCGATTTTGCAAAAATGCCTGGAACTGATAAAAGAAGAGGAAGATTATGAATCCTGGCTGATCTTGACAAAAAGTGGTGAGCTGACCTGTAAGCAGGAAAGTTGTCTGTCCGTTGAAGTAATTAAAAAGCTTGCAGATTACTGCCTAAACCCGGAAGAAATCGGAGCAGAGCCTGCAAGCGGCTCTTTTAAAACCTGTGGGATGTTGGTTGTTCCCTGCTCTATGAAAACAGTAGCCGGAATTCGCAGCGGATATGCAGACAACCTTCTTCTGAGGGCAGCAGACGTAACCATGAAGGAACAACGCCCTCTGGTTCTTGCTGCAAGGGAAACGCCCATGAGTGCGATACATTTGCGGAATCTTTATGAATTATCCATGATTCCGGGTGTCCACATAATCCCGCCGATGTTGACCTTTTACCAGAAGCCAGAGAACATAGATGAAATGGTATATCACATTGCCGCGAAGCTTCTGGAACCATTTGGAATAGAAGCAAAGGAGTACAAACGATGGAATGGACTGTCGTAAAAAAAATCAGCACACCAGATTTTGATATAGAAGCCGGGGCTGCAAAAATCGGAGAAGACATTTTGTTATACATACAAGGCGGCGATAAACCTCATATTGGCTGTACGGTTATGGCAGTGCCAAGACCTTCTCTTTCAGGAAATGGGGAGAGAAGTGTCACGTCCTCTGTGGTGAATCTTACCGGGCATAAAGACGAGAGAATATGCCGTATGTTGGCTGAAGATGTATGCAGGACATGCGGAAAAACAGTGGTATGCACAGGCGGTTTTCATTTGGAGCAGATTACTATGGAGCAGACAAAGGAAGTGGAGAACGCAGCTAAAAGACTGGGAGTGGCATTATTGGGCGTTTTGCAGGAAACTCCATTGTAGGAAAATCTATTTATGCATGTTGCGGATAAATACAAAATGTAATCGAATTGCTTGTGAAAAACATCTCAGATATAATTCAGACTATAAGAAAGCTGGTTATCAATATTCTATAAATTGTAAGGAGGAACCAAAATGACAATTGATGCGAATATGTACTGGCTTCCGGAAGAATTATTCACCAACGAAAAAATGTTGGAAGAGTTTATGAGATGTATTCCGGAAGTATATGGAGTGCATGCAAGATGCGAAGAAGTCCCGGGCACCACAAAGAAACAGATTGTGCTGGAAGAACCAAAAGGCTGTGAGAACCTGAATTACGTTCAGGGAGAATATCAGATGGAAAAGCAGTTGGAGGACATGGATAAGGCTGGCGTTGAGAAAGCCATCCTGAAGATTCCCTGCTGTCATACCTGGCTTTCCCTTGAGATGTGTAAAAAATTTAACGATGGTCTTGCAAAACATGTGAAAGAGGGAAAGGGCAGATTTGCGGCACTTGCAGTTGTCCCGCCTTATGGTGGAAAAGAAGCCATCTATGAACTGGAACGGTGTGTAAAAGATCTTGGAATGACTGGCGTACAGATTTCTTCCCATTATGGAAATAAATATCTGGATGATGAAATTTTCCGTCCCTTTTTCCGAAAATTAAATGAAATGAAAATGACAGCCTATGTCCATCACTCTCCGATACCGGTAGATCACCAGTCCATTACCGATTACACTAATCTTCGCCGTTCCTATGGCCGCTGCATGGACCAGACCATTGCCATTGGCCGAGAGGTATTTGGGGGGCTGTTTGATGAGTGCCCGGATGTAAAACTGGTACACTCTATGCTGGGAGGTGCATTTTTCTCCTATTTGAGCTCAATGTTCCGTAAGAAGCCGGCAGGCGCCCAGCAGGATACGGTAAAACGTTTTGAAACAGACACAGACAGGTTCTGTGACCAGATCCGGGAAAACATTTATTATGAAGTGTCTCATGCGCAGCCTTGGGGAAAAGATCTTCTGGAATGTGCAGCGAAGATTCTCGGTGCAGATCACATTATTTTTGGAACTTCTTATCCGGTACGGGCAGAGTGGCTGACCGGAGGACCGGAATTTATCCAACAGCTGGAACTTACAAAAGAAGAGAAAAAACAGATTCTTGGTGAAAATGCAAGAAGCATCTACAGGTTTTAAAAACAGAAAAATTTTCTTTGATTCCCACTGTTGCATGAAAAAATTAAAAACAGTGGGAATTTTTGTGGATTTATGCTAAAATACATTGGTAAACAGACAATAAGGTTGTATGTAACAGACAAAAAGGATTCTAAAGTGGAGAGGACGGCAAATTTATGGAATTAAGCTATATTCGTGAGTTTGTGGTGCTGGCGGAGATGGGAAACTATCTGGAAGCTGCGGATGCTTTATTTATAGCCCAGTCATCTTTATCCAGACACATAAAAAGCATTGAGCTGGATCTTGGTTCTCCTTTATTTGACCGGACGACCAGAAAAGTAGTGTTAAATGGTTTCGGACAGGCGTTTTTGCCATATGCAAAAAAGATGGTGGAAATACAGGAAGAGTATGAAAATGTGCTTCAGAGCTATTTAAGCGGAGTATCTTCTACGATCACTGTTGCCTCGATTCCGTCTATGGTCCGGTACAATATCACCGATGTACTGGCTGGTTTTAAACAGGCCAATCCCAGATATAAGTTGAATATACTGGAAGCGGACTCTTCCCAGATTTTACAACTCCTTTTGGAGGATAAATGTGAATGCGGATTTGTCCGGGATAAGGATGGATTATTTGATGGATTTAATAAAATTCCATTTACAACAGATCATCTGGTTGCTATATTACCTAAAAATCATCCGCTGGCAGAACGGGAATACCTGTCTCTGGAAGAAATACAGAATGAGCCATTTTTGTTTTTGAATAAAAATACAACGATGTACAGCATCTGTGTCAATGCCTGCCGGGAAGCCGGGTTTGAACCCAATGTAGCATTTACTGGACTTCGGGGAGAGAATCTGATCGATCTGGTTGCGAAAAAGATGGGGGTGGCAGTACTTACAAGAAGACCGATCTCTGGCAGGATTTATGAAGATGTGGTTCTGGTTGATGTAGTTCCGTATGTGACAACCAGTATCTGTCTGGTCTATCAGAAAAATAAGAAAATTGCAGATCCCCTGAAAAGTTTCCTGGGATATGTGCAGACTTATGTAAAAGAAAATGAGAACGCAACTGAGAAATAGAAAGAATAAGAACCCCCGTGAGGCGTAAAGCAGTGAGAATGGAAGCGCGAAATCATGGGGGTTCTATTTATGCAAAGAACAGAAAGGAAAAGCAATGGGAAATCTGAATATAAAAGAACAAAAGAAATCATGGATTTATTTAAAAAAATGGAACTGCTACAAACTGGAGCAGGTCTGTTATTGTGAGAAACCGAGAGTGCCCAAGGAACAGTGCATGAACATTTTCGTTCCGGCAGAATACATGGATAAGCAAGGAAATCGTATTACAGAAGGAAGCAGGATGGGTTATACAGCGGATACAGCACCGGTTATTTTCGAAAATGGACTGGCAGGCTATCATGAAGCAGAGCCTTTTGAATTGGATGACCATCGCTCCATGGGTGTAGAGTCTATTTTGGCTGGTTTTGTGTATGTGTCCTGTGGCTGCAGAGGAAGAAGCTCTGTAGATAAAAAAGGCATACTATGCGGAAAAGCTCCTGTGTCAGTAGCAGATCTGAAGGCGGGAATCCGTTTCCTAAAAAGAAATGCCAGCGTGCTTCCGGGGAATATGGATCGTATCATTTCAGTGGGAATCAGTGCAGGTGGCGCAATGAGCACCCTTCTTGGATGTACTGGAGACTGTACTGATTACGAGGAAGAATGGAAGGAGATGGGAGCAGATCTTACTCAAAGTGACAGTATTTTTGGAGCTCAGTGTTATTGCCCAATCACGGATCTGGATCATGCGGATTTTGCATATGAATGGATGTTTGAAGGTCAGATACATTATATGGGAATGCCCTTTGTAGGTTTTAATGAAGGTAATTTAAGTCCGTTTGCACAAAGCCTTTCATGGAAAATGGGAGAAAAATATGTGGAGTATTTTAACACTCTGGAGCTGAAGAACCCGGATACAGGGGAAATGCTAAAAATATCCAAAGATCATGGTGGAAATGGGAGTGCTTACCTGAAAAAACAGCTGGAGAAAGCAGCAGATAAATATGTGGCGAAATTTCCAGAACGGAAACAGGAACTGGAACATTATTCCTGGCTGCATTTCCGGGAAGGGAAAGCTTACATTTCTTCTATTAAGGAAATGGAACAGGATTACCACAAGCGCCTGAAACTTTGCCCGGCTTTCGATGATCTGGATCTGATCCAGGCAGAAAATCAGGAATTTGGAACCAGTGTTACAGATAAAAGACATTTTAACACCCCGCTGGCTAAAATCATGGAAGAACTGAAAGTGGAACATCCTGGTGAAACAGCCAGGTATCTTCCTGGTTATAAAAAAATTTGTGGGGATAAAGAGCTTGCCAGACAGAAGAGATTATTAAATCCTCTGAATTATATAGGAAAAGAAAAAACTGCGCCTTACTTCAGAATCAGAGTAGGTGCAAAAGATGCGGATACTTCTCTGACTGTGACCATGATTCTTGCCCTGAAACTGATGGAATGTGGAAAGACCAACGTGGATTATGAAATTGTGTGGGATGAAGCTCATGGAAGAGCTGATTATCCAGGTGAAATGGTGGAATGGGTACGGTCGATTTATGCAGTTTAAGCATAAAAGCCTTTTTAAGTTGGATTGCTTGTTGAATAATCATAAAGTATAATGCATTTATAAAGAAGAGATGTACAAAATGACGAGTCGAAAGATGCTATAGCAGAAAAGTAAAAGAAAAAATGATGAAAATGTCAGTGAAGAAAGGGAGAATATCATGAGAAAAAGAAATATCGCACTTATCCTTGCAGCAAGTATGATGGCAACATTCGCATTCGGAGGAACAACTGCTTTTGCAGCTGAAGAAGGCAAAACCGATTCTGTTACAGTAGGAATTATGGCAGATCCGGAAAATATGGGACCGTGGTCCGGAATGTCTATGGGTCGTATTGCTGTTCTTTTTACTACTTATGAGTATCTGCTTACCAGAGAAGACGGCGTTGCATATGGAGTTCTTGCAAAGAGCTGGGATGAGGTAGATCCGAAAACTTATGATGTAGAGCTTTATGATTACATTCATGATGCAGCTGGGAATCCGCTGACCGCTTCTGATGTTGTATTTAGTTTTGAATCTGCAATTGCAACAAAGAACTATGGAAAACTTTCCGTAATTGACAGTGTAACTGCAACAGATGATTACCATGTAGAGTTTAAATTTAATAAAGATCTGGAAATCGGAGAATTTGAGAATGTTATGCTGGAATGTGCCATTGTAACACAGGCAGCTTATGAAGCATCTCCAGACCAGATGGCAACCACACCTGTTGGAACCAGCGCATATCTGGTAGACAGCTATGTACCAGGTTCTGAGATCGTTATGAAAGATACCGGGGATTACTGGCAGACAGATGAATCATTGGTACATGGAACAAGTATCCACAATGCAGGAGAAATCCACTTCTCTGTAATTACAGAGGCTTCCCAGCATACTGTTGCTCTTCAGACAAATTCTGTAGATATTTCCAACGGTGTTCCGGATACAGATATTTCCAAATTTGAAGAGGGCGGCGAGTTCTCAGATGGCAATGCAGTCAGCGTTGTAATGGATAATCTGACCTACGATGTAGAGTACAATATGTCTGACAGTTCTGTATTTAAGGATGATGACAATCTTCGTCTGGCACTTGCTTATGCCATTGACAAAGATGGAATCAACGTAGGTGTATTTAATGGAAACGGAACAGCTGTAAAAGATTTCGCAAATGCAACCTATCCGGATTACAACAGTGAGTGGGACAGTGAAGATTATTATGATTATGATGTAGATAAAGCAAAAGAGTATCTGGAGCAGTCAAATTATGACGGTTCTACCTTAAAACTAGAATACATCAATTCCGGAATGAACGAGATGATCTGTCAGATGCTTCAGGCTTACTGGGGACAGATTGGTGTAACAGTAGAACTGGTTGGTTACGATCAGATGATGGGCCAGCAGGAGCAGTACAATGCAGACGGATTTGACATTCTTCTGAAAACGACAGGTTCTACAGACTACATTGTAAACCAGTGGAAGCTTTGTTGGGATAAGAGAGATTATGAGTCTCTTACCGGCGGTGCTGCAAACTTTACCCAGGATGACCAGCTTCAGAGCCTGATGGAAGCAGCTTTAAGCACCAAGACCTATGGTCCGGAGAGCATTGAAGCATTCCATGATTATCTGGTTGAAAAATGTTATGGTTATGGCGTTGTAGAAGGACCAATCAACATTGTACATTCTGACAAGATTTCAGATGTAGCACTTGACATCCGTAACCAGATCCTTCCTGGAGCCTGCACTTACGCAAAATAAAAGGGTACAGCCCTGGTCAGCCACCGGTTTTTTGTACATCGGTGGCTGTGCCAAAGGAAAGGAGTTCTTGGAATATGTGGAAATATACAGTAAAGCGTATTCTCTGGATGATCCCGGTACTTCTGGGAATCTCCATTGTAATTTTTACAATCATGTATTTTTGCCCTGGTGATCCGGCAGTTGCCATTCTTGGAAATGGTGCCACACCTGCGGCTATTGAAGCAAAACGTATTGAAATGGGTCTGGACAAGCCTTATCTTGTCCGTTTACTTTCTTATTTAAATCAGGTGTTTTTACATTTTGATCTCGGTACCTCTTATTTTCAGAACCAGTCTGTTATGTCCGGTATTTTATACAGACTTCCTTACACCTTTACCATTGCCCTGATCTGTATGCTTCTTCAGATCGTAATCGGTACCCCGCTTGGAATTACAGCAGCAGTACATCAGAACGGAATTGCAGACCGTATCTGCATGATTATTGCACTTGCAGGAGTTTCCATTCCTGGTTTCTGGCTTGCCATGATGCTGGTTCTGTTTTTCTCTGTAAAACTTGGATGGCTGCCGCCATATGGCGTAGGCGGACTCCAGTATTTCATTCTTCCTTGTATTGCAAATGCTTTTGCCGGAATTGCTTCCCAGGCAAGGCAGACACGCTCCAGTATGCTGGAGGTCATTCGTTCTGACTATATTGTGACCGCAAGGGCAAAAGGTCTGTCTGAGCGGGACATTCTTTATAAACATGCGCTTCCAAATGCATTGATCCCGATTATTACCGTAGTTGGAAATGGTATGGGAATGATGCTTGGCGGTACAGTAGTAATCGAGTCCGTATTCTCTATTCCGGGAATCGGAATGTATACCACATCTGCGATTAACAACCGAGATTACCCCATCGTTATGGGGGGTGTATTGTTCCTTGGAGCAGTATTCAGTCTGATCATGCTGCTGGTTGATATTATCTACGCATATGTAGATCCGCGTATCAAAGCACAGTATGAAGGACAGCAGAAAAGCTGGAAAAGGAGGAAAAAATAATGGCAGGCAGTGCAGCTGTTGCAGGACATGCAGCAAAGACTAGAAAAAAGAAAGAAAGCCAGTTCAGTCTGGTAATGAAGCGTCTTCGTAAAAACAAGCTGGCTATGGCCGGTCTGGTCATTATTCTTATATTATTTGTCGTAGCGCTTCTGGCACCATGGATCATGCCTTATGCATATGACGAAATGAACATGCTGGAACGTTTTTCCGGTCCTTCTTTCGCACATCTGTGTGGAACAGATGAAATGGGAAGAGATATTTTCAGCCGTCTTCTTTATGGAGCAAGAGCTTCCCTTTCCCTTGGATTTCTGGCAACGATCATTTCTACTGTGATTGGTATGTTTATTGGTTCCATTGTTGGATATTTCGGTGGAATTGTAGATACCGTTGTAATGAGACTTGTGGATATCCTTCAGGCAATCCCCGGAATCCTTCTGGCAGTTGCAATTTCAGCCTGTCTGGGAAGCGGATTTGTGAATACCATCATTGCCCTTTCCATAGGTGGAATTCCTATGACTGTAAGACTTCTCCGCGGCTCAATTATGGGGGTACGCAAAATGGAATATCTGGAAGCTGCGCAGACCATCAACTGCTCCGTTCCCAGACTGATTATGAAACATATTCTTCCAAACAGTATTTCTCCGATTATCGTTTCGGTTACCATGGGAATCGGAAATACTATTCTGATGGCTGCATCCTTAAGCTATATCGGACTTGGTGTTCAGCCGCCTACACCGGAATGGGGCGCTATGCTTTCAGCAGCAAGAACTTATATGAGAGATTATCCTCATATGGTACTGTTTCCAGGACTTGCCATTGCACTTGTGGTTCTTTCGCTGAATATGCTGGGTGACGGACTTCGTGATGCATTGGATCCGAAACTGAAAAAATAGGGGGGACAAATCGTGAATACTCAAAAGAATACCACTCCTTTTATTGAAGTGAAAAATCTGACCGTACATTATACCTCTGAGGAAAAAGAAATTCATGCTGTAAATGATGTTTCTTTTTCCCTGGAAAAGGGAGAAACCTTAGGTTTGGTGGGAGAAACAGGTGCCGGAAAAACAACGATTGCCAAATCTATTTTGCGGATCCTTCCAGAACCACCGGCGCAGGTAGATGAGGGAGAAATCCTTTTGGAAGGGAAAAATCTGCTTCCTTTGTCAAATGATGAAATGCGTAAAATCCGAGGAAAAAGAATTTCCATGATTTTCCAGGATCCTATGACAGCTTTAAATCCGGTTATGCGTGTAGGTGCCCAGATTGCAGAAGGTATTGCCCTTCATGAACATGCTTCAAAAAAAGAAGCAGAAGAAAAAGCAAAGAGAATGCTGGAAATGGTTGGAATCCCAGGTTCCAGATTCCGTGATTACCCACATCAGTTTTCCGGCGGAATGAAACAGAGAGTTGTAATCGCCATGGCACTGGCTTGCAGCCCGGATCTTCTTCTGGCTGATGAACCTACCACTGCTTTGGATGTGACCATTCAGGCGCAGGTTCTGGATATTATAAAAAATCTTCAGAAAAAGTTAAATACAGCTATGATTATGATTACTCATGATCTTGGAATCGTAGCTGAGGTGTGTGACAATGTAGCAGTTGTGTATGCTGGTGAAATTGTGGAATACGGAAGCAAGGAAGAAATATTTGATCATCCTACACATCCTTATACCATTGGTTTGTTTGGCTCGCTTCCAGATATTCATTCTGATGTGAAGCGGCTTTCTCCAATCGCAGGAATGCCGCCTGATCCGAGTAATCTTCCAGCTGGATGTGCGTTTTCACCTAGATGTCCTTACGTAACAAAAGAGTGCAAAAAAGATGCTGTCGGTCTGGAATTACTTGGCGGCACTCATGTATGCAGATGCATCAAAGCAGCAAAAGCTGCTAATGACAAGGCATGAAGCGGAAAGGAGAATAGAGATGTCAGAGAATTTGATGGAAGTAAAACATCTGAAAAAATATTTTGAAACTCCTAAGGGAATGCTTCACGCAGTAGATGATGTGACTTTTTCTATAGGAAAAGGTAAAACAATGGGGGTAGTCGGGGAGTCTGGCTGCGGAAAATCCACTTTGGGACGAACTTTGATTCATTTGTACGAAAGCACAGATGGTCAGATCTTTTTCAACGGAGAAGATATTACCCATGTGCATAAACATAAACTTCATCAGTTAAGAGAACAAATGCAGATTATTTTTCAGGATCCTTTTGCTTCTCTGAATCCCAGAATGACAGTAGAGGAAACTATTCGGGAACCTCTGGAATTGTCGGGGAAGTTAAAAAAAGGAGAACTGAGTGACGAGACAGACCGTATTATGGAACTGGTAGGAATTGATGAACGTCTTCGGTACTCTTATCCTCATGAATTGGACGGAGGAAGAAGACAGAGGGTAGGAATCGGTCGTGCTCTTGCGCTGAATCCGGCGTTTGTGGTGTGTGATGAGCCGGTTTCCGCGTTGGATGTTTCCATTCAGGCACAGGTACTGAATCTTTTGCAGGATCTTCAGGAAAAATCAGGAGTCACTTATATGTTTGTTACCCATGATCTGTCTGTAGTAAAACATATTTCTGATAATATCTGTGTTATGTATCTGGGGCAGCTTGTGGAGACTACCACTTCAAAAGAACTGTTTGACAGACCGTTGCATCCTTATACAAAGGCTTTGCTTTCTGCAATTCCTTCTATTGATATTCATCATCAGTCACAGCGGATCATTTTGAAGGGAGAAATCGTTTCTCCCATTGAACCGAAACCAGGATGCCGTTTTGCAGCAAGATGTCAGTATGCTACAGAAAAATGCCATCAGCCGCAGGAACTTCGTGAGGTTTCAAAAGACCATTTTGTATCATGCTGTAGGGTGGAAGAGATTAATTCGTAACTGTTTAGTTCCTTTACAGTTACAAGCCAAAATACATCCCAAATCACCTTTGGCGATGGCATTTTGGTAACATCAGAAATAAAACAGGAGAGAAAGAATGGGCAGATACTATCAGAAATATTTCGAGGATTATGAGGAAGAACGTGTTCCGAACAAACGTGGAAACGGAACACATCTTCAGTATACCTATAAAGGATTTTATTACAGACAGGAGCTTAATCCGGTTATGCAGGCGCTTCTTCGGGTGTGTTATGTGGTACTCTTTGTCCTGGAATTGTACTTTTTTGCAAAGGCAGGCACTAAGGAACTTCACTGTAATTTGAATCCGGTAATGGCTCTGCTTCAGGCTTTTAGTATGCTGGGATATGTATGGCTTGGCTGGATCCTTTTCTTTTATGTATCTGCACCAAGGGATATGACCATTTATAAGTACAAAAGTACTGCAGTTCAGATTCAAAAAGCACAGAAGCTTTCGGTAGGATTGTCACTGGTCATGCTTTTTATGGCTGCGGGGATAACAATAGCTTACAATGGTTTTTCTTTCGTTCTTGTGATAGACCTGCAGGAATATATTCTGGTGGCAGTTCTTGGAATTTTATGGCTATATACGGAAAAAAGTATGCGATACAAAAAAATATATAATTCCCAGAAGGGAATGTGAGGAGGGGCTGTATGAAAGCTGGCGCAGGAAAATCAGAAATCGTACTGGCTGAAGAATATTTGGAAATAGAGGATTTTGCTGTCATCCACAGAACCCTGAATGCACGTGCGGTTGTAATCCAAAGCGGGCAGACTGTGGTGCTGCTGTCCCTTGAGATAACATCTATGCCAGATGAGGAAACTTATGCAATCCGTAAGAAAATTGCAGAAAATTATCCGGTTGAGGAGGATCATGTGTGGGTATGCGTCACACATACTTTTTCTGCACCTCATTTATTACCGGATTTTGTTTTGAAAGATTCGGATAAAATTGCAGAAAAAGCAAAATATCGTGAAGAATTGATAAGAGCTTCTCTGGAGGCTGTAGGAAAAGGCTTTGCAGGTCTTCAGAAGGCTTTCGTGGGAATAGGAGAAGGCTATAGTCTGGTAAACTGTAACCGTGATGTACAGCTGGAAGACGGCTGGTGGGTAGGAACCTGCGGTCCGGGGATTTGCGACCATAAAGTCTCTGTTGTACGTATTAATAAAGAAGACGGAACACCTATGGCTGCCTTGTTCCATTATGGTCTTCAGTCCTCGGTGCTTGATGGTTCTGCATTAAGCGCGGGTGGAAAAGCCGTAAGTCCGGATGTTGCAGGAATTGCCTGTGACTATGTGGAAAAAAATACAGGAGATGACGATTTTGTTGCACTGTATCTGATCGGGGCAGCAGGTGACCAGGCTCCGGTAGAAAAAGCAGTTACAGAAACATTTGTCCGTGGAGAAAAAATCAAGACAGACCGTAGGGAAGAGGGATTTGGAATCTGTGAAAAACTTGGCAACAGTCTGGGAGAGACTGTATGCCAGATAAACGGACAGATTACATGCGAAGAAATGGCGCAGGAACTGGAAGTAGGAAAAATAGAATTTTCAGTACCGGGAAAGGAAATGGAACGAGAACTGAAAAAACTGCATCCAATGAAAATACCAGAATATATTCCAGCGCAAGATAAAGTGACGACAGTGGAGACAATCTGCCTGGGAGATCTGGCTCTGGTCGGAGTGAAACCGGAATTGAACTGCAAAAGTGGTATTGCACTTGGGACTTTTTCCCCATATCGCTATACATGGGTATGCACCATGGTAAATGGCGGAGCCAAGTACATGGCAGAGCGGGATGCTTATGATAACAGCAAATATGAAGCAATGAATTCTCCTTTTGGAAAAGGGGCTGCAGAGATTTTATTGAGAAAGGCACTGGGACTTCTGGAAAAAATGAAAGGATGAAACATATATGACGGAAAAAAACTATACCAGAGAAGACATAGATAAGGCATGTATACAGGCTGCGAACCGGTTTAACCAGTTTGAATTCCAAGTTCCGGATGCTCCTGGTGAGGAAAAAGGACGCAAGATGGCATACAACCTATATGTTCCAGAGAACATGCAGGCTGGGGAAACCTATCCTTTGGTTTTGTTTATCCATGATATGGGAAGTTGCTCAGAGGATGTGACCAGAACCCTTACCCAGGGAAAGGGAGCGACTGTGTGGGCAACCAGCTACTGGCAGAACCGCCAGCCGTGTTTTGTGCTGGCTCCCTGTTATCCAAGACAGGCAGCTGATGATGATTTTCAGGTGACTTGGGAGGCAGATGCCACCGTAGAATTGGTAAAAGAGATACTTCGTCTGCAGCCATCTGTAGATGAAAAGCGGATTTACGGAACTGGGCAGTCCATGGGATGTATGATGCTGATGGAACTGATGCTTCGCAATCCTGGATTTTTCGGCGGATGTTTCTTGGTGGCAGGACAGTGGAATCCCCAGACCTGCGGTGCACTGAAAAATGAAAATATCTGGGCACTTGTTTCGGAAAAAGATTTTAAAGCTTTTCCCATTATGGGAGACTGCATGAAGCAGATAGAAGTGAACGGTGGTAGAGTTACCAGAGGAAACCTGGACGCAAAAGCATCGTTACCAGAACTGAATCAGAAAGTAAGGACAATTGCAGGATCAGGAGAGCATATCTTTTTCACCTGGTTTGAGGGGGATTCTGTATTGGAAGAACTGGAAGATATCAAGCCTTGGTTTTACCATATGGCAACCTGGCCACAGGCGTACAATCTGGAAGCAGTTGGAGACTGGCTGTTTGCACAGCGAAGAAGTCCTATTGATTTTTCGTGTAAACATCATATTTTACTGGAACATGAAGATGGAAGCCGTCAACCTATGGATGTACCTTTTTTTCAGTCAAAGAAGATTGCACCGGGAACCTGGCAGATTTTAAGTGATGGGGATTATTCTTATCTGGTAGAGGGGGAAAATGAGGCGCTTGTAATTGATTCAGGCTATGGATGCGGTAATCTCCGCGCATACTGTCAGAGTCTGACCGACAGACCAGTAAAACGGATTGCTAATACTCACGACCACTTTGATCATACAGCAAATAACAGTTATTTTGACTGTGCATATATGTCCGCAGAGACAAAAAAACTGGCGACAATTCCGTTCCCTAGTTTTGAGGGAATCTGTTTCCCAAGATCTTACCCGGTACAGGTGATTGACGAAGGCTATGTATTTGATCTTGGCGGAAGACATCTTGCCACCTTTAAGATTCCGGATCATGCAGTAGGAAGCCTTGCCTTTCTGGATGACCAGGAGGGAATCTTGTTCTGTGGGGATGAGCTTTGCATGCCTTTTGGAAAGCCGGTAAACGGCAGCGTTGAATATGTACATGACCTTCTTTTGAAGCTTTGGAAACGAAAGGATGATATCAAGGTTCTTTATGGCGGTCCTGGAAAGGGAGAAACACGGATTATTGGACAATTGCTGGAAAACATGGAATATATTGTGTCTGGCCATGAGGGCGAAATGATGCAGCCTGAACCTGGAAAGGATGCCGGTAAAAAACCACAGGGAAGTGAACCTATTGTTTATCAACGCCGCCTGCCTCACCCGCCAGACCGTCACCAGGATGATCCGGCAGATGCTGCTTATAAAAGAATTATGAACTATGCAGGTATTTGCGTGATTTATGACATTCGGAGAGTAAAAGAGAAGAATGCAGACGATATTAATATGTGACGATAATAAAGCGGTACATGAGGGGCTTTCAGGATATCTGAAGGCCCTTCATTATCATATATATTCAACTTATGATGGAGAAAGTGCCATAACGGTGCTGGAAAGAGAAAAGATAGACCTTGTGATACTTGACGTGATGCTTCCAGGAATATTCGGGACGGAGGTCTGCAGGCAAATTAGAAAGAAAAGTGATATTCCGGTTCTGATGTTAAGTGCAAAAGGGGATGAAATTGACCGAATCATTGGGCTGGAAATAGGAGCAGATGATTATGTCACAAAACCTTTTTCTCCAAGAGAAGTAGCTGTCAGAGTACGGAATATGCTAAGAAGAGCAGAAAAAAGTCAGGAAAACCAACGGCTTGTGTGTGCTGAGCTATGTATTGTGATAGAAGCTTATGAAGTCTTTGTAAGGGAGGAAATGGTTGACCTGACGCCAAGGGAAACAGAGGTTTTGTATTATCTTGCAAAAAATGCAGGCAGGGTTTTAACCAGAAATCAAATTATGAACTGTGTATGGGGATATGATTACTGCGGAGATACCAGAGCCGTTGATAATCAGATTAAGAGGATACGGCAAAAACTTCCTGCTGACGGAGTTCATTTCGAAATAAAAGCGGTATACGGAGTGGGCTATAAGTTTGAGTTTGCCCTATAAAATTACATTGCAACCATTTTTCTGCCACAATTCCAGATTATGATAAAAGAACAGAAGAACAAAAAGGATTACCGGTGAACAGAAAGTAACCAAACATGTAACAGGGGGATGAACGTTCTTCAAAATAAAGAATACGGAGGAGATGTAGCATGAAGAAAATGATATTGGCAGGTATGATGGCATCTGTGCTGGCAGCAGGAGGAAACGTGAGTGTAAATGCCCAGGCACTTACTCTGGAAGAGTTAAAAGAGTCTCTGGCATTGAAGATTGATACCAGTGACCTTTCTAGTGAAGAGCTTATGGAAAAAGGGCTTCAGTATGAGAATGGAGAAGGCGTTGTACAGTGGTATGCCATGGCAAAAGCCTACTATGAAGCAGCCAAAGAGACTGGAAATGAAGAAGCAGAGACTGCTTTGGAACGGCTTGATGGGGTAAAAAAGGAGATGTTGGATAATAGTCCGGATGGACAGGGGGACGTATTTGAGTTTTTCAGAACTGGTGTAACAGCAGGTCAAGGGGGAGACTATGAAAAAGCCTATGCCGTTTCCTATGATGACGCGTTCTTTTTTGAAGATCCGTTGTACCGTGGAATTGGAAATCTGGGAGATCTTTTGCGAGATGGAAACGGTGTAGAACAGGACATTGAAAAAGCAGTTTCCATTTATGAATTTAATGCAGAGGTTCTTGGAAAAGGAAATGGCTATACAAGTCTTGGACTGCTTTATAGTGCAGAAGATGGTACCTATCCGGGAATCGAACACAGTACAGACAAAGCTATGGAATATTTTTTGAAATCCTATCAGGATGAAAGCTTGGAGGAAACTGATTTTAAGGGTCCACGTTATGCAGCAGATTTGTTTGATGAAGGATATGACCATGATGATGGAACCCATGAGAATCCGGATTATGTAAAAGCAGAGGAAGGCTATCTGGTTGCTGCTGAAGGAAATGGACGTACCTTTGACGGAACAGCCTGCTATAAACTGGGAACGTATTACGAAGAGGGTAGAGAAGGCATTGAACAGAATGATGAAAAAGCGCTGGAATTTTATCTGAAAGCAGTTTCTGATGAAAACGTACATGGAACCATGCTGGGAATTCCCCAGACTTATCTGTCATTAGGCCGCTTTTACGAAAAGGGAATCGGAGTAGAAGCAAACGAAGAAACTGCGTGTGAATATTACACCAAAGCGCTTGAGGCAGCAGACGAAAACCTGGCACTTGAGAATGCAGCTGGAAATCAGGCCGCACAGGAGGTTCATGATCAGGCGCAGGAAGCATTGAACCGATCGGAAGCAGAATAAGACAGAGGAGAGAAAATAAGAATAAAAAGAAAGCCAGAAGGAAAAGAAAACAAGAGCAAAAAAGCACTGGAATAAAAAAAGTGCTAGAATAAAAAAAGTGCTAGAATAAAAGCCAGCCGTATCAGTAAAGGAATCTTTCACGTTTACTGATGCGGCTTATTTTAATGAAGGGAGAGTTTTTTATCGTTTAATTAAGAAAGGGAAATTGTAAAAATAAATTCAGTTCCCTTATTCGGCTCACTGAAAACCTGGATGGATTCCTGGAGTTCATCCATAATTGTTTTTACAATAGAAAGCCCTAGTCCGCTCCCAGATGCATTATGTGAGGAATCGACCTGATAAAAGCGCTCAAAGATATGGGGGAGCGCTTGGGGGGGAATGCCGCAGCCATTGTCTTTTAAGTGTAAGGTCAGGTGTTTTTGTTCTGTATAAATACTAAGAATAATGGATCCGCCTTCCGGTGTGAATTTGAATGTATTGTGAAGAAGCAGATCCAGTGCGCGCGACATCAATTTTTGATTGGTTTTAAGTGAGGGAAGCTGTGTAATGTCCGGGAAAAGAAAGACAATTCCCTGGTCTTCTCCAATGGTGGAGTAGCGAAAGAGAATTTCTTTAAATACCTGTTCAGCGGAAACAGCTTCTTTTTGAATCTTTTTTTCAAAAAGCGAGGATAGTTCCAGAATTTCCTGAATGGTAGCTTCCAGCCTGGAAGTTTCCGTTAAAATCATTTCGTAATACTGATAAAGCTTTTCCTCATCGGTAACGTATCCATCCAGAATGGCTTCCATCAGGCTGCGGATAGATGTAATGGGAGATTTCAGTTCATGATTCATATCAGCAAGATACATTTTTTCACGTTTTTCTAATTCACTTTTCTTTTTATCAATATAACGAAAACTTAGAAAAACGGTAAGATATATTAAGGTAAAGACTGTAAAAAATATTACCAAATATAGAAAGATGTTTGGTAAATCGCGGATCATCACAAAGGTTCCGGCTCTCATTTTATTTTTAAAAAAAGGACAGCTAGAAATCAGGACGATTCTGGTGGAATGATCATAAGCAAAGACGGCAGTACCGTAGCGTAAATCGTATGTTTTGTCAGCAAGTTTTTTTTTGCAGGAACTGATGTTAAAATCCTGGATCCCTTGGCTGTTACTAGGGGAAAATTGCTGGATTAGATGATCTTCATTGTCATAAAGAAGATAGATTGCACCGAAATAATTAGGTGTAGAAAGTTTACCGTCTTTTGCCAGACTGGCAGCATTTTCGATGGGATTCTGGATTAGATCCCATCGATGGGAATAATAGTGATAAGAAAAAATAGCCAGGGGTATAAGCATTAGTCCGGACAAATAAACAGATGTAAAAAAAACATAAACTTTTTTCATGATTAGCACCTACACTTGTATAGAAATAAATAACACAAGTTTATGATAAAAAATTTTTTGTTTTGTAGCAATTCGATTTTTGCATTAATGTTATCACAAAATGCATGAATGACGTATATTTAGGAAAAGCAGATTTAAAGTATGTTTGGGTAAAAAATGATTTTACAATGATTTTACTATTTGAAGCTAGTGTATTTTACATCAGGACAGTATCATACACCTGTAATCGCGAGAGAGAGAATAACAAAAAGGACCGCGAAGAAAAGGAGAAAATAAATCATGAAAAAAGGTTTAGCAGTAGCAATGGCGGCATTATTAGGAGTAGCAACAATGGGAACAACAGCAATGGCAGCAGCTTCCGGAGATATTACAATCTGCTCCAGAGAAGACGGATCCGGTACAAGAGGTGCATTCATTGAACTGTTTGGAATTGAAGAAAAAGACGCAGATGGAAATAAAGTAGACAATACAACAGAAGCAGCAAAGATCACAAACAGCACATCCGTTATGTTAAGCACAGTAGCACAGGACGTAAATGCAATCGGATATGTATCTCTTGGTTCTCTGGATGACAGTGTAACAGCATTAAAAATCGACGGAGCAGAGGCAACAGCAGAAAACATTGAATCCGGAGATTACAAAGTAGTTCGTCCATTCAACATTGCAACAAAGGATGATGTAAGCGAAGCGGCACAGGATTTCATTACATACATCATGAGTGCAGATGGACAGAAGATCATTGAAGACAACGGATACATCTCAGTAGGCGACAAACCTGCATACGAAGCAGCTGCTGTAGAAGGAAAAGTTGTAGTAGCTGGTTCCTCTTCTGTAACACCTGTTATGGAAAAACTTGCTGAAGGCTATAAAACAGTAAATGACAAAGTTGAAATTGAGGTTCAGCAGAGCGATTCCACAACCGGTATGACATCTGCAATCGACGGACTTTGCGATATCGGTATGGCATCCCGTGACCTGAAAGACAGCGAGACTGAGGCTGGTCTTACCGCAACTGTTATCGCAAAAGATGGTATCGCTGTAATAGTAAACAACGACAGCGGTGTTGAAGAACTTACCAGTGAGCAGGTAAAAGATGTTTACACAGGAAACATCACAATCTGGGAAGACCTTACAAAATAATAAGAAATAAAGTTACTGTTCGCAAAAAAGACCTTGTGGAATGCTACCAGTGAATAGTAAAGAAATAAAGTACCTTTACAGTTACGAAACATGAAATAGAAATAAGGAATCCTGCAAAGCCGGTTAAAAGCTTTGCAGGATCTAAATTTTCCGAATAAAAAAGGAACTTACTTTATATGAAATCGATCAATGAAACTGTAATGAAATTTGTTTTCCTTGCAGCGGCCTGTACCTCCGTATTAGCCGTTGCATTAATCTGCATTTTCCTGTTTGCAAACGGAATCCCGGCAATGGCGAAGATTGGCCTGCCAGATTTCCTGTTTGGAATGAAATGGAAACCATCCAATGGACTGTATGGAATTTTTCCATTCATTCTTGGAAGTATCTATGTAACAGCCGGGGCCATTGTGGTGGGAGTTCCAACAGCTCTTCTGCTTGCAATCTTCCTTGCATTTTATTGTCCGAAAAAGCTGTATGCACCATTAAAGGCAATGGTAAACCTCCTTGCAGGAATACCATCTGTTGTATATGGATTTTTCGGTTTGACAGTGTTTGTCCCGCTGCTTCGACAGCTTACCGGTCATGATGGAAGTACCATGCTGACAGCTTCCGTGCTTCTTGGAATTATGATCCTTCCAACGGTAACCGGCGTTGCAGAACCAGCCTTAAAAAGTGTTCCCACAAGTTATTATGAAGGGGCATTGGCACTTGGAGCAACCCACGAAAAAAGTGTATTTGGCACTGTTTTCCCGGCTGCAAAATCAGGTGTATTAGCTGGCGTGGTTCTTGGAATCGGACGTGCCATTGGTGAGACGATGGCAGTGATCATGGTAGCTGGAAACCAGACCTGGATGCCACAGGGGCTTTTCAAAGGACTTCGAACCATGACCGCAAATATTGTAATTGAAATGGGCTATGCAACCGATCTTCACAGGGAAGCGCTGATTGCTACAGGTGTTGTACTTTTCGTATTCATCCTGATTATCAACCTGTGTGTATCAGCCCTGAAAAGGAGAGCAGAAGATGAGTAAAAATAAATTATCTTATTGGAAAAATCATCCTGGTTCTGCCATCCTGAGGCTCCTGGTATGGTTATCTGCAATTATTACAGTGGCAGTTATGGCGTTTCTTGTTGGTTTTATTCTGATAAAAGGTGTTGGAAATCTGACACCAGACTTGTTTGCACTGGAATATAATTCTGACAATGCATCTTTGATGCCGGCACTGATCAACACCTTGATTATCACCCTGTTATCTCTGGCGATCGCAGTGCCATTTGGAATTTTTGCAGCAATTTATCTGGTTGAATATGCGAAAAAGGGCAGCAAGCTGGTTAAGATCATCCGTATTACAACAGAGACTCTTCAGGGAATTCCATCCATTATCTTCGGTCTGTTCGGTCTTCTGTTTTTCAGTACCGCTCTCCATTGGGGATATTCCCTTCTGGCGGGAGCTATGACATTGGTGATTATGATCCTTCCGCTGATCATCCGTACTACAGAGGAGGCACTTATGGGTGTCCCGGATGCGTACAGAGAAGCTTCCCTTGGCCTTGGGGCAGGAAAGCTCCGCACCGTGTTTAAAGTGGTGCTTCCAAGTGCAATTCCTGGAATCCTTTCCGGTGTGGTACTTGCGACAGGACGTATTGTTGGTGAGACTGCAGCCCTGATTTATACTGCCGGTTCTGTGGCGAAGGTTCCATCCAGTCTGATGGGATCCGGACGTACCCTGGCAGTACATATGTATGTGCTTTCCAGTGAGGGACTTTACATGGATCAGGCTTATGCTACAGCGGTTATTCTGCTGATCTTCGTACTTGTGCTGAACTGGGTATCCGGTTTCTGTGCAAAGCATTTAAGCAAAGCCACAAACGGACAGTAAGTGCCACAGGTGTTGCGAATGTATGCAGTTGTGGCAGCGCAATAGGCGAGAAATAACTAACTTTCATATATGATAATATTGCCAGCAGGCGATACGTCAGCTTGATAAAAATTCACACTCAGCAGAGTTGTTTAGAAAATGCAATAGAACTAAAAATTTCTGCAGCAAGGAGAATTATGGGTAAAATAGATGTAAAAAACATGGATCTGTACTACAGCAGCTTCCATGCCTTGAAAAATATTAATCTGGAGATTCCGGAAAAGAAGATTACCGCGTTCATTGGTCCAAGCGGCTGCGGAAAATCCACATTGCTGAAATCCTTAAACCGTATGAACGATCTTGTGGAAGGCTGCAAGATCACAGGCGATATTTGTCTGGACGGTGAGGATATTTATGGTGATATTGATGTAAACCTTCTTAGAAAACGTGTTGGGATGGTTTTCCAGAAACCAAATCCTTTTCCAATGAGCATTTATGATAACATTGCATATGGACCTCGTACTCATGGAATTCATTCCAAGGAAAAACTGGACGATATCGTAGAGCGTGCTCTTCGAAATGCTTCTATCTGGGATGAGGTAAAAGACAGGTTGAAAAAGAGCGCCCTGGGTATGTCTGGCGGACAGCAGCAGAGACTTTGCATTGCAAGAGCTCTTGCAGTAGAGCCGGAGGTACTTCTTATGGATGAGCCTACCTCTGCACTTGATCCAATTTCCACATCTCACATTGAGGATCTGGCGTTGGAATTAAAAGACCGTTACACCATCGTGATCGTAACTCATAACATGCAGCAGGCAGTCCGTATTTCTGACAAGACTGCATTTTTCCTGCTGGGTGAGATTATTGAATACAACGATACTACAGAACTGTTTTCCAGACCACAGAACAAGAAAACAGAAGAGTATATTACAGGGAGGTTTGGTTGATATGAGAGATGTGTATACCGCAAAGCTTTCCAGGCTTTCAGATGAGATCCTGGAAATGGGAAATCTGTGCGGTCAGGCCATCATGAAGACCTGTCAGCTTCTGGCAAGCGTGGAGGTTCGTGAGGCTGCCACAAAGGAGATTGGAAGAATTGAAAAGGAGATTGACGACAAAGAACATAATATTGAGGCTCTTTGCATGCAGCTTCTTCTGAAACAGCAGCCGGTTGGTACTGATCTTCGCAAAATTTCCGCAGCACTTAAGATGGTAACAGATATGGAGCGAATCGGCGACCAGGCTACTGATATTGCGGAGATTCTGAACACAGGCAGCGTTCATGTACCAGTAACTGCTATTCCACTTCAGGAAATGGCAGATTATGCCATGCATATGGTAAATGACAGTGTTACTGCTTATGTAGAGGAAAAAAGTGATCTGGCAAAAAAGGTGATCAGCAGTGATGATATTCTGGATAATCTTTTCAATAAAGTAAGAAATGCGTTGGATCAGAACACCATGGACTTTTCCAGTGACGAGGTTCTTGATCTTCTGATGATCTCCAAATACTATGAGCGAATCGGCGACCACGCCACCAACATCGGAGAGTGGGCAGAGTTTTCTGTAGACGGAATTCACAGAAACGGAGACAGCATCAGCGATCTGTTTAATCCGGATTCCTTATAATAAGATTAGAGCGTGTTTGAAAAATCATTTCCGCAATCTGCACGCCCCACTTTGCGGGAGATTTCACCCGAATTCGGTTGCCGTAGCCCGCTACGGCGCCCTCATCCGAGCGAAATCTCCCACAAATTGTGACGCACATCTTGCAGAAAGCCTTTTTCAAACACGCTCTAGAACAAAGACAGGGGCAAACATGTTTTGCCTCTTTTTTGCAGGAAAGTTACATATAAAAGAACCTTGTCTGACTGGCTAAAAGCATCGTATCAGACAAGGCTCTATGTTTTTCAGGAGAGGAATTCTTTCTGTTCTTTTATCTTATTCGTAATTTTTATGTTTTTTAAAGAAATCCTTTGTTTCCTTTACGACTACACCGCTTAAAGCAAGCAGGGCAATCAGGTTCGGGAAGGCCATCAGGGCATTGAAGATATCTGCAATGTTCCAGACAGCAGCAACAGTCATGTACGGTCCGAAGAAGACGCAGATGATATATAACCAACGGTAAGTCTTTACTGCAGTCATGTTGCGGTTGAAAAGGTATTCCAGGCAGCGCTCACCGTAATAATCCCATCCAAGGATGGTTGTGAATGCGAAGAATACCAGGCACAGCATAAGAGCAAAGGAAGCAAACTGTGCAGGGAATGGAAGTCCCTTCTGGAAAGCAGCAGTAGTAATCGCAACACCCTCAAGTCCTGTATTCCAGGTCTCAGTAATGACAATGGAAAGACCTGTCATGGTACAAATTACAATGGTATCAATAAAAGTACCGGTCATGGAAACAAGTCCCTGACGAACCGGTTCCTTTGTCTGAGCGGCAGCAGCAGCAATAGGAGCGCTACCAAGACCAGATTCGTTTGAGAAAATACCGCGGGCAATACCTTTCTGCATTGCCACAACCATGGTTCCCATGGCACCGCCTGCAAGGGCACTTCCGTTGAAGGCTGTTTTTACAATTGTAGCGATGGCACCAGGAACTGCAGTAATATTTGTGATCACAATGATCAGTGCAAGTGCAACATAAAGAACCGCCATAAATGGAACGATGATCTGGGAAACCTTTGCAATACGCTGAATACCGCCAAGAACTACAAGTCCTACACATAAGGTAAGAATCAGGCAGGCAATTACAGTTGCCCAGGAGTATGTATTTCCAAAAAGGGAAACGGTGTGTACAGTATCCGGGTCAAAGAAGTTCTTTACTGCAGAAGCAATACCGTTTACCTGAGTAAAGGTACCAATTCCGAAAAGACCGACCCCGGCTCCGAAGAATGCAAAAATCTTTGCAAGCCATCTCCACTGTTTTCCCATACCATTCTCAATATAATAAAATGGTCCGCCAAGAACGTGTCCGTCCTTGTCGATGGTACGGTATTTGATGGCCAGAAGTCCTTCTGCGTATTTGGTTGCCATTCCGAAGAATGCAGCAACGATCATCCAGAACAGGGCTCCGGGTCCGCCTGCAGCAATAGCAGTGGCAACACCTACGATGTTACCGGTTCCGATAGTTGCGGACAAAGCTGTGCAGAGCGCACCAAAGCTTGTGACTTCACCTTCGCCGCCTTCTTCATTTTTTACCATAAATTTCAGTGCTTTTCCCAGATGTCTTACCTGTAAAAAGCCTAACCGAACGGTTAAAAGGAATCCTGTGATCAGGATCAGAATGATTAACGGAAGTCCCCAGACTACTCCGTCAAACCAGGTGATAAAGTTGTTGATTTGTGTAAACATGTTCTCTTTCCTCCATCCTTTTGCCTGAGAGATTAACAGCATTACAAATGCTGCGTACACCTTCGGCGCTCTTCCATAAATTTTTTTGAAGAGACTCTCCTGAGTTACGAAAAACCTGCTTATACATTTTCTATAAAATGTACGAGCATGACGGTCATTCGTACTGTGTAGAAACACACTAATACACAGAATATCATATACGATCATAAATTTCAATGAAAATGTTAGAAAAATATTTTGTTTTGACAAGAAAAATATTTGCCTTTCCTTCATTGCAGCACAGGAGCGCGTTTGGAAAATCATTTCCGCAATCTGCTGGTATTATAAAATGAAACAATCTGCTGGTATCATAAAATGAAACAGTTGACATGCATTTTCATATGTGCTATGCTTATGAAGATTTTGAAAGACAAAGAAAGAGTCTTTTCAAAGCAATTATTTTGGATCACTCCATTTGGGGTTAAGGCCATACGGACAGCCGGGTCCACTGCCGCTGATGGTAACTTTGGTTGCCTTATTGATTGAGTTAGAAGCTCAAATTTTATAAGTTGGTTCCTTTGATAACCACTATGCGCCTGAGGCGCAGACTTGTGAAACGGTCAATAAGAGTAGTAAAAGTATGATTGCTATATAGACTCTGACATATATCATCCGGATTTCTATTTTATGTAAATACGAGGATTCTTATATTTATTATAAGTCAATGGAGATAGAATCGGGAAGAATGATCCAAGCAGGTTTGCGGTTTTAAGGCAGCCTGCTTTTTTTTATGTAATAGAAAATTACGTTGGAATTTCCTATTATATAAAAAGCTCTGCCGGGTAGGATTCCACTGCAGCGGAAGCGCAGATGGCGCTGGAGACGCCCCTTTGCAGGCGGAGAATCCTGCAAACAGGATTCTTTATACAGACAAAGGAACTGGAAATGGAGACGCAATGAACAGAACTCGTTTTAAACTGGACCAGAATCGTGCACCAATTCACGAGGCTCTGGAAAATTTCCGGCGCATGAGGGTGGTACCCTTCGATGTGCCAGGACATAAAAGAGGAAGAGGAAATCCGGAGCTTACTGAGTTTCTGGGGCAGAAATGTGTAGGCGTGGATGTAAACAGCATGAAGCCGCTTGATAATCTCTGTCATCCTGTATCTGTGATCCGGGAGGCAGAAGAACTGGCAGCTGATGCCTTTGGAGCAGCTCACGCCTTTCTCATGGTTGGCGGAACTACAAGCTCTGTACAGACCATGGTGTTAACTGCCTGTAAGAGGGGGGACGAGATCATTCTTCCCCGCAATGTTCACAGAAGCGTGCTGAATGCGCTGGTTCTGTGCGGAGCAATTCCGGTTTATGTGAATCCGGAAGTAGATCAGAGACTCGGAATCTCTCTTGGAATGCGCCGTGAGCAGGTGGCAAAGGCAATTAAGGAGCATCCCAATGCAGTAGCTGTGTTGGTAAACAATCCTACCTATTATGGAATTTGCAGTGATCTTCGTGCAATTGTGCGGATGGCTCATGAAGCAGGAATGCTGTGTCTGGCAGATGAAGCCCATGGGACTCATTTTTATTTTGGAGGAGGCCTGCCGGTTTCGGCAATGGCAGCTGGTGCAGATATGGCATCTGTATCCATGCATAAAAGCGGCGGAAGCCTGACCCAGTCCAGCCTTCTTCTGACTGGACCTGGCGTCCATGCCGGCTATGTCCGTCAGATCATCAACCTGACCCAGACTACTTCCGGAAGCTATCTTCTGATGTCAAGTCTTGACATTTCCCGGCGGAATCTTGCACAGCGCGGACGTCAGATTTTCCATCAGGTAGCAGATATGGCAGAATATGCAAGGGAAGAGATTAACGCCATTGGCGGCTATTACGCATTTGGAAAAGAACTGGTGAATGGAGATTCGGTTTTTGATTTTGACATTACGAAATTAAGTGTACATACTCTGGATATCGGACTTGCAGGAATTGAGGTTTACGACATTCTGAGAGATGAGTATGATATTCAGATCGAATTTGGTGATATCGGAAATATTCTGGCTTATCTGTCAATTGGAGACCGTGCCCAGGAAGTAGAGCGGTTGGTAAGCGCCCTTGCGGAGATCCGCAGGCGTTTTCAGAAGGATAAATCAGGATTGCTGGATCAGGAATATATTGATCCCCAGGTAGTAACAAGCCCTCAGGAAGCTTTTTATGCAGAAAAATGCAGCCTTCCTCTCAGGGAAACGGAAGGAAAGGTATGCAGTGAATTTGTAATGTGTTATCCTCCGGGAATCCCAATTCTGGCTCCAGGGGAACGGATCACCCCGGAAATCCTGGATTACATTGAATATGCCAAGGCAAAAGGATGCAACATGACAGGTCCGGAAGATCCGGATATATTACGGTTAAATGTGCTGGAGCATGTCTAAAAAAGGCTGTCTGCAAATTGTGACACACATCTTGCGGGAATAATTTTAAAACACACTCTGGCAGGGAGGTAAAGAAAATGGAAATGTGGTTTTCGGAATTTCATACACCGGATGTGAAGCATAGTATCCGGGTAAACCGTCAGCTCTACTCAAGGCAGAGCGACTATCAGCGAATTGATATTTTTGAGACACCGGAATTTGGCAGGGTTCTTACACTGGATGGCAATGTAATGCTCACGGAACGTGACGAATTTATTTATGACGAAATGATTACCCATGTACCTATGGCTGTCCACAAAGAAGCCAGGGATATTCTTGTAATCGGAGCAGGAGACGGTGGAGTGGTACGTGAACTGACCAGATATGACCGTGTCCGCCATATTGATCTGGTAGAGATGGATCCCATGGTAGTGGAAGCCTGCCGTGCCTATCTTCCGGGAAATGCCTGCAGGCTTGATGACAGGAGAGTGCATCTTCATTATGAAAATGCATTGAAATTTATCCGACGCTGTGAAAATAAATATGACCTTATTATTGTGGATTCTTCCGATCCTTTTGGCCCTTCGGAAGGCTTGTTTACCCGTGAATTTTATGGAAACTGTTATAATGCGCTGAAAGAGGATGGCATCATGGTCAATCAGCAGGGAAGTCCTTTTTATTCTGAGGATGCCCACGCCATGCAGCGCAGTCACAAAAGAATTGCCAGTACGTTCCAGATCAGTCGTGTTTACCAGGCACATATTCCTACCTTTGCTGCCGGTTACTGGCTGTTTGGTTTTGCAAGCAAAAAGTACCATCCGGTGGATGATCTGGATCCGGAGGCATGGAACGCCCTGAATCTTCGCACCCGTTACTATACCACAAGGCTTCACAGAGGTGCATTTTATCTTCCGGCTTTTCTGGAGGAAATGCTTCAGGAGGTGGAGGACTGATTTATGATTTTACCAAATATTGAGAATTTTATTGGCTGTGACAGCAGCTTTGAGGAAGCAGGGATTGTTCTTTACGGAGCGCCCTTTGATTCTACCACAAGCTTTCGCCCTGGAGCCAGGTTCGGCCCTTCTGCCATTCGTCATGAAAGCTTTGGACTGGAAACCTACAGCCCTTATCAGGACCGCGACCTTACAGATATTCAGGTATTTGACAGTGGAGATCTGGAGCTTTGCTTCGGCAGCAGTGAAATGGCACTTGCTGATATACAGAATCGTGCCTGGGAAATTCTGGAAGCAGGAAAGATACCCTTGCTTTTAGGCGGCGAGCATCTGGTGACACTGGCGGCTGTAAGAGCCACAGCCAGAAAGTATCCAGGGCTTCATATTATTCATTTTGATGCCCACGCAGATTTGAGGGATGATTATCTTGGTGCCCGTTTAAGCCATGCGTGTGTCATTCGCAGATGCCATGATATACTGGGAGATGGACGGATTCATCAGTTTTGCATCCGAAGTGGGGAAAGAGAAGAATTCCGGTTTGCAAAGGAGCATACAGATTTTCATCCTTTTACCTTTGAAGGCTTGGAAGAGACCATACAGGAGTTGGACAGGGAGCAGGTTCCGGTATATTTTACCATTGATCTGGATTGCCTGGATCCATCCGTATTTCCGGGAACTGGTACACCGGAGGCGGGAGGCGTAAGCTTCCTTGAGCTTCTTGCGGCTATTCGGAAGGTATCAGAATTAAATATTGTGGGAGCAGATGTCAATGAGCTGGCACCTATGCTGGATCCAAGCGGTGTTTCCACAGCCACAGCATGCAAGGTGGTCAGGGAACTGCTGCTGGCAGTGGCGAAATAAAAACAGCTGCGATAGTGAAATATAAAATAAGGAGATAAAAAATATGAGCAGAGTACTTGTAATCGGCTGCGGCGGAGTAGCCAGTGTAGCAATCCAGAAATGCTGTCAGGCAGATGAGGTATTTACAGAACTGTGTATTGCAAGCAGGACAAAAGAAAAATGTGATGCCCTTGCCCGGAAGCTGGAGGGAAAAACAAAAACAGTTGTTACCACAGCAAAGGTAGATGCAGATGATGTAAACCAGCTGATCCAGCTGATCAATAGTTACAAACCGGATCTGGTAATGAACATTGCACTTCCATACCAGGATCTGACAATTATGGATGCCTGTCTGGCATGTGGCGTAAACTATATGGATACGGCAAATTATGAGCCCGAAGATACCGATGATCCGGAATGGCGGGCTATTTATGAAAAACGCTGTAAGGAAGCTGGATTTTCCGCATATTTTGATTATTCCTGGCAGTGGGCATACCGGAAGAAATTTGAAGAGGCAGGACTTACTGCACTCCTTGGCTGCGGCTTTGACCCTGGCGTTACACAGGCATACTGTGCATATGCATTAAAGCATGAGTTTGACCAGATTGATACCATTGATATTCTGGACTGCAACGGAGGAGACCACGGATATGCGTTTGCAACCAACTTTAACCCGGAGATCAACCTTCGTGAGGTAAGCGCTCCTGGAAGCTACTGGGAGAATGGACATTGGGTGGAAATTCCTCCGATGGCCATCAAGCGGGAATATGATTTTGACCAGGTCGGCGATAAGGATATGTATCTTCTTCATCACGAGGAAATTGAGTCCCTTGCCCAGACAATTCCGGGAGTAAAGAGAATTCGTTTCTTTATGACATTTGGACAGAGCTACCTGGATCACATGCGCTGCCTGGAGGATGTGGGAATGCTTTCCACTACCCCGATCAGCTATAACGGACAGGAAATTGTTCCCATCCAGTTTTTGAAGGCGCTTCTTCCGGATCCGGCAAGCCTTGGTCCTCGTACCAAAGGTAAAACCAATATTGGCTGTATTTTCACCGGA
Source organism: Ruminococcus sp. RTP21484sp1_RTP21277st1_D2_RTP21277_210401 (assembly GCF_040924225.1). Classification (NCBI taxonomy): domain Bacteria; kingdom Bacillati; phylum Bacillota; class Clostridia; order Eubacteriales; family Oscillospiraceae; genus Ruminococcus; species Ruminococcus sp. RTP21484sp1_RTP21277st1_D2_RTP21277_210401. Next base: position 146,247 of record NZ_JBCOMJ010000002.1, on the reverse strand, counting down.
GTAAAGGATGGAAAAGAGAAAACCTACTATATTTATAATATTTGTGACCATCAGGAATGCTATAAGGAGGTTGGAAGCCAGGCAATCAGTTACACGACAGGCGTTCCGGCCATGTGTGGGGCATTAATGATGCTTACTGGAAAATGGATTCGTCCAGGAGTGTATACAGTAGAAGAATTTGACCCGGATCCGTTCCTGGAGGCACTTGACAAATACGGACTTCCACGCAGTGAAAATCATAATCCGGAGCTGGTTGATTAATGGAAAAAACAGATACAAGACCACCTTTTGCAGCATCCGGTGGAGTTATTCCGCCGGAATTCCGGAAAATCAAGACGCCTTGTTATGTTCTTGACGAAACAGCGCTTATAAAAAATGCAGAATTAATGGGAAAGATTGCCGAAAGAACTGGATGTAAAATGCTCCTGGCGCAGAAGGCTTTCAGCAATTATGACTGCTATCACCTTCTGGAGCCTTATCTGGCTGGAACAGAAGCAAGTGGACTGTACGAAGCAAGGCTTGGCGCCCAGGAGATGCCAGGAAAAGAGGTACATGTATTTTGTGCCGGATACCGTGAGGATGAATTTGAAGAACTGCTTTGCTTTGCAGATCATATAGTGTTTAACTCACCCTCCCAGCTTCTCCGTTTTGGAAAAAGAGCGAAGCAGGCCGGAAAAAGCGTAGGGCTCAGGATCAATCCGGAATGCTCTACCCAGGAGGGACATGAAATTTATGATCCCTGTGCCCCGGGCAGTCGTATGGGTACCACGAGAGCACAGTGGGAGGCTGCTGTGAAAATGTATCCGGATCTGACCGGATTATTGGATGGTATTCACTTTCACACCCTTTGCGAGCAGGATTCCTCTGATCTGGAAACCACTCTTGCAGCGGTGAAGGTGAAATTCGGAGATCTGATTTCTCAGGTAAAATGGCTGAACCTGGGAGGAGGACATCATATTACAAGACCAGGTTATGATATTGCACGGCTTGAAAAGTGCATTGAGGCGGCAAAGGAAGAATGGAAGGTGGATATTTACCTGGAGCCTGGAGAGGCATGGGCTTTAAATGCCGGATTCTTTCTGACAACCGTGCTGGATGTGCTGCAAAATGGTGATACCCGGCTTGCAATTTTGGATGGAAGTGCGGCATGTCATATGCCGGATGTTCTGGAAATGCCTTACCGTCCTCCCCTTCTTGGAGCAGGGGAGCCAGGAGAGAATGCCGTTACCGTCCGTCTTGGAGGACCAACCTGCCTGTCCGGGGATGTTATAGGAGATTACAGCTTCCAAAAGCCTTTGACATACGGAAATCTTCTCATGTTTGGTGATATGGCCATATATACAACCTGCAAAAACAATACCTTTAACGGAATGCCCCTGCCTGATATCTGGCTGCGGCATGGTGATAAAACCATGGAACGTCTGACTGATTTCGGTTACGAGGATTTTAAAGGCAGACTTGGACATCGCAGGTGATCATAAAAAATCTGTTTGACTTTTTGAAAAACAGGCAATATAATTAAATCAAACGAGTAGCAGGTAAGCGTAAATCCAGTTTACAAGCTACTCGTTTTTTATTTTACCAAAATTGAATATCGCCATGAAAAAGTGTGTAGCCTGTCAGCGTAAGTCCAGCTTATATGACAGGGTGCGCGCTTTTTTTGTGCAGAAAAAGAGAGGAGTTAAAACAAAATGGCGAAAAGCAACAAGATGAAGGAGATGCCGGTGAATAAGCTGATGGTCCAGATGGGAATTCCGATGATCTTATCCATGGCATTGCAGGCAGTCTATAACATTGTAGACAGCGCATTTGTAGGAAATATGAGAGTGGGCAGTGAATCAGCACTAAATGCACTGACTTTGGTATTCCCGGTTCAGATGCTTATGGTGGCAGTAGGAATTGGAACAGGTGTAGGAACCAATGCACTTCTTGCAAGGACACTGGGACAGGGAAACCGTAAAAAAGCTGCAAAGGTAGCAGGAAACAGTCTGTTCCTGGGTGTGATCATTTATGTGGTTTGTTTATTATTTGGCATCTTTGGAGTGAGAGCATATATTTCATCTCAGACAGTAGATGCAGAAGTACTTGAGATGGGAGTCAGTTATCTGCGGATATGTTGTGTGATTTCTTTTGGAATCATCTTCTTTTCTTTGTTTGAAAAGCTGTTACAGGCCACAGGACGCTCTCTTTATTCTACAATCGGTCAGGTGGTTGGAGCAGTTATAAATATCATCCTTGATCCGATCATGATCTATGGGATTGGACCTTGCCCGGAAATGGGAGTGAAAGGTGCAGCCTACGCAACTGTAATTGGACAGGTAGCATCCGCAGTATTACTGCTTATCTTTCATATCAAATTAGATAAGGAATTTGAGCATGGGGCAAAATACATGAAGCCGGATGGCAGAATTATCAAGGAAATCTATGCGATCGGACTTCCGGCGATTATCGCTCAGGCGCTGATGTCTATTATGGTTTATGTGATGAATCTGATCCTGAAGTTCAATCCGTCAGCACAGACAGCTTATGGATTGTTCTATAAAGTTCAGCAGTTTGTTCTCTTCCTTGCATTTGGTCTGCGAGATGCAATCACTCCGATCATTGCATTTGCTTATGGAATGAGAAGCAAAAAGAGAATCCAGGATGGAATCAAATATGGTCTGATCTACACTATTGCATTAATGATTATTGGAATTGCAATTACGGAGATTTTCCCTGGAGCATTTGCAACGCTGTTTAATGCAGGACAGTCAAGAGAATATTTTATCGGCGCGATGAGAGTGATCTCGGTAAGTTTCCTGTTTGCCGGAATCAATGTTGCTTATCAGGGCATTTACCAGGCACTGGACGGTGGTGTGGAATCATTGGTTATTTCACTTTTGAGACAGCTTATTATCATCCTGCCGTTGGCAGGAATCTTTTCCCTGTTTGTGAGAAATGGTCAGGTGGGCGTTTCCTTGATCTGGTGGGCATTTCCGATTACAGAAGTAATTGCATGTCTGGTAGGATATGTATTTTTAAAAAGAATCAGAAAAAATAAAGTTGATGCTTTGCGTTAAGGAGGAACTGGAAATGGCAAAAAGAATTATTACAATCAGCAGAGAATTTGGAAGCGGTGGACGTTTTATCGGAGAAGAAGTCGCGAAGAAGCTGGGAATTGCTTATTACGATAAAAATGTTATTAATGAAATTGCAGAAAAGTCCGGATTATCGCCAGAATACATTCAGGAAAATGCAGAATTATCTCCGAAAAAAGGGATGTTTGCATATGCACTTGCCGGACGTGACATCACAGGAAGATCTGTGGAGGATATGGTATATGAGGCGCAGAGAAAAGTTATTTTAGAACTAGCCGAGAAGGTCCCTTGCGTGATCATTGGAAGAAATGCGGACTATATCCTGAAAGACCGTGATGATGTGCTGAATGTATTTATTCATGGAAATATGCCGGAGAAAACACAGCGGATCATTCGATTATATAATGTAGATGAGAAAAAAGCTGTGAAAATGATGGCCGACACAGATAAAAGACGTATGACAAATTATAACTTTTACACGGAGCATAAATGGGGAAAGGCCAGTAATTATACGTTGTGCCTGAACAGTTCACAGCTTGGATATGACAGATGTGAGAAGATCATTATGGAATGTATTAAATAACAGGAGGTGTATACTGTTTACTACAAATTGCTGTTGGTTCCAGGGCAGGAATATTAGACGAAATAGTCAGTGAGGTTTCTATGGCGATTTCTATTTTTCGCTATGGATGGAAAAATATGGATTGTTCTGAATGTGAGACATAATGACAAAATCTGCTTGATAAACCAGATAAAGGTGATATACTGGATGCATAAGAAAAGAAACCGTGTGGAATTACAGTTTTGTTTTCACACGGTTTTTTAGAAGATATGAGTTAGATAATACTAACACTGGCGACTTACTTGAAAAAGAGGGCAGATTTTTATGAAAATATTGATTTATGGAAAATGAATATTTGGGGTTTCCTGTCTTTACAAATTCTAATGGTTATGTGAAAAAATTGAAGACATGTGAATGTAAGGCGAAAACAGCACAGTGATTGGAGGAAAAAGCATGAGAAACGAAGAATACAAAAGGTTGTCGATTGCTGAATTTACAAAAGCAGCAGGAAGATATGAAAGTAACCATGCGGGTATATACGAAATGTGTAAGAAGGATTATCCAGATATTCTGGCGGAGCTGGAGAAAGAGTCGTTTAGAGAATTGTTGGATGCAGGCTGTGGTCCGGCTCCAATGATTTCTTTATTATCAGAAAAATATCCAGACAGGCATTATACCGGGTTGGATCTGACTCCTGCGATGATCGAACAGGCAAAAAAGAAAGAGATTCCAAATGCAACATTTGTTGTGGGAGACTGTGAGAATTTTCCTTTTGAAAATGATTCATTTGATGCAATTATTTGTTCTATGAGTTTCCATCATTATCCGGATCCACAGGCATTTTTTGACAGTGTAAAAAGATGCCTTCGCCCAAATGGGAGATTGATTCTGCGTGATGTGACCAGTGACAATAAAGTATTGGTATGGCTGATGAATACACTGGAAATGCCTTTGGCAAATATATGTGGACATGGAGATGTCCGGGTTCCAACAAGAGATGTGGTCATGAAATGCTGTAGGAAAGCAGGATTAAAAGTAGAAAAATTTGAAATCCGTAAAGGTATGAGGATGCATTGCGTTGTAAGAAAACAATAGAAGAAGGCGATAGACAATGAAAAAAAAAGTGAATGTGACAGGTGTGCCGGAAACGATGGTACAGACTTTGTATGCAAGAGCAAAAGAAACAAAAAAGCAAAATGCCAAAATCAAGGATAAGATTGCAATAGAACTTGTGGAGAAGCTGGACTATAACTTTTCCAAAGCAGATAAGGATAAAGCCATGAATTATGGCGTAATTGCGAGAACAATCGTATTAGACCGGATGGTTAAGCAATATCTGGAGAAGCATGCAAATACAGTTGTTATAAATATTGCATGTGGACTGGATACCAGATGTTATCGGATGGAGAGAAAATATCTGCACTGGTACAATGTGGATCTGTCAGAAACGATGAAGATAAGGAGTCAGTTCCTTACCGAAACTGGTCCGGTATATCAGATTGCAAAGTCTGCAATGGATGAATCCTATGTAGATGATATCGATTATCATGGTGAGAATGTTCTGGTAATAATCGAAGGTCTTACAATGTATTTGTGTGAAAAGGATATTAGAAAAATGTTTTCTATTATTGAGAAATCATTCCAGAAGGTAACCGTAATGGTTGAAACCATGTCCCCTTTTGTTGTAAAACATGTGAAAGAAAAATCTATAGAGAGGAGCAATGCAAAATTCACATGGGGAGTTAAGAATGGAAAGGAACTGCAAAGAATCATACCGGCATTTTCTGTTCGACAGGAAGTCAGTCTGATTGAAGGAATGAAAGAGCTTATGCCGATTTATCATGTGATAGGAAAGTTTCCAATCGTTCGGAACATCTCAAATAAAATAATAGTTATGGAGAAACGTGGCTGATATTATACAAGCAGGAGCTGATATAGATGATGAAAAGACATTTTGATGTGGAATCAGATGGATTTTATGGTGCATACTGGAAATGCAAAACAGGTTCAGACTGTGCAATGATTGCAATGATCGGAGATGATCCGGAGGATTATCTGGCGCGTACATCCGTGAAATGGCTACATAAACTCGGTGTGAATGTGATGACAATGTCACCTGGAAAAAAAGATTATGGACATCATAATTATCCATTGGAACGTATAGAGAAAGCAATCAATTGGTTAAAAGCACATGGTGATCAGAAGATAGGAATTGTCGGGGCATCTACTACAGGAACACTTGCCTTAACTGCCGCTTCTTATTTTGAAGATATTACATTGACGATCGGTCTGACACCGAGTGACTTTGTCTGGCAGGGATTTATGCAGGGCAAAAAGGATGGCTGTAAGGAATGGCCGATAGAGGGAGAATCTCTTTTTTCGTATAAAGGAGAACCACTTCCGTACATGCCTTTTTGCTATAAACATCCGGATTACTGGCATGTGATTGAAAAAGAAACAAAGCGAACCGGTGATATGATTAATTCAAGAAAACTGTTTGACGATTCGGAAAAGGCTCATCCAATCCAAGAAGACGAGATGATCAAGATTGAAAAGATCAATGGAACATTATTGCTGATTGGTGCGGAAGATGATGCGTTGTGGGATACTGCAAAATACATCCGTCGAATGAAGCAGCGTATAAAAGAACATCCGCATACATGCAGATTAGAGTCTGTAATTTATGAGCATGGAACCCATTTTGTTTTTCCGGAGAGCATGCTAAAGACAATGCTTCCGGTTGGTTCCGGACTCTTTGTGAAACTGGCATTTCAGGCAGCAAGAAAACATCCGAAAGAGTGTCGCAGAGCACGTCTAAATATTGATCAGCGGGTGAGAAATGCTGTTGCAAAATGGAAGAGAGTAGATAGATCTTTTGAAAGTGGATAAAGCAGCTAGAGAACGGGAAAAAGTGATCTTGAAACAGTTAGAAGAAAAAGAACCACTGCCGGATAAAGAGAAAGATCAGATGGCATGGGTAAGAGCAGTCAACTAGCACAGAGCGATTGCAGAAGAGATTATTCTCAAGGAATTGATTTATGTTTAAATGAAGGTGATGAGGTCGTGGATTGCGACCTCATTATTATATGAAAAATAGCAGTAGGCAGAATGAGAAAAATAGGGTAAAATGGGAACATGGATTTTGGAAACTCATAAGAAATGATTGTGCGGTAAAGTAATTTGAAATGCCAGTTTGGCATTTCAAGTTATAGAGGAGATGGAATGGCGGATCAGAAAGTAAAAGAAATGGAACCAGTGGAAACACAAATAGTTGAAATCATGCCACCGGACATTGAAAATCTGATTTATGTAGTAAGAAACAAACAAGTCATGGTGGATAGTGATCTGGCAATGCTTTATCAAGTAGAAACAAAAGCTTTAAATCGTGCAGTAAAAAGAAATATAAAACGATTTCCAGAAGATTTTTGTTTTCAGCTTACAACAGAAGAAACAGAATCTTTGAAGTGCCAATCTGGCACCTCAAAAATACAAGAGCCAGAAAAAAAGGATGGACGAGGTGGCAGACGTACGCTACCGTATGTATTTACAGAGCAGGGAATATCCATGCTGGCCAGTGTATTGCATAGCGAGGTGGCAATTAATGTAAGCATAGGTATTATGCGTGCATTTGTAGAAATGCGACGGTTTATAGCCAACAATGCACTTTTGTTTGAAAGGATTAGTAACGTTGAGCTAAAACAACTGGAATATCAGAAAAAGACAGATGAAAAGCTGGAGCAAATTTTTGAGTACATATCAGATCATGAGGAGTCTAATCAAAAGATATTTTTTGATGGTCAGATATATGATGCGTTCAGTTTACTAATAGGACTGATTCAGAAGGCAGAAACGGAAATTGTTCTGGTAGATGGATATGTGGATGTAGGAACATTAAATATTTTGTCAAAGAAGAAAGAAAATGTGGCGGTGACAGTTTATACACTGCAACGGACAAAATTATCTCAAACAGATGTAGATAACTTTAATGTACAGTATCCTAAACTGGATGTGAAGTACACAAGAGCATTTCATGATCGATTTTTAATTCTTGATAAAACGAAAGCATATCATGTTGGTGCGTCTTTGAAGGATGCAGGTAAAAAATGTTTTGGAATTAATCTGATTGAAGATGCAGGTATTGTAAGGGATATTTTACAGAGAGTGGAATTAGAAACAGAAGAATAGAAAAGTAAGTTATGCAGAAAGGCGTGAGTCATAAGAATATGGCTTGCGTCTTTTTCTGTCTGGAAAGGAAGTGGGGAGAATGGCACAGATTTTTCGTGTAGAGAGAACTAAGAATTTTACGGTAATGAGTAATCATCATTTCAAGAATAAGAATCTGACATTGAAAGCGAAAGGGCTATTATCGCTGATGTTAAGTTTGCCAGAGCTATTCTTCGAGAATCACGAAATGCAAGACGAAATTCGGAAATTAAACGACGAAATTCATCGTTTGACAACCGAACTGTCCGAAACGCAGAAGCTGAATCAATTGCTTCAGAAGAACAACGACGATCTGAGGAACAGAAACGGTTTGAAGAGCAGGAGCGAGCAAGAGCTGCTCGAAGAAGAAATAAAAGACGTTCGGGACCAGAACTCTAAATTGCAGATACAGGTGAATAAATCATCTGTGCAAGCTGTTGATGAGGCATATAGAAAACAAAAAGGAGCAGAAAAACAATTACAGTCATTAAAGTATCAGGCGGAACAGAATAGAAAGACAGCTGAGAAGGAAGTGCAAAAATTGAAAAAAGGATAAGATTGCAATCAGAGAAAATAAACGAGATAAAATTTTTCTGTGGAATCGGATATATAGTGGCACGTGTACTTTCAGCTTGTCTTATTAAGATGTGCTTCGTGTGATTTTAAATGCGATATTTCAGAATTGAATTACGATTTTTGATAGATTAGATTGTTTGAAACGCATTTTTATGATATGATGATAAATACCATGTGAACAGATATTTCAAGCAAATAAGATTGAGGTGAAAAAATGGCAGTTAGTTACAAGAAATTGTGGAAATTGTTAATTGATAAAGAAATGATGAAGAAAGATTTGCGTGCAATGACAGGAGTTAGTACAACAACGATGTCTCGATTATCAAAAGATGAAAATGTAAGTACAGAGATTCTGTCAAAGATATGTTCTGCTTTGAATTGTGATGTTGGAGACATCATGGAATTTGTTCCCGATAAAAAAGAGAAACAGTAAGGAGGTACGGGAACATGGATCATTCTTATCCTTATATTGCGTCTTTGACCAGAGAGCCGTTCCTTTTCTACGAAATGCGTTCTACCGCAAAGCTAATGGTAGAAGGAAATTCTGATGATGCAATTGTTAAAGAAATTGTAGAGCAGAATCTTTTTCAGTATCCAACTGAAAAATCTATTACACGCATGGCGAAAGCCTGCATCAAACGGCTTCATGTACTAGAAGATGATTCACTGGTTGCTGCGATTGCGTCACAGCCAACGGATGTAGCAAAACAGATTTGTCTTTATGCATTGATGAAGCAGAGCCGACTGGTTTGGGAATTTATGCTGACCGTCATTGGCGAGAAGTACAGATTAAGGGACACGTTTTTTGGTAAGATAGATTTGAATACATTTTTTATGCGTTTACAGGAGCAGAATGATACCGTAGCTTCCTGGAGCGATAGTACGATAACAAAGTTAAAACAGATTATTGCCAGAGTGCTTGTCGAAACAGAATATCTCGACAACCTCAAGGCAGATCATTTGAATCCAGTATGGCTGCATCCTATTTTGGAGAATGCCATCAGAAGCAATGGCGACACGGCGGTACTGCCGGCGTTTAATTGCTTTGTGTAGGAGGTAACCCGATGAGTGAAATAAAAGAGCGCCTGGACAAAGTTCGGGCATTGATTCAGGAGCCGGAGTTCCTGGAAGGCAAGGGACTCAGCAATGAGGTGAATATCAGAATCTTCTGTTATGAACCGGAGAACGAAATGGTTGTCCGCCATTTTGTAAATCAGCTGGAAACCGATCAGTCCTTAGATTGCCATTTGATTGTTTGTAATTTATATAAAATATTTCTTTCTATCTGCGATGATATGGACATCACAGATGCGATTCCGGATATGGAAGAAGCTGACGGAAGTGCTTATCTTCTGGAGCAGCTTAACTCCGCAATCGGCAATGGAGAGTTCATTGATAAAATCCAGTATGAGCCACACGAACCGGGTGATGTGCTAATGCTGACAGGTGTGGGCGAGGTGTTCCCGTTTATGAGAATCCATACGTTACTGGAAGCTTTGCAACCGTATTTTTTCGATGTTCCGATTTTGGTTATGTATCCGGGTGAGTTTGATGGTCGTCATGTAAAATTGTTCAATCGTTTGACACCAAATGATTATTACCGGGCATTCAATGTCATAGATTAAGGGGGATAAAGCCATGATGATTCGAGATATGTTTGCGGATGACATTAACCGCAAAATCAATGGTGTAATTAAAGTAGATCAGGCTGCTGATGATGTAATCGAGCAGGAGTTAAATGAATATGTCATTACCAGAGAATTGAAGAAACATTTCATTACGTTCTTCAATTATTACGGTGATGCTTTCGACCAGCCGACCGCTGATATGGGTGTTTGGATTTCTGGTTTCTTTGGAAGTGGTAAATCTCACTTTTTGAAAATGCTTTCCTACCTTTTGGAAAATAAAGAGGTAAAAGGTATCCGCAGTGTGGAACGTTTCCGTAAAAAATTTGAGGATGACCCGGCAACTTTTATGCTGATCGACCGTGCCACGAAGGGACAGACGGAAACCATTCTTTTCAACATTGATATTGAAGGCTTCAGCAATAAAGACAAGACTGCCGTACTTCGTGTATTTGCAAAGATGTTCTACAACCATTTGGGATTTTACGGTGAGAATCTGAAAGTTGCCATGATGGAGCGTTATATTGACCAGCAGAGAAAAACCGAGGAGTTCCGCAGAGTTTTTGAAGAAAAGAAAGGCAAGCCTTGGCTTGAAATGCGCCGTGCCTTTGCTTTCAATGGCAAGTTCATCATCCCGACGTTGATGGAAGTTCTGGATATGAGTGAGGACGATGCTAAGGCGTGGTTTAATGATAAAACCGCAACAGAAATTTCGATTGCACAGCTTGTGGAAGATATGAAAGCCTATGTAGATACCAAGCCTGCCAACTTCCGTCTGCTGTTTATGATTGACGAGGTTGGTCAGTATGTTGGTACGGATACCGATATGCTTTTGAACCTCCAGTCTCTGACTGAAAAAATCGGAAGTGAGTGCGATGGTAAGATTTGGGTGATCTGCACCGGACAGGAAGCCATTGATGAAATCATCAAAGTTCGTGCGGATGAGTTCTCCCGTATCCAGGCTCGTTTCAAAACAAGACTGAGCTTATCTTCTTCCTCCGTGGATGAAGTTATCCAGAAGCGTATCTTAAAAAAGAAGCTGGAAGCAACGAAAGACCTGGAAGGTGTTTATGAGCAGAATGATTCTGTTTTGCGTAACTTGTTCAGTTTTAGCGGCTCTATTCTGGATATTAAAGGTTATTCCGGACCGAGAGAATTTACAGAGAACTTCCCATTCGTGCCGTATCAGTTCATCATCATGCAGAAAGTATTTGCTGAAATCCGCAAGCACGGAAATTCCGGTAAGCACCTGTCTGGTGGTGAGCGTTCCATGCTCTCCGGTTTCCAGGAAGCTGCACAGAAAATTCAGGATAAGGATGAATACGCACTTGTTCCATTCTTCCGTTTTTACGATACAGTACATACTTTCCTGGACGGTTCTATTCGCCGAGTGATCGAGCGTTGCCAGAAAGCTGCTGACAACGGGGACGGTATCGAACAGCAGGATGTAGATGTACTGAAACTTCTGTACCTGATTCGATATATTGATGATATTCCTTCCAATCTGGACAATATTGTTATCCTTATGGCAGACGATATTCGTGTAGATAAGATTGTTATGCGTGAAGCTGTACGCGGATGCCTTGATCGTCTGATGAGCCAGAACTATATCGGCAGAACCGGAGACACTTATAACTTTCTGACTGATGAAGAACAGGACATTCAGCGTGAAATCCGGGATACCAACGTGGATACCGCTTCTATTGTGGAGCGTATCGCTCAGATGATTTACGGTGACATTTTCACAACTAAGAAGTTTCGTCATGGAAAATATGACTTTGCTTTCGATCAGATGGTTGACGGCATTACCGTTGGAGTGGCAACAGGTGGTATGCGTCTGCGTTTCCTGACCGTTGCTACCGATGCTATTGAAAAAACTGATTACCGTCTGATGGCAGAGTCAAAAGGAAACGAAGCAATCGTGGTTCTGGCTGATACGCCTTACTATGAATCTCTGGAATCTGCTATGAAGATTCGTAAGTATGTAAAGCAGAGAAATGTAAGCCAGCTTCCAAAAACTGTGCAGAAAATCATCAGTGACCAACAGGACGAAGCCGGAAAATATGAGCTGAGTGCAATGACCGAATTGCAAAATGCCATTGAAAGGGCGCAGTTCTATGTAGACGGCGAACATCTGGAAATTAAAGCCGGAAATGCCAAAAGCAAAATTGACCAGTCTCTTGAATATCTGGTTGCTCATGTATATAGCAAGCTCGACCTGATTACAGATAATGCAGGAAGTGACGCAGATATTATTGCAATTCTGACAGGTGCGGTAACGGCACTTCCGGGCATGGAGCCAAACCGTGATGCTGCTTCTGCTATGGAAGAATATCTGGAAATGCAGGATGCGAAAAAACTGCCGACATCTATGGCGGACGTACAAAGCAAATATAGTGCAATTCCGTATGGATGGAAAGAAATTGATATTGCTGCGGTTACGGCACAGCTGATTTATTCCCAGAAAGTAACCATCAAGTATGCAGGCAATACCATTCAGCCAGATAACCCGAAATTGCCAGATATGCTCCGCAAAAAGAGTGAGATCGGCAAGACTTCCATCAGCAAGCGTAAAACCATTTCTGCTACGATGATGCGTGATGTAAAAGCGATGCTCCGAGAGTATTTCGATATCATGGATGTACCGGATGATGAAGATGGTCTGATTCGCTTTGTGACTGAGAAATTCAGTGAACAGCGTGATTACTATGCTTCTTTGGATGCCCGTTATGATGGACATAAATACCCGGATCGTGCATTGGTACAGGAAGCCATTCATCTGATGGATGATGTACTTTCTCAGAAGAAAGACAATATTGCCCTGATTGAGCGTGTCCTGAAAAAAGAGGATGCTCTCTTTGATAATAAAGAAGTCATGAGCAACGGCATTGAAAACTTCTTCAAAACTCAGGTGACAGTATTCGACCAGGCAGTACAGTTTGAAAAATCTCTGCATGATGACCTTGAACGTATTGCAGAAAATGAAGAAGCACACAAGGCACTGAATACCATCCGTTTGATTACTATGGTTCAGACCGGAAGCAAGTTCAACTATACCCGGATTCGTGAACTGAATCCGTTGATGGATACGGTTCGTACCGCCCATGATAAGATGCTGGAAGAAAAACGTGCCGAGGTTCTGGAAACAGTTCGTCAGTGTATGGAAGCAACCCACACTGCCGCAAACGGCGATTCCAAGGCATCCCATCTGATTGAAAAATCAGACCGGTATTTCAGCCAGTGCAAGGAGAAAATTGCAGAATTAAAGAGTCTTGCCCTTCTGGATGCTATGTTCTTGCCGATGTGTCAGTACAAGGATGATACAGTCGGTAATATTGAATCTGTTTTGGCTCCGCCTACACCGAAGCCGCCAGTACAGCCGATACAGCAAGGAAAAGAGCAAACGACTGCAAAGAAAAAGGTAGTTCGTGCCTATAACCGTCAGGTTGTATTCCAAGCAAAGACCTTACAGACGGATGCGGACATTGATGATTATGTAGAAAAGATTCGTTCTCAGCTGAAACAGTTGCTGAAGAATTGCGATGAGATCAAGCTGAATTAGAAAAAGTATAGGGGAAAATAATGGATAGCAATGAATCATCTAACGAGAAAACAGAATTTCAATTAGAAAGCGAAAGAAATCCAGAAATGGACAAATTAGCTGAGAGAAAAATTTCAGGACAGCAGTTAGAGAAAAGTATAAGCCCTGCAATTAAGAATATGACTTCGATTATTCAAAAAAATCAAGCGAGTATGTTGGGATTGTTGCAGACTAATATGAATTATGCGTTGGAGCCATTAAAAAATTCAGTACTAGGTCGAATGCAAGAATTATTAGATGTTTGGAAGCAGGCATTTGCTGTAAAATATGATTTTAGCGAGTTAGCTGAATCGGCTCGTAGAATGAGCGAAATAATTTCTGAATCTGTACAAAGAATTAGAATTCCAGCTCTTTCTGAAGAACGTAAACAGGAACTTATAGAGGCACATAAATTATGGGGAAGTTATGGATGGACAATGAATCCGTGTGAGAATGCAAAAAAGATATTTGAGCATATGCCTAGTGATAAAAAGTCAGCAGATATTATTGCATTAAAACAATGTTCAGGCCAAAAAATGGAGCAGATTTTTGAGATTATTAGCGAAACTAAGAGAGTGAAAAAAGCAGACTTTGAAGAAGCAGTGTTTGATTATAATCATAGGCAGTATAAATCGTGTGCACTTATTTTATTTTCATTAGTAGATGCGGTATTGATTAGATTGCAGAAAAAATCAGACTTAAAGGGAAAAAGGCGTGAAGTTGGTTTAAGAGCCGTGAGTAAAGCAAAGACACGTACAGAAACAGATATAAATGTACAAATGCTTTTTATTGCTATGTTTTATACAAATCTTTTTGCTTGCCTTGAAAAAGTATTTGAAGGTGGAAAAGATTTCAAAAATCAGCCAGATGTAATAAACAGAAATTTTCTTGATCATGGAATGATGACAAAGAAGGTTAGAAAAAAGGATTGTATTCAATTATTTTTATTGTATTATAATATGCTTGAATTACTTGATATGATTTATTAGAAGGGTAAATACTATGGATAAAAATGCGATTAAAAAATTTGCTGTCTGGGCAAGAACAGAGCTGATCGCCCGTGTTTCCCTAAAAGGTGTGGAATACGGTATCACTGAGGACAAAATTGAGGATGCCAATGTGGACAGCGTTGGCGGCAAAGTCCTCACTGCCGACGAAAAGAAACAGCGTCAGGCTCTTATTGCTGAGATTAACGATAAAGGATATAAGCAGGTCATGGAGGAGGTTGCCTATACTTGGTTCAACCGCTTCTCTGCTCTGCGATTCATGGAAGTCAACGGCTATCTTCCTTCTCATGTGCGTGTATTCACGGATGAGGAAAACAACTTTAAGCCGCAGATTATAACCGAAGCCATTCATTTGGATTTGGATGGACTGGATATGGAAAAGGTCTATGAACTGAAAGATGCCGAAAAGACCGAAGAACTGTATAAATATCTGCTGATCGTGCAGTGTAACGCCTTGAATAAGATTCTGCCAGAAATGTTCCAGAAGATTGCAGATTACACCGAGCTTCTTCTACCGGACAATCTGCTCCGTGAAGGCAGCGTCATTCAGCAGATGATTGAGCTGATACCGGAGGATGATTGGAAGGATGCTGTCCAGATCATCGGCTGGTTGTATCAGTATTATAACAGTGAGAAAAAGGATGACGTTTTCGCAGCACTGAAAAAGAATGTGAAAATCACAAAAGAAAACATCCCTGCAGCAACCCAGCTTTTCACACCGGACTGGATTGTTCGCTACATGGTGGAGAACAGCCTTGGTCGTTTATGGCTGGAGGGACACCCAGATGTCAAGGAGCAGCTTCTTCCTACCGAGGAAGAACAGTCTGCTTATGCTGCCGGAAACCGTGAACCGGAAGATACCAAATGGCACTACTATCTGGAAGAAGCCGAGCAGGAGCCGGAAGTACAGGCACAGCTTGCCGAGATTCGTAAGGAATACGCCGCACTGACGCCGGATCAGCTGAAAGTCATTGACCCTTGCTCCGGTTCCGGTCATATTCTTGCGTATATGTTTGATGTGCTGATGAAGATTTATGAATCCTACGGCTATACCACCCGTGAAGCAGTGGCAAGTATTGTAGAGAATAATCTTTACGGTATGGATATTGATGATCGTGCGGCACAGCTGGCTTACTTTGCGGTAATGATGAAAGCCCGTCAGTATGACCGCCGATTCTTTGGCCGTGGCATTCAGCCCCATGTATATGCTATTGTGGAGAGCAACCATGTAGATAAATTTGCAGTGGACTATTTCTGTAATGGCGATGTGAAGCTCACAACAGCTATGGACACCATCATCAAAGAACTGCATGATGCAAAGGAATACGGCTCTATTCTGACTGTAACACCGCAGAATTGGACTGCTCTGTATGACCGTTTTGCTGAGATTACGGAAGATATAAATATGTCTCGTGAGACAGCATTGAGAGAATTGCTGCCGTTGGTGCAGGTGGCAGAAGCACTGGCACAGAAATATGATGTAGTTGTGACGAATCCACCGTATATGGGATTAAGTAATGGAAATGCAAGACTTAATAATTATGTTAAAAAGGAATATCCAGATGGTAAGGCTGATTTTTGCACATGCTTTATGATAAAGTGTATGGAAATGTGTAAGAAAAATGGAAAAATGTCGATGATAAATATTCCTGCTTGGATGTCCTTAGTTAGTTTTGAAAATCTCCGAAAAAATTTCATAAAGAATTATATAATTGATAATATGCTTCATTTCGGAAGAGGAATATTCGGTTCGGATTTTGGCTCGGTTGCATTTTCAATTACAAAACACAGTAATACGGACTTTACTGGAACTTATATGCGACTGTTTGAAAAGCAGGGAGATGTTGAAACTGTTGAAGAAAAAAATAAAAGATTCTTTAGTGAAAGAAAATATAATTGCAGCGGAAAAGAGTATTTAGCAATACCAGGTGTTCCAATTGCATATTGGCTATCACATAAATTCTTTGCAACATTTAATGCTAAACAATTAGGTGAAGTGTTGGTAACGAGAGAAGGTATGGCAACTGCTGATAATGATCGTTTTCTTAGATTGTGGTCAGAAGTGAAGATGGAGTCCATTGGATTTGGAGTGCAAAACGAACGAGAATGTATAGCTTCAAAGAAGAGATGGTTTCCTTATCAAAAAGGTGGAGAATACAGAAAGTGGTATGGAAACCAAAATTACCTTGTTAATTGGGAAAATGATGGCTATGATGTGAAACATAACTATGATCTAAAAACAGGGCGGTTAAGATCACACAATTATAATGGCGAATATGCTTTTAGAGTTGGTTTAACATGGACATCATTAAGTATCAGTAGCATTTCTGTAAGATACTCACCGACAGGTTTTTTGTTTGATTCAAAAGGGGCGATGGGTTTTTGTGATAATAGAAAAGATTTAATGAGAGCGATTGCATTGTTAAATAGCAAAGTGGGTTCAGAATATTTGAAAATATTTTCTCCAACAGTTGATTTTAAGGTGGGAGATGTTATTCAAATACCAGATTATTCTCAAAAAGATGAAATTATAAGTGAATTAACAGAGAAGTGCATTGAACTATCAAAGAGAGAATGGGATTCATACGAAACATCATGGAATTTTGAACGTCATCCTTTTATTGGTCATTTTTGCACAATAGCAGAGGCATTTCAAAAATGGGTAGACCAATGCAATGATTGGTTTGAGAGTATGAAAACTGCCGAAGAAGAATTAAATCGTGTGTTTATAAACATTTATGGTTTACAGAATGAAATGACACCGAATGTAGATGAAAAGAATATTACAATCCGCAAAGCCAATCTTAGTAGGGATATTCGTTCCTTCATTTCCTATGCAGTTGGCTGTATGTTTGGTCGTTACTCTTTGGATGTGGATAGTCTTGCTTATGCAGGCGGTGAATGGGATGCCAGCAAGTATGCTTCTTTCGATGTTGATAAGGATAACATTATCCCAATTTGCGATGATGAATACTTTGAGGATGATATTGTTGGTCTATTTGTGAAATTTGTGAAAACCGTTTACGGTGCAGATACGTTGGACGAAAACCTGAAATTCATTGCCGATGCTCTGGGTGGCAAAGGTCAGCCGAAAGATGTGATTCGGAATTATTTTATAAATGAATTTTTTAAGGATCATTGTAACACTTATCAGGTTACGGGTTCTGGAAAGCGCCCGATTTACTGGCTGTTTGACAGTGGCAAGAAGAATGGTTTTAAGGCTCTGATTTATATGCACCGTTATCAGCTGGACACCATTGCTCGTATCCGTACCGACTATGTGCATGAACAGCAGGCTCGTTATCGTACAGCCATTGCCGATCTGGAACAGCGCATTGCCAATGCTTCCACCGGCGAGCGTGTGAAGCTGAACAAAAAGCTGACCACATTGCAGGCACAGGATACTGAAATCAGAACCTACGAGGAAAAGATTCATCACCTTGCCGACCAGATGATTTCTATTGATCTGGATGATGGTGTGAAAAAGAATTATGCAATTTTCCAGGATGTTTTGGCTAAAATAAAGTAAGGAGGGATTGCGTATGATGACTGCAAACCCGATTTTACTTCAGAAAAAATATGCCCGTGTCATTGAGTGTTTTGCCAAACAGCAGGGACTTTCACTGGATGAGGCATTGGGATTATTTTATCATTCCGAAGTTTATCGGCTAATGCGAGATGGTGTTTCTGATATGCACTGTATGAGTGATCTGTATCTTGCAGAGAAATTAAGACTGGAATATACAGAGAAGTTTCTGGAAAATCGCCAATAACTGAAATGTGAGTTTGGTATTTATTCGTGATGAGGTGCTACAAAATGATTGATTTTAACAATCCGAACACGTTCCCCAAAGAATTGAGAAATTGGGGAACTGAATTTGAAAAGATGATTTTAAGAAGAGTAAATACGGATAATATTGAGGAATGGTGGCAAATTGAACATCAGTTGCAAGATATTAGAATCGATGAATCGAAGTTGGTTACTGATTTTGTTAAAGATAATATGGATACAGAAATTGCAGTATGTCATTGTACACGTATTTTAGATGAGAATGAATATTGGAAACATGGTCTTGTGACTGCGGGAGGGAAAAACAGTGCTGGCGAGAAACGATTACAAAAACTCCTTGTGGATATAGGTTTAGATGATGACAAAATAGAAGAAGTATTTTCGCATGTATATTATTTATGGAATCGAGATAAACAATCCAGAACAAAGCCGGTACATTTCTTTATTGATAAAAGTCAAGTATATAAGGACGATCAATTAAACCATTTTGCTATCAATTTAGGGGGCGAAATTTTGCGATGGTCTTTGGAGGCGATTGACAGGGAACTGTATAAAGAAGAACCTTATAAGCGTTTATGGATTATGGGGACTCCGTCTGTAATAACATTTAAGGTAAAATTAGATGATATTCATGAGATATATCGCAATAGTTTAATTGCCGAAATAGTCAAATATAACATAACGAATGATCTCTTTGGCTTTAATTATGAATTTGAATTTACAGGAATGACAGTTGGAGATGTTCCGCCGCAAAATATTTTAAGTATCGAAGAAATAAAAGATTACATACAAATGCAAGAAAAATATTCCGATTATAAGGGATTCTATGATGAATTGAAAAGTGACTTTAAATAATCAGGTGGCGAATGCTACCAAAGAGAGCGAGGTGTTACAATGACCATAGAAGAAATTCTTGCAGGAGAATCGAAGAATGTGGAGTTCAAAGAGAACCTGCCGGAGAAAAGCATCAAATATATGAAGTCTGTGGTTGCCTTTGCAAATGGAACCGGAGGAAAAATCATTTTCGGAATTGCTGATAAAACCAGAGAGGTGGTTGGCTTTGACAAGGAAGATGTATTCAAGAAAATGGATGCCATAGCCAATGCCGTATCAGACAGCTGTGAACCGGCAATCATCCCGGATATTACTTTACAGACGGTCGATGGTAAGACGGTCATTGTGGTAGAGGTTTCTGAGGGCAGACAGCGTCCATATTATATCAAAGCCCTTGGCAGAGATGGCGGTGTATATGTCCGTGTTGCCGGAACAACCCGCCTTGCCGATGAGTATATGGTAAAGGAGTTGCTGTTCGAGGGCAGTAACCGCTACTACGATCAGGTTTTGTGTACAGGACTGAATATCACGGATGAAGATATTGATGCTCTTTGCAAAGCAATGAAGGAACAGGCAGTCAGGAATGCCCATAATGAGGAACAGAAAGCATCTATCAAAGATGTCGGCAGGCAACAGCTGCGTTCCTGGGGTGTTTTGATTGAGCGTGATGGAAAAGATTATCCGTCCAATGCCTTTGCTATTTTGACAGGCAACGGTGGACTTCATGTTGCAACGCAATGTGGCGTGTTCAAAGGTACAACGAAAGCGGTATTTGTTGACCGTAGAGAATATACCGGTCCGCTTTGGGAACAGATAGACGAAGCATTTCAGTTTGTCTTGAGAAATATTCATCTGGGTGCTACTATTGTGGGAATTTATCGCCAGGATGTTTATGAGATTCCACCGGATGCCATTCGTGAGTTGATTATCAATGCTATGGTACATCGTAGTTATCTGGATCATGGTACGATACAGGTAGCGGTATATGACAACCGATTAGAAATTACTTCTCCAGGAAAGTTGCCAATGGGACAAACGATGGAGCGTATGAAAGAAGGCTATTCTAAAATCAGAAATGAAGCTCTTGCTCATGCGTTTGCTTATATGAATCTGATCGAGCATTGGGGAAGCGGCATTCCAAGAATTATAGACAAAGTAAAAGCTTCCGGACTGCAGGAGCCGGAGTTTATTGGTGGCGAAGTTGATTTGCGTATCAATATTTATCGAGGTCAGGTTCATACCAATAACGCCATAATTAACGCCAATAACACTAAAAATGGCGCTAATGGCGTTAATTATGGCGCTGATGATGGCACTAATGGCGCTGAAGTGCCACTTAATAAGGAACAGACGCAGATAGAAAAATTGTTGCAGATTATAGAGAAGAATCCGTCTGCAACACAGGCCTATTATGCAGAAAAAATGGGTATATCGAAAAGAACGGTTTCTCGAATGTTCGCTTCTTTACAGGAAAAAGGTAGATTGGTACAGAGCGGAACAAAACGAAAAGCAAATTGGAAAATTATAAGGTAGGAGGACAGCATGGATACAGATAAAATAATACAAGATTTAAATCGCAGGTTTGCTGCACCTCTTCCTGAGTTTTATCAGCGTCGTATCATTTTCTGGTACGATGAAGATAAGGAATTTGAGGATAAACTGGATGAAGTGGTTTTGGAAAATGCAAAGGTGATTGCGCTGACTGGAAATAATGCGTTTTCTGTAAAAAAAATGCTTTCAGTAGATGATTTGACCACAAATTATCTGGTTTACAGTCCGTGTGTCTATAACCGCCCAGATGATAACTGGCTTCTAGATGTGGAGCTTTACAGCGAAGAGTTTCGGGCGGATCTGATTTCTATCTGGATGGATGAGATGGGACTTATATCAAATCCGGCAATGAGGAAACAGGTTAAAAATTATCGTGCTTATTTCAATGCGAAAGACCGTCGTTTGAAAGTTAGCACGCAGAATAAAGTTCCGGAAACACCGGCACAGTTACACATGGCTGTCATGGCGGCAATCTGTGGATTGAAAGATGCACAGCCTAATATGATTCTCCGTAGTGTTTTCCAGGCGGGACTGGATTTGAATAATAATACGGTTTATCAGGATTTTGTAAAATATCATGCAGACGCAGCTTTTTGGGCGATGGTTCGTCAGGGATGCGGATTTGTGGAGGAAGAACCAGATCTTGGGCGGTTGGCAATTCATCTGCTTTTAACTGCGGCGACCCGTACCATGCGGCAGGAATATCTTGCCGGACTGGACGGTTTTATTTCCATGCCACATCAGGCATATTGCTATGATTTTATTTCTGAATGGCTTCATAGTGATAACATTCCGCAATTATATGATGTGGCACGTTATGTTGAGGATGAAGCTCGTCTGTATCAGCGTTTTGAAAAGCTGACAGTAGAAGATTTGGTAGGAACAGAGTGCTTTCCGTGTATTAATGAAGTGATTCTGACAAAGCTAATGACAGAGATCAGTGACCATATCATTGATGTGGATACCATTACGAATACCGTTGAAAAACGGAGAACTTGTGCATGGTATGAGCCATTTGAGAATTTTTATGACGGTATCTTACAAGTGGCGAATATGCAAAGCTTCTTTAAGGAACATTCTGCCGGATTCCATACCGCAGAAGCGAAAAGTATCTGGAAAGAATATACAGAGAGTTACTATCAGATGGACACTTATTACCGTTTGTTCCATCTTAGTTTTCAAAAGAGTTTGGAGACTTCTAATATTCTGCTGGATGATTTATTTAAGCACGTTGTCGATAAAGTGGAAGGACTCTATAATCATTGGTTCTTAGGTGAGTTGGGCAACAACTGGTCGGCTGTATGTGCGGATGAACTGGCAACTTACGGTAAAGTTCTGGAAGTACCGCAACAGGAGGATTTTTACCGTTCCCGTATCCAAACCTCGGATACGAAAGTATTTGTAATTATCTCAGATGCCATGCGTTATGAAGTGGCAGCTACGATGGCAGATCAGCTTCAGCGAGAAACGCAAAGTAAGGTTTCTATCAGTAGTATGCAGAGTATCTTCCCTTCTACTACAAAGTTTGGTATGGCGGCTTTGTTGCCGCACAAAGAACTGACAGTAGAGGTTCGGAACGATATTTTGACGGTTTTGGCAGATGGACAGTCTACGGCAAGTACTTATAGGGATAAGGTTCTGAAAACAGAAGATTCGGCAAGCGTGGCTTTAAAGTATAATGACATCATTGCTATGAAACGAGCGGAAAGAAGTGCTTTAGTAAAAGGTATGGATGTGGTCTATATTTACCACGATACCATAGATGAAGCCAGCCACACTTCGGATACTGCTGTTTTTGCTGCGTGTGACAAGGCGATTTCAGAATTGAAGAACCTCGTGCGTATCATTGTAAATGAATTTGGCGGAACGAATATTTTAATTACGGCAGACCATGGATTTCTTTATACATACAGTCCTTTGAAGGAAGATGACAAAGTAGATAAAAGAGGCTTTTTTGATGTGGATGTAACAAATTCTGATATCAGAAAAAAAGAAAGCATCAAGCGGTGTGTAGAATATGGCAGAAGATATGCAATTATGCAGAAAGGTGTGCAACCAGATTACTTGATGCCTGTAAAATTCCTGGGCGGAAATACAGAATTCGATGGATTTGCACCGAGAGAAAGTATTCGTATCAAAATGAATGGCGGCGGTATGAATTTTGTGCATGGTGGTATCAGTTTACAGGAAATGGTTGTTCCGGTGATTGAGTATCATTATCTCCGCAATGATTCTATGGAATATAGGCGAAATAAGCAGAAATATGATACCAAGCCGGTAACGGTCAATTTACTGTCCGCAAACCGTAAAATCAGCAATATGATTTTTTCGTTGAATTTCTATCAAAAAGATGCGATCAGTACAAATCGTGAAGCAGCAACCTATCAAGTTTATTTTACAGATGAGGACGGCAAACAGATTAGTGATATTCAGAAGATTATTGCAGATAAGACCAGCGATAACGGTGCAGAAAGAACTTTCCGTTGTCAGTTTAATTTGAAATCTCTGAAATACAGCAATACAGCTACTTATTATCTGGTAATTGCAGATGAACAGGGATTACAGCTGCCACAGCGGGAGCCATTCCAGATTGACATCGCCTTTGCGGTGGACGAGTTTGATTTTTTTAGTTAATGCCGCAGGAGGAGAGAAAGATGGAGCAATTTGCAGAGGGTGAAAGTACCCGTGAAGAAATAAAGAACAAGCTCCGTCAGAACTTTGACGGTAAGATTGTTCGGAAAGACCTGACAAAGAAAATCAAAGAAGGGGCGAATGTCCCAGTGTATGTTCTTGAGTTCTTGTTGGGACAGTATTGCAGTTCAGATGATGAGACGGTTATAGAGAAAGGCGTACAGAATGTGAAGCGTATTCTTGCTGACAACTTTGTACGTCCGGATGAATCACAGAAGATTCTGTCTCAGCTGCGTAAAAAAGGCAGTCACACAATCATTGATATGGTGACTGTTCGACTGGATATGAAAAAGGATTGCTTTTTTGCAGAGTTTTCTAATTTGGGCGTTGGTAATGTACCGATTGCCGATGAATATCCAGAAAAATTTGATCGCCTGCTCTGTGGCGGTATCTGGTGTATTGTTCAGCTGGATTATGAGGTTGAAGGCGACAATAATTTTGGTATTGAGGACATTGATGGAAATCCGCTTCGTTCCAAACAGAAAAAGCAGAAAGATATTTCTCCAATCAGTATCCGTAAGCTGACACCAATCCAGATGCCGCACATTGATATTGATGAACTAAAGCAAGGGCGAACAGCTTTTACGAAAGATGAATGGCTGGATATTCTTCTTCGTTCTATCGGCATGGAGCCAGATGAATTTGCATATCGTGAGAAATGGCTGCTCCTGACCCGCATGATTCCATTAGTTGAGAATAACTTTAATCTTTGTGAGCTTGGACCGAGAAGTACCGGTAAATCTCATCTTTACAAAGAGATTTCACCGAACAGTATTTTAATTTCCGGTGGACAGACGACGGTTGCAAACCTGTTTTACAATATGGGACGCAAAACGGTCGGACTGGTCGGCTTATGGGATTGTGTAGCCTTTGATGAAGTGGCAGGTATCAAGTTTAAAGATAAAGATGGCATTCAGATTATGAAGGATTATATGGCATCCGGATCTTTTGCCCGTGGCAAAGAAGAAAAAGCTGCTACTGCGTCCATGGTATTTGTGGGAAATATCAATCAGAGTGTGGAGGTGCTGTTGAAAACCTCCAGTCTGTTTGCACCTTTCCCGCAGGAAATGGGAACAGATACTGCATTTCTTGATCGTATGCATTGTTATCTTCCAGGATGGGAGATACCGAAGTTCAGACCGGAGCATTTTACCGATGATTACGGTTTTATCAGTGACTATTTGGCAGAGTTCATCCGAGAACTTCGCAAGGAGCAGTATGGAGATGCACTTGATAACTACTTCCGCTTGGGGAGAAATCTGAATCAGCGTGATACAATTGCGGTTCGTCGTATGATAGACGGTTATCTGAAGTTGATGTACCCAAATGGTGAGTTTACCAAAGAAGAACTGGAAGAAATTATTCAGATTGCATTGGAAATGCGTCGCCGTGTCAAGGAGCAATTGAAGAAGCTGGGCGGTATGGAATTTTATGATGTAAACTTCTCTTATATAGATTTAGAAGACATGTCAGAACATTATGTTTCCGTACCAGAACAGGGTGGCGGTAAGCTGATACCGGATGGAATGTGTAATCCGGGACAGGTTTATACCGTATCCAGAGGAAAAAGTGGCATGATTGGTGTATTCCGTTTGGAAAGTCAGATGCTTCCGGGCAATGGCAAAATTGAACGAACTGGCTTAGGCAGTGATTCTAAATGCAAGGAAGCGGTGAACACGGCATTTAATTATCTGAAAGCCAACGGCAATCGAATCAGTGGCGCTATCAGCACTTCAACCAAAGACTATATCATCAACTATCAGGATTTACAGGGAATTGGTATGACAGACAAATTGGCACTTCCAACATTGATTGCACTTTGTTCGATTGCCCTTGGAAAGTCTGTTGTCAGCAACTTGGCGGTGTTGGGAGATATAACAATTAGTGGCACAATGATAAAGGTGGATGAACTTGCCAATACACTTCAAATCTGCCTGGATAGCGGCGCAAAGAAGGTGCTGATTCCGAGTACATCGTTTGTTGATTTCGCAAGTGTTCCTGCTGATCTGATGAGTGCATTTCAGTTGATTCCGTATCAGAGTGCTGAGGATGCGGTGTTTAAGGCGTTGGGGGTAGAGTAATATAAGGAGGGATAAAATGTTTGAATCAGGGCTTGAATTTTTAAGGGCAGATTTTCATCTGCATACACAAAAAGATAAAGAATTTTCATATAGTGGTGAACCAAATGAGTTTGTGAAATCATATATTTCGGCATTGAAACAAGCAAATATTTCTGTTGGAGTTATTACCAATCATAATAAATTTGACAAAGATGAATATAAAGCCTTAAAAAGGGCAGCAAGTAAAGAAAAAATATTTATATTACCTGGTGTGGAATTGACTGTTAAAGAGGGAGCTAATGGTATACATACTCTTATAGTTTTTAATCCTGATGAATGGTTAGAAAATGGTAATAATCACATTCAAACATTTTTAACAGCCGCATTTGCAACAATATCTAATCCTGAAAATAGAAATACAAAATGTTGTTATGATTTAAAAAGCACATTGGAAAAACTGGAAGAGTATGGAAAAGATTATTTTGTAATATTTGCCCATGTTGATCAAGGCAGTGGTTTGTTTAACGAATGTGGAGGCGGTCTTTTAGAATCGCTCTCAGGGCTTGCTCCGTTTAGAAAACGAGTTTTAGGAATACAAAAATCGAGGACAAGGGATAATATAAATAAATTTAATCGTTGTTTTGGATATATTCCAGCTCTTATAGAAGGATCGGATCCTAAATCATTGAAAGATATTGGAAAAGGCGATAAACAAACATATTTAAAAATCGGAGAATATTCATATGCGGCGATTAAATTTGCATTACAGGACTATAAAAGTAGAGTTGCTGAATCATTACCGGAAAGAAGACATGGGTATATTGAATCTATAAGTTTTCAAGGCGGAAAATTTGATGGACAGACCATTAGATTTTCATCAGAGCTTAATTCGTTAATTGGAATTCGCGGAAGTGGAAAGTCGTCTGTGCTTGAAGCAATTCGTTATATATTTGATTTGCCGTTGCAAACAGATAAAGAATATAAAGAATCACTGATAAAAAATATTTTTGGCTCAGGAGGAAAAGCAACATTATCTGTTGTTGATAAACATGGCAAACATTATATTGTTAGTCGTATATACGGAGAACAGAGTAATGTTATAGATGAAAATGGGCTTGACTTAAATATACAACCGTCAAGCTTGTTTGATGGAATTCAATATTTTGGGCAAAAAGATCTATCAAGTAGTGCTGATCATGAAAATGGTCTTCTTGAAAAATTGGTTGGTGGAAAAATAGGAAAAAGTGCAGAAATAACATCTTGTGTGAAGGAGTTGACAACAGCGGTTTCTCAATTATTAGATGCGAATAAAATTCCAGAGCAGATTGAGGAATGCAAAATTAAAAAATCTGAAGTTGAGCATAAAATGTCTATTTACAAGGAAAAAGGCGTTGCAGAAAAATTAAAAAAACAAACTGGATACACAACAGATAAAGCAAAGTTAGATTCTGTAAAAGGACGAATTGATTCGGCAGTACGAGAATTAAAAAAGTGTTATGATAATAATAAAGATGTGACTTTAGGCCTGCAGGGCGTGGAAAGTATTTAT
Source organism: Ruminococcus sp. RTP21484sp1_RTP21277st1_D2_RTP21277_210401 (assembly GCF_040924225.1). Classification (NCBI taxonomy): domain Bacteria; kingdom Bacillati; phylum Bacillota; class Clostridia; order Eubacteriales; family Oscillospiraceae; genus Ruminococcus; species Ruminococcus sp. RTP21484sp1_RTP21277st1_D2_RTP21277_210401. The sequence continues at coordinate 119,142 of NZ_JBCOMJ010000002.1, read as the reverse complement.
AATTCTGATATTATAAAGAAGGCAAGTGATATTTTAAGTGCAATTGGAAATGAAATTTTAAAAATTGGAGAGTCCGTCACGCAGATAGAAAGTACTTCGTTAGAATTTGCAGATGTAGTGGAAATGTTATCGAAAAAAATAGATGGATTATCTGATGAATTTGCTGAAATAAAAAGAGAAATCAAAGATGATACGTTGGATATTGATGGATTTGTCAAAATGACAGAAGAGCTGGAAAAATGTAAAGAGAATTTAAAGCAACTAGATGAACGAGCTAAATCCAAAAAACAAATAGAAAGTGCATTCAAGAAAGCACTGCGCGAAAGAAATGATATATTATTAGAACAATTCAATGCATATAAACTTGAAATTCAGAAAATTAATGAATCACAAAATGAATTAAAAATCACTATTGATTTTAAAGGTGACAGAGATAATTTTAAATCACAGATGAAGACTGATTTTAGGGGGTCAGGTATTTCTGAAATAAAATATCAATCCTTATGTGACACGTTTAGAGATTATGTGGAGCTTATAGAAGACTGGATATTATGTGATGGTATGAAAATCAAGGAAATTATTTCATCCCCAGAATATACAAAGCTTGATAAAAAATTGCAAGATCAGTATGCGGATCTTCTGAAGAATCAGGTTTCCAATAACGTTGAAATATATTATCATGACAAATTATTACGACACCATTCAATAGGGCAGCGTGCGTCAGCTCTTATATTGTTTATACTCATGCAGTCTGATAATGATATTATTCTTATAGATCAGCCAGAAGATGATTTGGATAATAAAATTATTTACGATGAAGTAATTACAGCAATTGCAAAAAAGAAACAAGATATACAATTTATTTTTGCTACACACAATGCTAACATTCCAGTTCTGGGTGATGCTGAAAGAATTTTTGTGGTTGAGTATCAAGATACAACGATTGATATATCGCAAGGGAATATTGACCTGAAATCTACACATAAGCAAATTGTAGATATTATGGAAGGCGGAGAGGAAGCATTTGATAAAAGGCAATTAATTTATACATCATGGAAATAGATTGCATAGATGATCAGATTAAAAAATCAAGAACAAACAAATAAGTATATTCCATATTGGGTATAATTTAAGTTTCGCTAAGTTTCACTTATGTAGGTGTCTGAGGGAAATTCAATAGTTAAAACATGAAAAAAAGCACTGAAAACCGTTGGATTATTGGTTTTACAGTGCTTTTTCTTTTGCCAAAGAGGAAAAATGCAGAGAATTTAAGTTTTGTTAAGTTTCACTGAGTTCCGATTTTACAGAGCGCCATTGTTTCTTTGGCTCATATTTTCCACATCCATCACAGGTCTGTGGCCAGTTGATTTTCCATTCAAAATATTCATCTCTGGTAATTTCACCGGATTTCAGTTCATCCATCCGAACCACCCATTCTTTCAGAAAATCATTCAGAACCCCATAATCAAACCACATACAGACAGGAGCATGAGCAGGCCAGCTATCATTGTCATGGTAGTAAACGGAAGTGTCAGCTACTTCATTGCATTTTTCACCGGGAAATTTCCGAGGGAGAAACAGATGCAGGGCAGATGGATTAAATTCATCCAGCCAGAAAAGCAGTTCCATCATTTCGGAAGCGTCACGTCCAGTGGTATCATAGAGGGTATAAGGATTAACATCAAGAGCCTGTGCCATTTTATCGACCAGATCTTTTTGGGGGAACACGAACGCCTTTTTCATATTGTACAATTCTATGTTGATCGGTCAGTCCGATCTTCTCTGACAGTTCTTTTTGTGTTATTTTCCGGAATGTCCGGATTTTTTTAGCTTCAGATTAAAATTCATAAAGTCAACTCTGCATTAGTCCTGATAAACATCCATTGAACATTGTAAAATTAAGGAATGAACAACTATTAGCCATGTGAAGCTGTGATATACGTCATGCACAGCTCGGAAATTGCATGCTCGTAGCGTTCACACAATCTTCATAAATAATTAGCACTCACATATTGACAGTGCTAACAATCCATGCTATATTAAAAACCGTAATAAGAAACTACCTATACAAAACGCAGCCCCTGCGAGTTACTTTTTTAAAGAGCCGCGGCAGCTGCGTTTTATATATAAAAATAGGTGGGTGAAATTATTTTCATTCACCCAAGCTGAAGGAGGAGAGCCTATGAACATCAGCAAATTTACGCAGAAATCCGTACAGGCTGTTCAGAATCTGGAGAAGGTTGCTTACGAATACGGCAATCAGGAAATCGAACAGGAGCATCTGTTATATACCCTCCTGACACAGGAAGACAGCCTGATTCTCAAGCTTATTGAGAAAATGGAAATAAATAAAGATTATTTTATTGATACTGTAAAGAAAGCTCTGGATGCCAAGGTAAAGGTATCCGGCGGAGAACTCAGATTCGGACAGTATCTGAATAAGGCTTTGGTAAATGCAGAAGATGAAGCTAAGGCAATGGGAGATGAATACGTATCCGTAGAGCATCTTTTCCTGGCCCTGCTGAAATATCCAAGCCCCAGCATGAAGAAAATCTGGAGCGAATTTGGCATTACCAAAGAACGCTTCCTGCAGGCACTTTCCACAGTACGTGGAAACCAGCGTGTAGTAAGCGACAATCCGGAAGCCACTTATGATACTTTAAATAAATATGGCGAAGATCTTGTGGAAAAGGCAAGAAGCCAGAAGCTGGATCCGGTCATTGGACGTGACTGTGAGATTCGGAATGTGATCCGTATTCTTTCCCGTAAGACCAAGAACAATCCGGTTCTCATCGGTGAACCTGGTGTTGGTAAAACAGCCGCTGTAGAAGGTCTTGCACAGCGAATTGTAGCCGGAGATGTACCGGAAGCACTGAAGGATAAGAAAATTTTTGCCCTGGATATGGGTGCACTGGTAGCAGGTGCCAAATATCGTGGTGAATTTGAGGAACGTCTGAAAGCAGTTCTGGAAGAGGTGAAAAAGAGCGAAGGTCAGATCATCCTGTTTATTGATGAGCTTCATCTGATCGTAGGTGCAGGTAAGACGGATGGCGCAATGGATGCCAGCAATATGCTGAAACCAATGCTTGCCCGTGGTGAGCTTCACTGCATCGGTGCTACCACACTGGATGAGTATCGTCAGTATATTGAGAAAGACGCTGCCCTGGAACGTCGTTTCCAGCCGGTTATGGTAGATGAGCCAACTGTGGAAGATACCATTTCTATCCTTCGTGGTCTGAGAGAACGTTACGAAGTATTCCATGGTGTTAAAATCACAGACAGCGCACTTGTTGCAGCTGCAACACTTTCACATCGTTATATTACAGACCGTTTTCTTCCGGATAAGGCAATTGACCTGGTAGATGAGGCCTGTGCCCTGATCAAAACAGAGCTGGATTCCATGCCAACTGAGCTGGATGAGCAGCGCCGTAAAATCGATCAGATGAAAATGGAAGAGTTGTCTCTGAAGAAGGAAACCGATAATTTAAGCAAAGAGCGTCTGGAAGAGCTCCAGAAGGAGCTTGCGGAAATGCAGGATTCCTTTAATACCCAGAAGGCTCAGTGGGAGAACGAGAAACATTCTGTAGAGAAGCTTCAGAAGCTTCGTGAACAGATTGAGGATATGAACAAACAGATCCAGATCGCAAGACAGAACTATGATCTGGAGAAAGCTTCCGAACTGCAGTATGGCGAGCTGCCGAAATTACAGCAGCAGCTGGAAATTGAAGAGCGCAATACAAAAGAGAGTGACAGAAGCCTTGTCCACGAAGTAGTAACAGACGATGAAATCGCAAGGATCATTTCCCGTTGGACTGGCATTCCGGTAGCAAGGCTGACAGAGGGAGAGCGTGCCAAACTGCTTCATCTGGAAGATGAGCTCCACAAACGTGTTATCGGTCAGGAGGAAGGTGTGCGCCGTGTAACCGATGCCATCCTTCGTTCCAAAGCAGGAATCAAAGATCCGACCAAACCAATCGGTTCTTTCCTGTTCCTTGGACCTACCGGTGTTGGTAAAACAGAGCTTGCCAAAACTCTTGCACAGACTCTTTTCGATGATGAGCAGAATATGGTTCGTATCGACATGAGCGAGTACATGGAGAAATACTCTGTATCCAGACTGATCGGAGCTCCTCCGGGATATGTTGGATACGAGGAAGGCGGACAGCTTACAGAGGCTGTTCGTCGGAAACCGTACAGCGTTGTACTTTTCGATGAGATTGAGAAGGCACATCCAGATGTATTCAATGTACTTCTGCAGGTACTGGATGATGGTCGTATTACCGATTCCCAGGGACGTACTGTAGACTTCAAGAATACAATTCTGATCATGACCTCCAATATCGGATCTCCTTATCTGCTGGATGGTATTGATGAAAATGGAGAAATCAAGGAAGAAGCCCAGAAAGAGGTTATGGATGATCTGCGCGGACATTTCCGTCCGGAATTCCTGAACCGTCTCGATGAGATCATTCTGTTTAAGCCGTTGACAAAAGATAATATTGGTAGTATCGTTGATCTGATGGTAAAAGAGCTGAATGACCGTCTTGCCGACCAGGAGCTTTCCCTGGAGCTGACAGATGCAGCCAAGAAGGATGTTATTGACAATGGTTATGATCCTGTCTACGGTGCAAGACCTCTGAAGCGTTATCTTCAGAAATATGTAGAGACACTGACTGCCAGGAAAATCCTTTCAGGCGAAGTCCATACCGGCGATACACTGGTACTGGATGTGGAGAATGGAGAGTATGTGGTTAAAGTGAAGTAAAGGAAAAGAAAAGGAGTCCAAGTCTTATGATACCAAAAGATCCTATGATTTTGCTTAGTTATGTAAATACCCAGCTTCGGGATTATTACGATTCTCTGGAAGCACTGTGTACCTGCCGCGGACTGAACAGGGAATCCCTGTTGGATAAGATGGATTCCATCGACTACCACTACGACGAAGAGACCAATCAGTTTATTTGAAATCACAATATTCAATAATTTAATACCGCTTGTCAAAGCTGTGAAAACCGCTTGGCAGGCGGTGTTTTTTTGCTACAGGAAATTCCTGTTACGTATTACATAAAAAGCCTACCGGGCAGGATTGCACTGCGGCGGAAGGGGAGTTGTTGCTCCAGGCGACCCGCCGCAAATGGAGAATCCTGCAAGCAGGATTCTTTTTATCATGAAAACTCCGGATAACAGATAATATGGTCTTATACATAATTGTTAGCCGACAAAATAAATACATATTTTAAATTCAATAAAATTAAGATATTAATCTAAAAAAAATATAAACTGCACAAAAAACACTTGCGTTTCTTGTGAAAAAGTGTAAACTATAAAATTAGTCGGCTAACTAATATAAGAAAGCTGAACAGGAACCTGAAACTGTGATACACACTCTAAAGCCTGTATTCCAGTTTCAGACAGCAAGTGAGGTGAGAATTTGGAAAATGACAATGAGAAAAGCATTCAACGTCTGATTATGGAAATCAGCCGCATGTATGTGGAAAAATGCTTTGGTAAATTAAAAGGTCTGGGAATCCATCCAAGACAAATGCCTATTCTGGCTGTTCTGTGGAAAGAAGACGGATGCAGCCAGAAAGAACTGGCCAGCCAGTTAGGCGTGAAGCCGCCTACTGTTACCGTAAGTATCCAACGCCTGGAAAAAATCGGTATTATAGTTCGAAAACAGGATGAAAAAGATCAACGCATAAGCCGGATTTATCTTACAGAAGAAGGAAAAGCAATAATTAATGAAGGTATGCGAATGGTAAAGGAAGGAGAAAAACAGGTTCTGACAGGATTTTCCGAAAGTGAGTTATGTCTGATGAAACGATTCTGCATACAGATTAAGGAAAATATTGCGGCAATGCCAGCACCAGAGTTTTCACCGGAAGAAATGTGCATGGGACATTTTTGCCATAATAAAAAGTAGTACAGGAAACTGAAAAACAAAGCAAAAGGCAGAAAAGCCCGGATGCTTTGAAAAAATGTAGAAAGGACAACCCAAGCATGATTAACTTAATGAAGTATCTGAAAAAATCAGCAGGCTACATCGTCCTGATCATTGGACTGCTGTTTTTGCAGGCATACTGTGATCTGTCCTTGCCGGATTATACCTCCAAGGTAATTAACGTAGGGATCCAGCAGGGGGGAATACCAGATGGTGTTCCGGAAAAAATGCGTCAGAGCACAATGGAAAATCTGCAGATTTTTATGGACGAAGACACACAGAAAGAAGTTCAGGACTCTTATGTCCTGGATGGAGACACATATGAACTGAAAGATGGCATTACAGGGGATAAACGTGAGGAATTAAACAATCTTCTGTGCAAACCTCTGATGATGTACACCTCTTTTACCTCTGGCAGTGAAGAGAGCCGGAAAATGCTTTCCCAGATGCAGGTACCGGAAGGAACGGACCCAATGCAGGTTCTGTCAGCAATGCCGGAGGATGCAAAAAAACAGATGCTGGAGGCTGCAGATGAGAAGCTTTCCGACATGCCGGAATCCATTCTTACACAGGCCGCTGTCAGTGGTGTGAAAGCAGAATACGAAGCTATGGGCGAGGATCTGGATGCAATTCAGATGAGGTACATCCGGACATCCGGAATCCAGATGGTCCTGATGGCGCTGGTGATCATGCTGGCCGCTGTAAGTGTTACCTTCCTTTCAGCAAGAGTGGCAGCAGCCCTTGGACATGATCTGCGAGATAATGTATACCGCAAGGTTATTCATTTCTCCAGTAACGAATATCATAAATTTTCTACTGCATCCCTGATCACGCGAAGTACCAACGATGTGCAGCAGGTACAGCAGGTTATGACCATGATGTTCAGAATCGTTCTGTATGCGCCCATCCTTGGCATCGGAGGCGTGATCAAGGTTCTCAAGACCGATTCCTCCATGACCTGGATCCTTGGAGCCGCAGTAGCCATCATTCTGATTGTTATTTTTGTACTGTTCCAGATTGCAATGCCGAAATTCACCAGGCTGCAGACTCTCATTGACCGTCTGAACCTGGTAACCAGGGAAATCCTTACCGGAATCCCGGTTATCCGTGCGTTCAGCCGTGAGAAGCATGAGGAAGAGCGTTTTGAAAAAGCAAATATGGATCTGACAAAGACAAACCTGTTTGTAAACCGCTGTATGACATTTATGATGCCGATCATGATGCTGATCATGAACGGTGTATCTGTAGCGATTATCTATTTCGGTGCACATGGCGTTGACAATGGAACTATGCAGGTAGGAAATATGATGGCATTTATCCAGTACGCAATGCAGATCATCATGTCCTTCCTGATGATCACAGCAATCTCCATTATGCTCCCAAGGGCAAACGTGGCAGCCGGCCGTATCTGTGAGGTTCTGGAAATGGAGCCATCTGTAAATGATCCGGAGGAACCGGTAATGCCAGATAAGCAGGAAAAAGGAACGGTCGAATTTGACCATGTAAGCTTCGCTTATCCGGAAGCAGGGGAAAATGTCATTAACGACATTACCTTTAAGGCAGAAAAAGGCCAGACTGTTGCCATTATCGGAAGTACCGGAAGCGGCAAGAGTACGCTGATCAACCTGATTCCCAGATTTTATGATGCAACGAAGGGCTGTGTCAAAGTAGATGGTGTGGATGTACGAAATATGACACAGCATGAGCTTCGTGACCGTCTGGGCTATGTACCTCAAAAGGGAGTCCTGTTCTCTGGAACCATCGACTCCAACATTCGTTACGGTAAGCCGGATATGCCAGAGGAAGATGTAAAACTGGCAGCTCAGATCGCGCAGTCTGATGACTTTATTGAAGCGAAACCGGAAGGCTACAAAGCACCTATTTCACAGGGAGGAAATAATGTATCCGGTGGCCAGAAGCAGCGTCTTTCCATTGCAAGAGCGATTGCCAAAAAGCCGGAGATCCTGATTTTTGACGACAGCTTTTCCGCACTTGATTTCAAGACTGACAGCAAGCTTCGCAAGGCTCTGAAGGAAAAGACAAAGGATATTACCACTATTATCGTAGCACAGCGAATCAGCACCATCCTGAATGCAGATCAGATCATCGTGCTGGATGACGGAAATATGGCAGGCATCGGCACCCACAAGGAACTGATGAAGAACTGCGAGGTTTACCGCCAGATCGCCATGTCACAGCTTTCAGAGGAGGAATTAGCATGAGTGAAAACAAAGCCAGAGGCCCTGTGATGGGTGGTCATCGGAGCCGTGCAATGAACTCCGGGGAAAAGGCAAAAGACTTTAAAGGAGCAATGAAACGACTTTTGAAATACATGGAACGCTACAAAATCCGTTTCGTTCTCATGTTTCTGTTTGCAATTGCAGGAACCATTTTTAACATTGTAGGACCAAAGATCCTTGGAAAGGCAACAACAGAGCTTTTTAACGGTCTGGTAGCCAAGGTAAACGGCACCGGAAGCATTGATTTTGAAAAAATTGGCTATATTTTGTTATGGACATTAGGACTGTATCTGGCAAGTGCCTGCTTCTCCTTTATCCAGGGTTATGTGATGACCGGAATTTCCAACGACGTTACCTACAATTTACGTAAAGATATTTCAAAGAAATTCAGCCGCCTCCCAATGAACTATTATGAGAGCCGGACAAACGGCGAAATCCTTTCCCGCGTAACGAACGATGTGGATACCCTTCAGATGAGCCTGAACCAGAGTATTACCCAGCTGATCACATCAGTTACCACCCTGATCGGTGTGTTTGTGATGATGCTGTCCATCAATGTGTGGATGACTCTGGCTGCCCTTCTGATCCTTCCGCTGTCCATGTTTATCATCAATTTCGTTATGAAGCACTCCCAGAAATATTTCCAGGCACAGCAGAAGTATCTGGGTGAGGTAAATGGCCAGATTGAAGAGAACTACGGTGGACACAATGTAGTGAAGGTATTTAATAAAGAAGAAGACGTAGTTGCAGAATTTGAAAAAGACAACCAGAAGCTTTACGAATCAGCATGGAAATCCCAGTTTTTCTCCGGAATCATGATGCCGGTCATGCAGTTTGTTGGAAACCTTGGATATGTTATGGTAGCCCTTCTTGGAGGATGGTTCACGATCAAGGGTTCTATTGAAGTGGGTGATATTCAGTCCTTTTTCCAGTACATCCGTAACTTTACCCAGCCCATCCAGCAGATCGCACAGGTAACCAACCTGCTTCAGTCCTCAGCAGCCGCTTCCGAGCGTGTGTTTGAGTTCTTGGATGAGGAGGAAGAGGAGACCACCAAAGAGAATGCTGTTTCTATTGACGGGCTCAGCGGAAATGTAGAATTTGATCATGTAAGCTTCGGCTACAATCCGGAAAAGATCATTGTCCACGATTTTTCGGCAAAGGTCAGAGATGGTCAGAAAATTGCGATTGTAGGTCCTACCGGTGCAGGAAAAACCACAATGGTTAAGCTGCTCATGCGCTTCTATGATGTAAACAGTGGTTCTATTAAAGTAGATGGCCATGATGTAAAAGATTTCAACAGAAGCGAGCTTCATGAAATGTTTGGAATGGTGCTTCAGGATACCTGGCTGTTTTCCGGAACCATTATGGAAAACATCCGCTATGGACGGCTGGATGCTACCGATGAGGAAGTGATCGCAGCAGCAAAGGCTGCTCATATCCACAACTTTATCATGCAGCAGCCGGGAGGCTATAACATGGTTCTGGATGAGGAGACCAGCAATGTTTCCCAGGGCCAGAAGCAGCTCCTGACAATTGCAAGAGCCATTCTTGCAGACAATAAGATCCTGATCCTGGATGAGGCTACCTCCTCCGTTGATACCAGAACCGAGGTACAGATCCAGAAAGCTATGGATAACCTGATGAAAGGCAGAACCAGCTTTGTCATCGCTCACAGACTTTCCACCATCAGGGACGCAGATCTGATCCTGGTTATGAAGGATGGGGATATTATCGAGCAGGGCAGCCATGAAGAGCTGCTTGCAAAGAAAGGATTCTACGCAGATCTTTACAACAGCCAGTTTGATAAGACGCAGACTGCATAAAAGTAAGTGAAACAGATAAAAAAATACAGCAGCTTTTTCGGAAAATATACGGAAAAACTGCTGTTTTTTTTGTCTTCAGAGAGAAAAAATCCAGGGATTTGCTGTCTGTACTTTTACCCGCAGATAATGTATAATGGAGCAAAGTTTCTGCCGGAAAGGAAGGCAGGGACAAAGTCATGACAACGAAAAAAACTCATTTATTGCAGCTGCCCTGGGTGTCTTTTTACAAGGCTGGTAGAAAGGGCTGCAGCGCGAATGTTAAAGGAGTATACCCCCAATGACAATTGATAATAAAGACGGAGCAGCTTTTCTTGCATACGTTACAGATAAATTAGAAACCAGGATCGCCCATATCAGCCAGTCCATTCTGGAAGGACAGAAGGATATCGAAGGAATGCATGAGTATTACTGGGAGAACTATACGGAGATGGACCAGTATGGCTACGAAAATTTCGATAACCAGCAGGCGCTTCTTCACCAGATCAACGCCAACGAGCAGCAGATCCATCTGCGAAAGAGATTTCGTAAAATGCTGGATTCCCCTTTCTTTGGAAGGGTGGATTTCGTATTTGAAGGGGATGAGGAGCCGGAGATTTTTTATATTGGAATCGGAAATTTTGCAGAAGAGGCAGGGCATACGCCGCTGATCTATGACTGGCGTGCTCCTGTCAGCGGGCTTTTCTACGACTATGATAAAGGTCCGGCGTCTTACCAGGCACCGCTGGGAACTATCTGCGGTGAAATTGTCTCCAAGTGGCAGTACAAGATTCGAAATGGCCGTATGATTTACCAGTTTGAAAGTGATGTGAAGATTGATGACGAGATTCTTATGGCAGAGCTTGGCAGCGGAGGCAGCACTGCGCTGAAAAATATTGTCCGCACCATCCAGAAGGAGCAGAATGCCATCATCCGAAACACCAGGGATAAGATCATGGTAATCCAGGGCGCAGCCGGAAGCGGTAAGACCTCCATTGCCTTGCACAGAATTGCCTATCTTTTGTATCACGACCGCAAGAACCTGAAATCCTCCAATATCCTGATCCTGTCTCCCAACAGCATTTTTTCTGATTATATTTCCCATATACTTCCAGAACTGGGAGAGGAAAATATTAAAGAAATGAGCTTTGATCTTTTTGCCTACAGACAGCTGAAAGATACGGTATCTGACTGCGAAGACCGTTATGACCAGATTGAGCGCAGCCTGAATTTCCCGGATATGCCTTCCTTATATAAGGAAAAACAGTCCAGGGAATTTTTGAATCAGATGGAGGGGTATCTCACCTCCTTAGAAGATGAGCTGATGGATTTTCATGATGTGGAATATAAGAGCTTTACGAAAAAGGAAGAGGAGATCATTGATCTTTTTTACTTTAAATTTCAGGATATCCCTCTGTTATCACGTATGGAGGCAGTTGCAGAGAATTTCATTGATGAGGTAGAGACGCTTCGGGATAATGATATGGATGAGGAAGAACGTGCCATTGTAATGGAGAAATTCATGAATATGTATGAGACACAGGATCTCTATGTGATCTACAGCCGTTTTCTGGAAAGCTGCGGCTATCCGGGACTTCCCCATGTACAGCTTCAGGAGCGAAAGCTTCGGTACGAGGACGTCTATCCGGTGCTTTACATGAAGTACCGTCTTCTTCGCCAGACCAGTCACAATGGTATCAAGCACCTGGTAGTAGACGAAATGCAGGATTATTCAAGGCTTCAGTATCTGATCCTTAAAATGATGTTTCCCTGCCGTATGACCATCCTGGGGGACAAAGCCCAGACTATGGAAGATGAGGCTCAGGATGTCCTTGGGTTTTTACCGAAAATTTTCGGAAAAGAGATCCGCAGGATCGTCATGAACAAAAGCTACCGAAACACTGTGGAGATTGCTTCTTATGCGAATCAGCTTGCAGGGATTACAGATATGGATCTGTTTGATCGTCATGGCCAGCCAGTGGAAGAATTATTTTTTAAAGGGAAAAAACAGCAGGCAATGGAAGCGGCTCTGGATGAGCTTGTGAATAAGCTTCAGCTGGGAGCAGAACAGTTTGAGACAGCTGCGTTGATCCTTCGCACGGAATCTGAGGCAAAAGAAGCCGCCCGCATTCTGAAAGAAAAACTGAAAAATACAGGGTTTGATATGGAAAATCGTTTCTCGTACCTGCATCGTGACAGCAACAGCTTCTGCAAAGGCCTTACAGTTACTACGTTTTATCTTGCAAAAGGTCTGGAATTTGACCAGGTATTTTCCCTGTTCCCTGTAGCAGATCAGAGCCCGATTGCAAAACAGGGACGTTATATTGCAGCTACCAGAGCGCTTCATAAATTGCATATGTACGAATACGGAAAATAAATATTACAAAAGTATGACAAACAGAGCGTAAAATAAAAAAGAAATTCAGGTTGGCGGAACATGCTGTCAAATGCAATGTACATTTTGCAGACAGGATTTTACCAACACTCTTTGAAAAAATGTATAAAGTTCGTCACGAAAGTTTATAATATTTTCACAGCAAATTTAGATTCTGCAGTGGGAAATCCATTGACAGGATTGTAATAAAATTGTAAAATACAGCTCGGGAGATTTTTATAAACGAGAAATATTTTCGTTTTGTTAATGAAATAGAATAATGTAAATTTACAAAATTTACTTATGAAAAGAAATAAGGAGGATACTATGAAGAACAAAAAGATTTTAGCTATCTTAACGATATCAGCAATTGTTTCTGCAGCTGCCACAGGCTGCAGTTTTGGCGGAGACGAGCCGGAAGAACAGGTAGTGGTAACTGAGACACCTGCTCCGGAAGCAACCGCTACACCTACTCCGGAGCCAACCATCGCGCCAGACGTACAGGACAGCACCTATACATCAAGCAATGGGGCTGTCTCCATTAAGCTTCCAGATGCTACCTGGTCCAATAAGGCGGATGAGGCAGATATGCTCAGCTTCGAATCCCCGGAGCAGGGTAAGATCCTGATCCTTCATGGACAGGGAGAAGAGGACATGTCTTCTGCTATGCTTCCGGATACGCAGGATCTGGCTGTGGCATTAGAGCAGGCTTCTGACCTTGCAGAAGGTACTGACTTTGAAATCCAGGATTATACCGCCAGTGATGTGGAGGGAGTAGGCGTTTATTCTTACACTGTGAAGTACACAGATGCTTCCAAGAGCGGCGGATATGTTTATGCGATCCATAAAATTTATAAGAGCTCTGATGAGTATTACAATATTTGCGGATCTGTTGTGGATGAGGCTTCTTATGCAGGAGTTAAGGCTGCAGTTGATTCCTTCGGAATTGTAGGAGAGTCTTCTTTGAAAGCTGCTGCACCGGTACAGTCTTCTGACAGTGCAGACGGAAGCACTGAGGGAAGTACAGATGGTTCCACTGACGGAACACAGAGTGCAGGTACTGATTCTGCGTCCTCAGGTGATGGAAGCAGTGATGGAACAATCACAAACTCCGGCGGATTTACCCAGGAGCAGCTTACAGACACCAACCAGACCAGAACTATTTACCGTAACTCCGATGGCCATCCCCTTGTAATTACTCCGGATGGAAATGGAAACTGGGTTGACTTTGATGGAAATACCTATCGTTTTGTGAATAATGAGGATGTTTACGATCAGAATGATGTGGATTATTACTGGCATGGAGAAGGTGCAGACGTATATTACATGCCTGTAGAGTAATAACAGAAAAAGCAGAATGTTGACTTACACGGACACAGCTACCCGGGATGGATGGCTGTGTCCGTGACAGTTGGAGGGAATATGGATAATTTTCAGGCTTATGGCGAATTTGCCAGAGTATATGATATGTTCCAGGACAATGTGGACTACCAGACCTGGGGCAAATGGCTGAAGCAGCAGCTTGCAGCGCAGGGAATCACAGACGGACTTGTGCTGGATCTTGGCTGCGGCACGGGAACCATGACTGAGATACTGGCAGAGGCTGGCTATGACATGATCGGAGTGGATAATTCCGGGGAAATGCTGGCAGAGGCCATGGAGAAACGGGTAGAGTCCGGGCATGACATCCTGTATCTTCTTCAGGATATGCAGGAGTTTGAACTTTATGGAACCGTACGGGCTGTGGTAAGCGTGTGTGACAGTCTGAATTACATAACAGAGGAAGAGGAGCTGGAGCATGTGTTTGCCCTGGTAAATAATTATCTGGATCCTCAGGGGATTTTTCTGTTTGATATGAATACGGTTTATAAGTATCAGACTATGATCGGGAATACTACGATTGCTGAGAACCGGGATGAGGGAAGCTTTATCTGGGAGAACAGTTATGATGAGGAGACCGGGATTAATACGTATGAGCTGGCTCTGTTTATTCCAAGAGAGGACGGACTTTATGAGAAGGATGAGGAGGTTCACTATCAGAGAGCCTATTCTTTGGAGAAGATCAAGGAACTTATTGGAAAAGCGGGGATGGAGCTTCTGGCAGTGTATGATGCTTATACACTGGAGCCACCGAAGGAAGATAGCGGCAGGCTTACCTTTGTAGTAAGGGAACATGGTAAATGATAATATAATAATAAGATAAATAGCTATAGGATTACGATTAACATTATAACAGTATAGATTGGAGAATACACATGAATGATTATATCATCCGCGCGACTGCAGCTAATGACCAGATCCGTGCATTTGCGGCAGTGACCACTGAGATGGTGGAGACTGCAAGAGAGCATCATAATACAAGTCCGGTGGCTACGGCAGCGCTTGGAAGACTTCTGACTGCAGGAGCCATGATGGGCTCCATGATGAAGGGGGAAAAAGATGTTCTGACCCTTCAGATCAAGGCCGGCGGTCCCCTTCAGGGAATTACGGTAACTGCCGATTCCCAGGGAAATGTAAAGGGCTATGTAGGAAATCCAGATGTCTGCATTCCGGCAAATTCAAAAGGTAAGCTGGACGTTGCAGGAGCAGTTGGTCCTGGATTCCTGACTGTGATTAAGGATATGGGGCTAAAAGAGCCATACAGCGGACAGGTTATGCTTCAGACCTGTGAGATCGCAGAAGACCTGACCTATTATTTTGCAACAAGCGAGCAGGTACCGTCCGCAGTTGGACTTGGAGTCCTGATGAATAAGAACAATACAGTACGTCAGGCTGGTGGATTTATTGTACAGCTGATGCCATTTGCAGAGGAAGAAGTGATTTCCAGGTTAGAGCAGAACGTACAGAAAATCAACTCTGTCACCAACCTGTTAGAGGAAGGACATACCCCGGAGAGTCTGCTGGAGAAAGTGTTGGAAGGCTTTGACATACAGATTAACGAGAAGATGGACACCCGCTTCCACTGTAACTGCTCCAAGGAGCGAGTAGCGAAAGCGTTGATCAGCATCGGCAGAAAAGAATTAAACGAAATGATCCAGGAAGGCAAGCCAATCGAGATGAACTGCCATTTCTGTAATACCAACTACAATTTCACAGTAGAAGAGCTGAAAGAAATTCTGAGAAGATGCAAATAAGCTGAATTGAGACAGAATCACTATTTTCCGTCATAGAGTTTGCACTGGTGATTGGTGCGCAGATTGCGGTATATTTCATCCGAATTCGGTTGCCGTAGCCCGCTACGGCGCCCTCATCTGGGCGAAATCTCCCACAAATTGTGACGCACATCTTGCAGAAAGTCTTTTTCAAACACACTCTAAGGCGTGGAAATAGTAGGATAAGAGAGGACTAGGATATGAATCAGGGATTTATTAAAGTAGCGGCAGGAACGCCGCAGGTTACAGTTGCTGATTGTAAGGCCAATACTAGGGCAATTCTGGAAGTAATCCGTGAAATGGAGACACAGCATGCCAAGCTGATGGTGCTGCCTGAGCTTTGCATCACAGGCTATACCTGTCAGGATCTTTTCCTTCAGAGAAGACTGCTGGACAGTGCATGGGAGAGCCTTCTGACTATTGCAGAGGAGACTGCGGATGTGGATGCGCTGATCTTTTTGGGACTTCCTATGCGGATGAACGGCAAGCTCTACAATGTGGCAGCAGCATTGAACCACGGAAATATCCTTGGATTTGTACCTAAGACTCATATTCCAAACTATAATGAATTCTATGAGCAGAGACACTTTGCTTCCGGGATGGATGTGTGGACAGATGTGACAGTTGGGGAGGAAAGCGTACCTTTTGCCAGCAATCTGATTTTCTCATGTGAAGGACTGCCGGAGCTGACTGTTGGCGCGGAAATCTGCGAGGATCTGTGGGTTCCACTTCCGCCTAGTGTAAATCTGGCACAGGGCGGTGCTCATATTATCGTCAATCTTTCTGCTAGTGATGAGATGGTAGGCAAGGATTCCTATCGCCGTGATCTGGTGAAGGGTCAGTCTGCCAGACTGGTGTGCGGCTATATTTACGCCACAGCCGGAGAGGGTGAATCCTCCCAGGATCTGGTATTTGGCGGACAGAATCTGATCGCAGAGAACGGCACCATGCTGGCAGAGGCGAAGCGCTTCCAGAACACTGTGATCTACGGAGAAATTGATGTGCAGAGACTGGCAGATGAGAGAAGAAGACTTTCCACCTATCCGGCATCTGATGATGCTGACTGCCAGATCGTACCTTTTGATGTGGAAGTGGAAGAGACCTCTCTTACCAGGAAGTTTGCTCCCTATCCTTTCGTACCTTCTGTAAAAGAAGAGCGTGATATGCGCTGTGAGGAGATTCTGAACATTCAGGCTATGGGACTTAAGAAAAGAATGAGCCACATCCACTGCCAGAAGGCAATGGTTGGACTTTCCGGAGGTCTTGATTCTACACTGGCATTGCTTGTAATTGCACGTACTTTCCAGCTGATGGGACTGCCATCAGAGAATATCCGCTGTGTTACCATGCCTTGCTTTGGCACCACAGACAGAACTTACCAGAATGCCTGCAAATTAAGCCAGTGTCTTGGTGCTGCTCTGACTGAGGTCAATATTAAAGAGGCGGTAAATATCCATTTCCGTGATATCGGTCACGACGATTCCGTTCATGATGTAACCTATGAAAACTGTCAGGCCAGAGAGCGTACTCAGATTCTTATGGATATGGCAAACCAGGAGGGAGCACTTCTTGTGGGAACCGGTGACCTTTCCGAGCTTGCTCTTGGATGGGCAACCTATAATGGAGACCATATGTCCATGTATGGTGTAAATGCCTCTGTTCCCAAAACGCTTGTAAGACATCTTGTCCGCTATTATGCAGATACCTGCGGAGAGAAAGAACTGGAAGAAGTTCTTCTGGATATTCTGGATACTCCGGTAAGTCCGGAGCTTCTGCCACCTAAGGACGGCAAGATCGCGCAGAAAACAGAAGATCTGGTTGGTCCTTATGAACTTCATGATTTTTATCTGTATTATATGCTTCGTGCAGGCTTTGAACCGGATAAGATCTATCGCATTGCCTGCTGTACCTTTGAGGGTACCTATGACAAGGCTACGATTCTGAAATGGCTGAAAATCTTCTACCGCAGATTTTTTGCCCAGCAGTTCAAACGCTCCTGTCTTCCTGACGGCCCGAAGGTAGGTAGTGTGGCACTGTCTCCAAGAGGTGACCTGCGTATGCCAAGTGATGCAAGCGCAGCGGTATGGATGGAAGCTCTGGAGAAGCTTGAAGTATAAAACTATTGTGCGGTACGCTTTTTATGCATTTTGCAGCTGTATTTCGCGTAGCATACAGCTGTAAAGGTAGGAAATAATTAGGTTTGTTTATTGCTATGCCGGCGGAGAACTTACATGGTTCTCCGCCTTTTTTAATGCATCTTCAATGGCAGAAATAAGCAGCTGTGACGTATATTTTCTGTCCGTGGAATATTTCAGGTCGTCCAGGGACTGGCTGTCAACAATCTGGCTGGCCAGTGATTCCAGGGAAGGCTTTACCAGCGGAAACATGGCAGTGGTGCTTTCACTTAAATTTACCAGCTCAATAGACTGGATATTGTTTTGATCTACTGTAACCTCCACGTCAAAAGTATTTTTATTCAAAGTAAGGGAACTGCGGTAAACGCCAGGCGTATAAATCCCCTCTCCAGCAACAGAAGTGGTCTGGCTTTTTCCAGGCCCGAACATAAAGTAGATCAGGATTCCCAGAAGAACAGCAAGAATCAGAAAGGCAATGGTATATACCACTTCCTTCATATGTAACACGATAATCCTGGTTTTCGAACTCATGGACTGCGCCTCCTGTATCGCACTGATAATGAAAAAAATAATCCTGGCCGCAAAACCAGGCTCTAATCTTCTTATTCTATCCTATTATCAAAGAATGGAAAATATGATAGAATATAAAACAGAATGATTTTTTATCAGATACAGGCTTTTTTTATTCCATACAATTGGCAGAAGGAGGAAAAAACGTGTCCCTACAATTCATCATCGGCAGCTCCGGCATTGGCAAGACGCATTATGCATGTGAACAGATCATCCGGGAATCTATGGAAAATCCACAGCACCTGTACTATATTATCGTCCCGGAACAGTTCACTATGCAGACACAGAAAAATGTAGTCGAAATGCACCCCGGAAAGGGAATCCTGAATATCGATGTGCTCAGCTTCCAGCGTCTTGCCTATCGTATTTTCGAGGAGACAGGCGGTGCTCGGGAAGTGCTTCTGGATGACACTGGAAAAAGTATGGTTCTTCAGAAGCTGGTGCAGCAGCATCGTAAAAATCTGCCCTATCTTGGCAGCCAGATGAACAAACCGGGCTATCTGGACGAAGTGAAATCTCTGATTTCAGAATTTATGCAGTATGATATCCGGGAGGAAGAACTGCAGGACATGCTGGGAAAAACAGGGGAGGACTCTCTTCTTCATATGAAAATGCAGGATGTGGGTGTCCTCTATCAGGCATTTCTTCAGTATCTGGAAGGTCATTATATGACCGGCGAAGGCGTGATGGACGCTTTGAAAAAAGCCATTCCTTTTTCAGATAAACTGAAAAAATCCGTACTCCTTCTGGATGGCTTCACCGGTTTTACTCCGGTGCAGATGAACGTGATCCGGGAACTTTTAAATGTCTGCGATAAGGTTCTGGTAACTGTCACTATGGATGCCGGAGAAAATCCCTTGCAGATGGGAAAACCACATCAGTTGTTCTATATGAGCAGGAAAATGATCCACACCTTGTCTGGTCTGACCAGCAATCTGGATGATCCCATTCTTCTGAAAGATGAGAGAAAGGGCCGCTTTGGAAATTCCACCTCCCTTGACTTCCTGGAGAAGCATCTTTTCCGCTACAAAAGATCTGCCTATGAGAAGAAACAGGAAGAAATCTGCATATTTGCAGCAGAATCCCCTGTAAAAGAACTGGAAGAGACAGCCAGGAGAATACGCCGTCTGGTTCGTGAAAAAAATCTGAAATACGGAGAAATCGCTGTGATTACCGGAAATCTGGAGGCGTACAAAAGTATTGCATCTCAGGTATTCGAGGAATCCCGGATCCCTTATTTCCTGGATGAGAAGCACACCATTCTGATGAACCCATTTATAGAATATATTCGTGCTGCTCTTGAAATGGTTACAAAGGGTTTTTCCTACGAAAGTGTTTTCAGGTATCTGCGCTGTGATATGTCCGGCCTTGGAAGGGACCAGGTGGATATGCTGGAGAATTATGTGCTTGCCCTTGGAATCCACGGTTACAAAAAGTGGTCCGAGAAGTGGGTGAGAGTTTACCGGACCATGGACCCGGAGGATATTCAAGTATTGAATGAATACCGGGAAATATTTGTGAGGGAGGCTGAGATCCTGGCGCAGGGATTTTCCAGTGGAAAGAGAAAGGTATGTGAATATTGTTATAGTTTATATCAGTTTATTGCAAGCTGTGAAATACAGAAAAAACTGAAGAAACAGGAGCTTTTCTTTAAAGAAAAAGGGGAAAAAGCTCTGGAAAAAGAATACGCCCAGATATACGGAATTGTTATGGAGCTTCTTGACCGTATGGTAGAGATCCTTGGAGAGGAAGAAATTACAAGAACGGAATTTGTTCAGCTTCTGGAAACTGGTTTTGCCAAGTCAAAGGTTGCGCTGATCCCGCCCAGTATGGATCAGGTCCTTATTGGAGATATGGAAAGAACCCGTCTGAAAGAAATAAAGGCACTGTTTTTTGTAGGTGTAAACGAGGGAAATATTCCGAAAAATACAGACTCAGGCGGAATTCTGACCCAGATGGACAGAGAATTCTTTGCAGATGAGGGAATGGAGCTTGCACCAGGTCCGAAAGAGCTGATGAACACCCAGCGCTTTTACCTGTATCTGAATCTGACAAAGCCAAGTGAGCATTTGTGCCTTTCCTACAGTTTGTCAAATGGAAAAGGAGAACCTATAAGCCCGGCATATCTGATCCACAGTATACAGGCTCTATATCCCGGACTGGAAGTGAAAAATGCAGGTGATGAGGAATTCAGCCTGAACGCCATGGAGCTTCCGGGAACCAGTCTGGAATGCTTCCTGAAAGGTCTTGGAGAGGGTGCTGTGGGACAGGGAAGTCCTTTGTACAGCGAGCTTTACAGCTGGTATCTTAGAAGTCCTAAATATAGGACTTTAGCCAGAAAGCTGGTGGAGGCTTCCAGAACCAGAAAGCCTGCCGATATTATCAGTGAAAGTGTGGCAAAGGTTCTCTATGGAGAGGTATCACCCTACAGTGCCACCAGGCTGGAGCGTTATTCCGCCTGTGCTTTTGCCCATTTCCTCCAGTATGGTCTCAAACTTACGGAGCGTGTAGAATATGAATTCCGCGCCATGGATATGGGAAATATTATGCACAAGGTGCTGGAGTCTCTGATAAAGGAAGTGAACAAAGAAAAGCTTTCTCTGGCAGAGCTTTCTGAGGAAGAGAGGGATGCGCTGGCAGACCGCCTGGTAGATAAAATAAGTGCAGATTATGGAAATACCATTCTAAAAAGCAGTGCACGCAATGAATATATGATTCAGCGCACCAAGCGAATGGTACGAAGAACTGTGTGGGCAATTCAGAAACAGCTGAAATCCGGGGAATTTGAGCCGGAAGGTGTGGAAGTTGTTTTTCAGGGCGGTCGGATCGATCGCGTGGATACTATGGAGACAGATGATGGGAAGCTGTATGTCCGCGTCATTGATTATAAGACCGGGAATACTTCTTTTGATCTGGTTTCCCTGTATCATGGTCTGCAGCTGCAGTTGATGATCTACATGGACGGTGCCCTTACCGTAGAGCAAAACAAGCATAAGGATAAAGATGTGATTCCTGCAGGGGTATTTTATTACAATATCAAGGATCCTATGATTCAGGAAAAAATAGATGCAGATATAGAGACTGTCCAGGAAAAAGTGCTGAAGGAACTAAAGATGAACGGACTGGTTCTGAAAGATAAAGAACTGGTACAAAAAATGGACAGTTCCCTTGTGTCAATTCCCGTATCCTTTAACAAAGACGGAAGCTTCCGGAAAAATTCTTCTGTAGCCTCAAAAGAGCAGTTTGATATTTTAAACCGTTATGTAAAAACAAAGATTTCTCATATCAGACAGTCCATTATGACCGGAGATGCCCAGGTTTCCCCTTATATGATTGGAAAGAAAAATGCCTGTACCTACTGTCCTTACAGCGGCGTATGCGGTTTTGACATGGACATTCCAGGCTATGAATTCCGCAGGCTGAAAAACTTTACAGATGAAGAGCTGTGGGATGCTTTTGTGAAGGAGGTGGATGAATAATGGCAGTGAACTGGACGAAAGAGCAGGAGCAGGTTATCAATTTAAGAAACCGGAATATTCTGGTAAGTGCAGCAGCTGGTTCCGGAAAGACTGCGGTGCTTGTGCAGCGAATTCTAAAAAAGGTGATGGATCCGGAACATCCTGTTGACATTGACAGGCTGCTGATTATGACGTTCACAAGAGCAGCAGCAGGGGAAATGCGGGAACGAATTGCAAATGCCCTGGAAGATGCTCTCTGTGAGAATCCGGACAATGAGCATCTGCAGCGTCAGACTACCTTGATCCATACGGCGCAGATCACTACGATAGATGGCTTCTGTGCTTATGTGATCCGCAATTATTTCCATCTTATTGGTCTGGATCCTGGTTATCGGACAGGAGAAGAGGGAGAATTGAAGCTTCTGAAAGAGGATGTGATGAAGGAGCTTCTGGAGAACTATTACATAAAAGATGACAAAAAGTTTAAGTATTTTATCGAATGCTACGCATCAGGCAAAACAGATGATGGAATTAAAGAACTGATTTATTCTCTGTATAATGCTGCCATGAGCAATCCATATCCGGATACCTGGCTGGAAGAATGCATAGATAGTTATAGAAATACGGATTTAGAGTCTGTAAAATCCTCAGAATGGATGAATTTGTTATGGAAAAACATTACGGAGGATCTTTGTCAGGCAAAGGAACTGATTACTCAGGCTAGGAGCTTTTGCAATGCGTCAGGAGGGCCATACCTGTATGATGAAGCACTGCAAAGTGATCTCATCCTCATTCGTGCAGCAGAAGAGAAAGCTGCCGTCGGTGATTTTGACGGAGCAGGGGAGCTTCTTGGCAAACCGGCTTTTGCCGTTCTTTCCAGAAAGAAACCAAAAGATCCTGTAGATGATACGCTGAAAGAGCAGGTAAAGTCTCTTCGGGAAAATGCAAAGGATATTTTAAAGGATATTGGAACACGGTATTTTTCCGTAAAGGAGGAGGAACTTCCAGTGCTTCTGGAAACCTGCCGGGAGCCTGTAGAAATGCTGGTAGAGCTTACCAGGGAATTTATCCGTATGTATGGAGAGAAGAAGCGGGAAAAAAATATTCTGGACTTTACGGACATGGAGCATTTTGCGCTGGAAATCCTGATTCAAAAGGTTCATGCAGAGGAAGAAAATGGCGAAAACGACGGTGATTGGACGGGAGAGAAAAAGTATATTTATCACATGAGTCCGGCAGCGCGTGAACTTTCCATGAAATATGACGAGGTCATGGTGGATGAGTACCAGGACAGTAACCTGGTACAGGAAATGATTACCAACTGTGTTTCCGGCTGGGCAGATGGAAGAAAAAATATATTTATGGTAGGTGATGTGAAGCAGAGCATTTACCGGTTCCGCCTTGCCAGACCAGAGCTTTTTATGGAAAAGTATGAAAAGTACAGTTTAACGGACAGTACGGAACAGCGAATCGATCTTCATAAAAACTTCCGCAGCCGGTCCCAGGTATTGGATAGTGCAAACTTTATTTTCCGTCAGATTATGGGAACAGATCTTGGTGGAATTGCTTACGATAAAGCCGCAGCTCTTTATCCTGGCGCTGTGTTTCCGGAAGGAAACAAGGAAAGCTTTCTTCCTGCAGAAGTTCTTCTGGTAGAAAAGGATTCCGAAGAACTGGAGGATCTGATGGAAGGAAAGGATGCCCGGGAACTGGAGGCTCTTGCTATTTCCCACAGAATTAAGGAAATTGTGGGAAAAGAGCTGGTACTTGATAAGGAAACCAAAGAATATCGTCCTGCGAAATACGGAGATATTGTAATCCTTCTCCGCACCGCTTCCGGCTGGTCAGAAACCTTTACAGAGGTACTTTCTGCCCACGGAATTCCTGTGTATGCCGCTTCAAAAACGGGATATTTTTCAGCACTTGAGGTGGTTACGATTCTGAATTATCTGCAGGTCTGCGATAATCCTCTTCAGGATATTCCTTTGACGGGTGTGCTGAGGTCGCCGCTGGTGGGATGTACTACCCAGGAGCTTGCCGTTTTGCGGGAAAAATATCCGAAGGGGATGTTGTATGACAGCGTGTTGAATTTCCTGAAAGAATATGAGGGGCAGGAAAGAACTCTTTACCACAAATTACATGGGTTTATAGTCCTTCTAAATGAAATGCGTGATCTTGCGGTGTACACTCCTGTCCATGAGCTGATTCTTGAGATTCTCCGCAGAACCGGCTATGGTAATTATGCAAAAGCTCTGCCAAATGGTGCACAGCGGAGCGCCAACCTCGCTATGCTGGTGGAAAAGGCAATGGATTATGAGAAGACCAGTTACAGAGGCTTATTTAATTTTGTCCGATATATTGAACATTTGCAAAAATATGAAGTTGATTATGGCGAAGTAAATCTTTCTGGTGCAGGAGAAGGTTCCGTGGAAATCATGACGATCCACAAGAGTAAGGGACTCGAGTTTCCGATTGTAATCCTTGCCGGTATGGGAAAACAGTTCAACATGCAGGATCTGAACGCCAGACTTCTGATTCATCCAGATTACGGTCTTGGCGCTGACGCCATTTTGCCAGACCGTCGGCTGATCGTGTCAACACTGTATAAGCAGGTGATCCGCCGTAAGCTTCTGGAAGAGACTCTGGGGGAGGAAATCCGAGTACTTTACGTTGCCCTGACGCGTGCCAAGGAGAAACTGATCATGACCGGAACAATAGGAAATCTGGAAAAAAGGCTGCTTTCTTTATACAGATTCCGCGAAAATGAACAGGAACTTCTTCCGGCAGAAACGCGGTTGAATGGAAAAACTTACTGGGATTACGTGTTGCCTGCGCTTGCAAGGCACCGCTGCATGGATGAACTTTTTGAGGAGTTTGGATTACTGCCATCCCATGATAATCTGCTTTATGATGATCCGGCAGAGTTTCAGGTGAAAAGGATCACAGCGCGGACTTTAACGGAGGCTGAAGTGGTGGAACAGGCTGCCGGGCAGATGGAAGACGATATTCTGGATAACTGGGATTGTGAGAAAATCGTGGATCCTGAAATCAGAGCGGAATTGGAAAAGCGTTTTGGATTTGTATATCCTTATGAATATCGTAAGGATATTCCGGTGAAGGTCAGTGTATCGGATCTGAAAAAGAAGAGTTACCATGAAGATACGGATATTGAAGAAGCTGTATATTTCGAACCGGACATTGTTCCGCTGGTTCCAAGATTTATTGAGGAAAAGAAGGAAGCGGAAAAGGCGTTCACAGGTTCTGCAAGAGGTACTGCCTACCATCGTGTGATGGAATGTCTTGAGTACAATAAAACGGATAGTTCACAGCAGCTGAAAGAGCAGATCGACGCACTGGTTCAGAGCAAAAAAATGTCTGAAGCAGAAGCCGAATGTATCAGAATTTCAGATATTCAGTCTTTTGTAAATGGGGCACTGGGGCAGAGAATGAAAGTCGCTGCATTATCGGGGCTTCTTTTCAGGGAACAGCCTTTTGTCATTTCCAGAAGTGCCGCTGAAATAGATGAGGCATGGGATCCACAGGAACGTGTGCTTGTGCAGGGAATCATAGATGCTTATTTTCTGGAAGGGGATGAGATCGTGCTGGTTGATTACAAGACGGATCGTGTGCGCAGAGGGGAAGAGCAGAAGCTGGTTGATCTGTATCACACCCAGCTGGAGGATTATGCGCAGGCACTTCAGAGAATGACTGGGCGGAGGGTGAAGGAGAAGTATATTTATTCCTTTACGTTGAAAAAAGAGATATTGTTAGGATGATTGCTTGTGTTCGCAGAGGGTGCGTGGATGTGGCACGCCACATCCACGCACGTCGCAGGCGGAAGGGAAAGCGAAAATTTGACAACCTTACACTCTCCACCCCGCTGGATACTTATTTTTCAATGTCCCATTCACAAGTTTTCCAAACCCAAGGGGATACCCTTCCACACAAAGCAAATGCCATCCTTTAGAATGAGCAGCCTCCTCAAGCTCAATTGTAAGAGTTTCCCCTTTCAGATACCGTTCCAGTCTTGGATCATTCACAGAAAGGGAAATCACAGCTTCCGCTTCATTTTTCCGGAAAGCCAGTGCAAGCGGCTGAGCCGGTTCAAACCGGTTTTTCTTCAGATCTCCCAGATAAAGTCCGTTCCGAATAAACGTAAGTCCTCTGAAATTACAGGAAACAGACGGCAGATAATAAACCTTATCTGCCCGGACCTCCACCCGGTTCCAGTCAAACTCCTGACCATCTAAAGTTTTCAACCCGATTTCTCTGAAAAATTCTTCCATATACTTCCGGACATCTGCAGCCAGACGACTGGTCTTAGAAGTACCAGCGGAAGGTCCAGTTGTTCCCTCCTTTTGCAAGAGGGCTAGAAAATGCCCCTCCCCCTGCATCTTATGGGGAAAAATGCGCACACATTTTTTCAGTTGTGGATTCCCATCTCCCCATTCAGGATTTCCGGTGGAAAAGCCCTCATAATCCTCCATGGAAATCAGAGACAGCTCCGGCCGTTCCCTGAGAAGCCAGGAAATGATCTGCTCATCCTCACAAGGTGCAAAGGTACAAGTAGAATAAAGCATCTGTCCTCCCGGCTGCAGCATGTCTGCCGCATTCAGGCAAAGCTGTTTCTGAATTCTGGAAAGCTCCTCAGACTTCTCAGGAGTCCAGTCTTTGGCAAGAGCTTCCTCCTTACGGAACATCCCCTCTCCGGAACAAGGTGCATCCAGAATGATCTTATGGAAAAATTCCGGAAAATTCTTTACCATTTTTTCAGGCTTTTCATTGGCAACAAAAAGATTGGGAATCCCAAACAGTTCCAGGTTTCGAAGCAGTGCTCTTGCCCTGGTAGTGCTGATATCATTTGCAACCAGAAGTCCTTCACCCTTTAGGGCGGAACCAACTGCAGTTGCTTTTCCTCCAGGAGCTGCACACATATCCAG
Source organism: Ruminococcus sp. RTP21484sp1_RTP21277st1_D2_RTP21277_210401 (assembly GCF_040924225.1). Classification (NCBI taxonomy): domain Bacteria; kingdom Bacillati; phylum Bacillota; class Clostridia; order Eubacteriales; family Oscillospiraceae; genus Ruminococcus; species Ruminococcus sp. RTP21484sp1_RTP21277st1_D2_RTP21277_210401. The sequence continues at coordinate 92,530 of NZ_JBCOMJ010000002.1, read as the reverse complement.
CACATATTCTCCTGGCTCCACCGGAATACGGGAAGCGGGGGTCATGGCACTTGGTTCCTGAAGATAATAAAGTCCGGCCTGGTAAAGAGCACACCGGGATGGTCTTACATCCTCATTGTAAAAATAACCATTCGAAACCCATGGGATTTTTTTTACTTCAAAGGGCACGATCTGTTCAAATTCCTCACAGGAAATCTTTGCCGTGTTTACCCGGAGCCCATAAGTACGCGGCTGTTCATAAGCTGCCAGAAAAGGTTCAAATTCATCCCCAAGCATATCCTCCATCCGATGAAGAAAAGCCTGAGGCAGAGCTGATAATTTATCTGAATCCATAGAAAAATCTCCTTAGTACTGAAATAGAATTAGATATGAAAAAAATGTCTGCAAAAATCTTACGCAAACTGTGAAGCATATCTTGCAGAAAGCATTTTTTAAACACATTTTAGTATAGCGGAAGAAAAAGAACAAGTCAAACATAAGCAAAAGCAAAAGAATCCATTGGAATTTCCTGGTTTTTCCACTATAATTAAATATAGAATGATCATTAGAGCGTGTCTGAAAAATTATTCAACAGCAATAGATCTATAAAGTAAGAGAGTGAGGGTATGAAATGCCAAAAGAAAAAATCAGCCTGAATTCTATTTACATATCAGAACGTTTACAAAAATCCCTGCAGCCTGTTTCCAACAGCGCGCTGACAGCCATAACAGCCCCTATGGGATATGGCAAAACAACCGCCGTAAACTGGTATCTGTCCAGACTGGCGAAAGACACTCAGGCTTTGCTGATCCGGATCAGCATCTACTCCCAAAACCTTTCCATCTTCTGGAAAAGTGTGCAAAATGCATTTTCCTTCGCAGGTCTTAACTTTCTGGAAAACTACGACTGCCCGGAAGATGAAGCCTCCGCTGGATTTTTGACGGAAATTCTATGCTATCAACTGGAAAAATGTGAAAATTGTTATATTTTTATAGATGACTTTCATCTGTTAAAAGATGACCGGGCGGCCACTTTCCTGTGCAGAATGGCAGGGAGGATTCCGGAAAATGTGCATCTGATCGTAGCAAGCCGAAATCATTTTATCAGTGATGACTGGATTGTAAGACTTGGAGGAAGACTTCACAGAATAGAAATAGAGGATCTGCGTCTGAACTCTGGGGAGCTGTTAGCCTATATCCGCCGCTGCGGAACCAGCCTGACAGACAGCCAGCTTGAGCAGCTTCTGAAATCCAGCGAAGGATGGTTCGCAGCTGTTTACCTGAATTTGTGTTCTTTTTCAAAATCAGGAGAATTGCCAGGAAAAACATCTGATATTTACCAGATGTTTTCCGCTTCCATGCTGAATCCTTTGCCAGAAGACAGAAAAGAATTTTTAAGTGCCATGGGGCTTGCAGATGAATTCACGGAAGAGATGGCAGAATTTATTACAAAAAGAGAAGACGTACACCAGATCCTGAAAACGCTCACCAGGCAGAATGCTTTTGTCACCTGCCTGAATGACGGGCAGACTTACCGCTTTCACCATATGATGAAAGAGTGCGCGTTTCGTGCGTTCAGAACACTGGATGATTCCAGACAGGCTTTCTATTATGAAAGATATGGTGCATGGTATGAAAAATATGGTGCCTATATCCATGCCTTGTCAGCATACCGGCGAAATCAGAATTTTGCAGCTATTCTCCGGGTGGTGCAAAAAGATGCCGGAATCTTACTTGCTTCTCTAAAACCGGAAGAGGTTCTGGAAGTTTTGAACAGATGTCCGGTTTCCGTTTTAAAAGAATATCCGCTTGCAATTCTGGTTCTTATGAGATGCATGTTTAACTGGAAAAATATTCCCAAAATGCTGGAACTGAAAGAACTTCTTCTGGCATCCATCAGAGAACATCCAAAGCTGTCTGAGGAAGAGAGAGGAAATCTTCTGGGCGAATGCGACCTGATCCAGAGCTTTCTTATGTACAATGATATTTCGAGAATGAGTCAGTTTCACCGCAGTGCCAGCGAGAAGATGACAAGACCTGCCATCAGTATCCGAAGTGACGGAGGCTGGACGTTTGGCTCCCCATCTGTACTTATGATGTTTCACAGGAAAAGCGGAGATCTTGACAAAGAGCTGGAAGAGATGAACCAGTGTATGCCTCATTATTACAAGATCACAAACGGACACGGACAGGGTGCAGAAACGATTATGAGCGCAGAGGCTCACTTTATGCGCGGAAATTTTGTTGATGCCCACATAGCATTGGAAAAGGCTTATACCCAGATTCAGGGAAACGGGCAGGAGAGCATTGCACTTTGCTGCGATTTTCTGGCACAAAGGCTGTCTATCTGCATGGACATAAAAATGAGAAATACATTTGAAGAACGTCGAAAAGAACTGCTGCAGGGGCATAATACCACCTGGGTCAATATTTTTGACAGCACCTGCGCCTATTACTATGCAGTCACCGGACAAACGGAGCGGATTCCGGCTCTCTTTGGAGCGCATATGCTTTCTACGGTGAATTTTCTGGCACCTGGGAGACCGATGATGGAAATGATCGAGAATCAGGTTTATCTTGCCCAGGGAGAATATTCGAAGGTGATCGGAAGAAGCGAATCCATTCTTGCCATGTGTCAGGCTCTTCACTACGATCTGGTGGCGCTTCATGTGCAGATCCAGCTTCTTGCGGCCAACTGGAAGCTGGGAAAAACAGAACAGGCGCTTGAACTTTTGAGAGGATCACTTTCCCAGGCTTTTCCAGATGGAATCCTTATGCCATTTGTGGAGAATTATCCATACATAGAGGAGCTTTTGAAGGGAAGCTTTTTCGGAATCAATGAAAATTTTCTTTTCAGGATCACCAGAATGGGGAAAGAATGGGAAATGCGGTGCGATCAGTTAAAAAAAGAGGAGGCGTATCCGCCGGTCTTTAAAGTACTGTCAGATCGTGAGCTGGAGATTACGGAGCTTATGGCGAAGCATATGAGCAACAAAGAAATCGCCCAGAGTCTGTTTTTATCCGAGGGAACTGTGAAGCAGTACATCAATCAGATTTATTCCAAATTACAGATTCCCGGGGATGTCCGGGTGAAGCGCAAGTATCTTTTGGAGATGATGGAAGGGAAAAGCTAACTGGAAGTTAATACTATTTTTGTCAGAGAAAACGTATAGTAAAGGTACAACATATTTCGACAGGAGGAAAATGGTATGAAGAGAAAAATAGTTACAGCGGTCATCGCGTTTATTTTATGTGCAGCAGTTGTTCCCACAGCTGGTATTTACAGCGTAATGGCAGAAAACGAGGATACGCTTCAGGTAGAGGACGGAGCTGACTATGCAGCACTTTCCGGTGTATGGAAAAATGAAGATGCACAGGCTGATGAAACTCTTACCTTAAGTGCAGACGGATTGTTTGTATATCACACCGGAGAAGGCGATGATGTTCAGGGATATCTGGAATATGTGGATGAATACAACGACGGAAATGGCAGATATGACATGTACAATCGCATGGGCATGTGGCTGGAGGGATTTTATCTGGACTCCGCGGATACTCTTCATATGGGAAATGACGGAGCTGCGGTTTTTACCAGAGCAGAGGAAGATCAGGCAGAAGAGAATTCGGAAGGTCAGACTGAAAACGAAGACAGCGTGGAAAAGAAAAGCTATGTCCTCATGTCAAATAAACGCTATACAGGACTGCGCCCTCTTTATAACAATTCCAGTTGGGAAGGAGGGTATTTCTATTCCGATATGACAGAGGACTGTATGACGGTGATCGTCAACTGCAGTGCTTTAAATGACAATGAATTCACCGGTACCCCGGAGGAATATATGGAACAGTTTGCAGGCTTTGTAAGTGAATCGGAAATAAAGGATTTCACAGCAGTACAGAACCAGGAATATACAGAGAAATTCACTTATCCGGCATATGAACTGGAATTTACCACCGGAGCAAATGAAGATACCTGCAAATGGAAAATGCTGTATTTCCAGACGGATACCAATACCTTTGCTTATGCTTACAGAGTTTCAGCGGATTTTGCTGAGGAGATGGAGGCGGAATACCGGGATGCCATTTCTTCTCTGGAGCTGACGGAGATTGAGGGCGTTGAAAATACAGAAACCACTTTCACTCAAGGGGAAGATTATGATCCAAGTGCCGAAGGAGAGAGCCTGGAAATGTTTATCTCTTATTTTGACAGCTGGTACCAGTATGGAGATTTAAATGCCATGAATATCCGGCTTTATGGAGAAGGAACCTGGGAAATCTACAACAGCCTGAATAGTGATAAAACAGGGGGATATTTTTTTGACAGCGGTACTTTTACCACACTTGGCACAACTGCCTTGAAACTGGTCAATGACAGCGGAATCTATGTGGCAGATGTTACTTTGGATGGAGATGGCGATCTGATGCTCAGTCCTGTGATTTCCGGATATGGAAATATTTATGCAGGTGCAGCTTTTTTACGAGAGTCCGATTCTATCGCCTACGAAGCCCAGACAGCTGACGATGGTGAAGGATACGGAGACTACATTCCTGATGAAGATTATGTAGAGGAAAGTGATCCGGGAGATACTTATTACTGGTATGATGGGGAAGGAAATGTAATGTACTTTGATGGTTCCGACAGCTATTATATAGGACCGGATGACGTGTTCTATATTGATGAGGCAGGAAGGCTGATGGAATACTGATAAGCAGGTAAAACTAGTACATCGTTTCGTAAATAACTATACCAATCGCGTAGGATGGGGATTCGAGTGTGCAGATTGCAGAAAGCCTTTTTCAAACACGCTCTGGGACGTGGACAAAAAGAATTTCCTGAAAAATATATGACAAATTTTGCAAGCCGAATACCTATGTGTATTTCGGCTTGCTTATTATTTACTGTTTTAAGATCATAGGGGATTTCATAAGCTTTCATTTTGTGATAAACTATGTGATAAAGCTAAACAAGCTTCGTGTTTTGAGCAGCGGAGATTTCATTTTGACAAAGATATGGGCAGGAGCTATCAAGGATGCAGATATGGAAAGATATCTTGAGATAAGGATCACAGAGTCTGGAAAAGTAGGAGAGGTTTTGCGGGCTGAGGCAGGGCTTACAAAGAGGCAGATCAGTCAGGCAAAGTTCAGGCCGGGAGGTATCCTTAAAAATGGAAAACAGTGCCGTGTAACGGAAATAGCAGTGCCTGGTGATCGGCTTCAGGTATGTCTGGAAGCGAAAGGGATTGATTCAAAGCAACTGGTGTGTCCAGATACAAGTAGTTTCATAGAACGAGGAAAAAAACAATTATTGGATTTCGAAAGACAAGAGCTGGAAGAAGGATTAAAACCCCAGAAACTTCAGATCCTTTATGAAGACCAGGATTTACTTGTAGTAAACAAGCCGGCTGGTATGGTGACGCACCCATCCGGAAGCCATTATCAGGACAGCATTTCTAACCTGCTTGCAGCCTATTTTCGTGAAAAAAATGAGACAACACGCATTCGGTCCATTGGACGTCTGGATAAAGAGACCTCCGGGATTTTACTTTTTGCCAGAAACCAGGTGGCGGCAGCCAGATTGCAGAAGCAGAGGGAAGAAGGAAAGCTGCAGAAGAAATATCTGGCGCTTGCAGAAGGAGATTTATCAGAAGCAAATGATTCTGTATTCTGGAAAGAAATTGCTATACCACTTGCCCCGGATCCGGAAAATCCCATGAAAATGAAAATTTCTCCAGATGGACTGTTGCCAGGAAGCAGGAATGCAGTTACGTATTATAAGAACATAAAAAGTTTCGGCAATGTGACTCTTGTTGAGCTTCAGCTGGAAACCGGACGAACCCATCAGATCCGGGTTCACATGTCAGGGATAGGTCACCCTCTTCTGGGAGATACGATGTATAATCCTAGAGTGTGTTTGAAAATGAGTAACAGCAAAGAAAAAAAGAATACGGAAGGCAGAATTAATAATAGGAATGACTGCTTCAAAAGAGCTGCGCTCCATGCCTGGAAGCTGACTTTTTGTCACCCATTTACAGATGAAATAATCACTCTGGAAGCTCCCCTTCCAGATGATTTCTGCCGCTTTTTGAATGCAAACGAGGAGGAAAAAACATGACAGAAACACAGCAAACCATAAATAATGTTATCGCAAAAATGATCGCATATTCCGATGGAAACAAGCATGATATTGCCCATTTCCTGAAGGTATATACATATGCCAGAATGATTGGCGAGATGGAAAATTTAACCGAAAGAAAGCAGGAAATTCTGGAAATCGCAGCCGTGATCCACGACATTGCCTGCCCTGTATGCCGCGTAAAATATGGTAATACAAATGGCTCCAACCAGGAAAAAGAAAGTCCTGAGCTGGTAGAAAATTTCCTCAAGGATGTGGAAATTGATGATGAAATGAAAGAGAGAATCAACTATCTGGTCAGCCATCACCACACCTATACAAACGTAGACGGAATGGATTACCGCATTCTTCTGGAAGCTGATTTTCTTGTAAATGCAGATGAAAGTGAAATGTCTGAGAATGCTGTTGAAACAGCCAGAGAGCGCGTATTTGAGACCAATACAGGCAAAAAATTACTCACAAGTATCTATAAATTGCCTGCCAGGTAAAGCAATAGAAGGCGTTGAAAAAGAAAAAATTGGGCTTGTAGTGAAGGATAAAAAAGGCTTTCACCTGTGACGGAGAAATTTATCAGTTATTTGAAGTGAAAGAAAATATGTTGAAATATTGGCGTGGCATTGGCTGCGCCTTTTTTTGTGTAAATGATAGAAATATATAAATTTGTTTTTAAAAATGGTATTGACAAAATTATATTATATATCATATAGTATTGTTAATTAAATAATATTGATGAATTATATAATATGATTGGAGTGATCAGATGGTATTTAACACAGGAGCTGCACTTCTGGACGCTATTGTCCTGGCGGTTGTGTCCAAGGAGCCGGAAGGTACTTACGGATACAAGATCACCCAGGATGTACGCGGAGTTCTGGATATTTCAGAATCCACACTTTATCCAGTGCTGCGCCGCCTGCAGAAGGATGACTGCCTGGAAGTTTACGATCAGGCATATGCCGGACGAAATCGCAGATATTATAAACTGACGGAGAAAGGGCAGGCACAGCTGAATTTGTACAAGATCGAGTGGAAGAATTATTCCACCAAGATAGGCAGTATGTTTGAGGACGTTGGCAGAAATGCGGACAGCGGCCACATGAGGGAGGAGAATTAACAGGTATGGACAGAGCGCAGTTTATGAAACAGCTAGAGAGGCTGCTGTCTGATATTTCGGAAGCAGAAAAGCAGGAGGCGCTGGCTTACTACAACAGTTATTTTGATGAAGCCGGTCCTGAGAATGAGGCTTCCGTGATCAGAGAGCTTGGAAGCCCCGGAAAAGTGGCTGCCATAATAAAGGCAGACCTTGACGAAAGCAATGAAGAATATGCACAGTATACAGAGAATGGATATGAGGACTTGAGGGAAAACAAGGCTTCTTATATGCCGGAGATTCGCCAAAGAGATGGGAAACATGCAGGAAAAACAGATCGTATCCACAGGGGATATCGCCCGAAAGAGAAGGGAAGCAACAGCAGGTTTATCCTGATCCTAATTGCCCTGGTATTTCTTTCCCCATTTATCATTACAGCAGCTAGTGGCGTATTCAGTATTTTACTGGTGGTGATCTTGTTTCCGTTTTTGGCGATTTTTGTATCCGGAGTTGTGGCGTTCGCATTTATCGTAGCAGCTTGCGCCTGCATTAGTGTGGGTGTTGGAATTTTGGTTACCAATACAGCTGTGGGACTTCTGGTAATGGGAATCGGCTGTCTTTTGTTTGCATCAGGAATTCTGTTCTGCATTTTAACAGGATGGCTGGGCTCCACAATTTTCCCATGGATCCTTCGCAAGGTGACAGACTTTTTCCAGAAAATCGTGTATCGGAATAAGAAGGAGGAGCAGGCATGAAAAAAGGAACAAAGGGAATGCTGATTGCAGCAGGTGCTTTCGCAGTGGCAGGAATTGGTTTCTGTATCGGTGGAATTTCTGTAGCAGCAGTGGAAACAGGCGGAAATGTGTTTGATCAGGCTGGACAGCTGCTTCAGGATAATGATTATCCGCTGGCTGGTCTGATCCATTTGGGAAACGCCCAATATCATTCTTCTGACATAGATTGGGATGCTTTAGATGGAAATACTGTGGATATGGATTTTGCCAGTGATCTGGAAATCAGTTTGAAGTATGATGAGCTCCTTATCCAGGAATACGATGGTGACAAGATTCGGGTAAATGTGGCAAATGATGCGAAGAACGATGTAGTGGTTAAGGAAACTTCCGGGAAAATCACGATTACAGATACCCGCAGTGGAAATGTAAAAAAGAAGAAACAGATAAAAGTCATTGTTCCTTCCGGGAAAGACTTTGATACGGTAAGCCTGGGTGTTGACATGGGTACTATTGATCTGGAGTGCGATTTAAAAGTACAGGAGCTTTCGGTGGAAGTTGGCGCTGGAGAATTTAGCGGTTATGGAAATATCACAGCAGCGTATTGTGATCTTCAGGTTGGCGCCGGAACCATCGACATTGATCAGCTTGATATTCAGAAACTGAATGCGGACTGCGGTGCTGGTGAAATTGACATGGTAGTAACTGGAAAAGAGAAGGACTATAATTACGATCTTTCCTGTGGTATGGGTGAGATTAATTTGGAGGATTCTGAGTACAGTGGAATTGGCATTGAGAAAAACATTTCCAATGAAGGTGCCAGAAAAGATATGGTGCTGGAATGCGGAATGGGCGAGATTGATGTGGAGTTTACTGGGGAAAGCTAAATCTTGCAGAAAGCTCTTTTCAGACACGCTCTGGTGTAAAGTTATGTAATGGATAAAAAATAAGACAGAAATGTCAGATCGGAGGAATTAATTATGAGCAATAAGCGTTTATACAAATCAACCGTAAATTGTATGCTGTGCGGTGTGTGCGGAGGAATTGCCGAGTATTTCGATATTGACCCAACCCTGGTCCGCCTGGCCTGGGTAATCCTGACCTGCTTCGGCGGCGCAGGAATCTGGGCATATATTATTGCAGCGATTATTATTCCGAAAGCATAAGAAGAATTGCACAAGATCCACTGCCTGCGAAAACTTAGCTGCGGGGGGCCGAGCTGCTTAGTTGTAGTTGACAGTCAGCTTGGCAGAATATTGCGACGGTTCGCGTGGAATATGCCATGTCAAATTGCATCCACTTTGAATAAATGTATTATATTTTGTCCATACTCCCTATATACATCCAAACACTGTAAAAAGGAGCATAGACATATGAACAAAGACAAAGAAGTAGAAGCTTACAAATCCGGAAATCTTACCCCTGAAGAACAGACAAAATATGAAATTGCTCAGGAACTTGGCATTCTGGATAAAGTCTTAGAAGGGGGCTGGAAAAGCCTCTCCGCCAAAGAAACGGGCCGGATCGGTGGCATAATGGCGCGAAAGAAACCGAAAAAATAATAGTATATTATTTGCCCCTGCAACTTGCCATCAGGCTAGAGCGTGTTTGAAAAAGGCTCTAGGAGGGGCGGGAAAATGGGGGACGCGTAAGCGTCTCCTTTTCAGAAAAAAATGGAGGAAAATTATGCGTATCCTGATAGCAGAAGACGAGGTAGAAATTGCCCGGGCACTGAAGGTTTTGCTGGAAAAAAACAAGTCCTGCAGGACAGTTTAAGAGAAAATATTCAAACTGTCATTTTAAAATATATAAAAATTGGATATTTATAACGGTACAGTATTCCTGTATGCTTTCAGACAAATAAAAGGCAGTTGAAGAAATGGAGATCTGTTAAAACAGTGCCACACAATTTTTCTGCACAATACATACAGGAGGAAATCAAAATGAGCCAGGAAAGATATGCATTAAATAAACAGCTTGCACAGATGTTAAAAGGTGGAGTGATCATGGACGTTACCACTCCGGAACAGGCAAAAATCGCAGAGGAGGCAGGTGCCTGTGCGGTTATGGCGCTGGAGAGGATTCCGGCAGATATTCGTGCAGCTGGCGGTGTTTCCAGGATGAGCGACCCAAAAATGATCAAAGGAATCCAGGAGGCAGTCTCTATTCCGGTTATGGCGAAATGCCGTATCGGACATTTTGTAGAAGCGCAGATCCTGGAAGCAATTGAGATTGATTATATTGATGAGAGCGAGGTACTTTCCCCGGCAGATGATGTTTACCATATTGACAAGCGTCAGTTTAAAGTACCATTTGTATGCGGAGCCAAAGATTTAGGAGAAGCTTTAAGGCGAATCGCAGAAGGCGCTTCCATGATCCGTACAAAAGGCGAACCAGGAACCGGCGATGTGGTACAGGCGGTGCGCCACATGCGCATGATGAACAGCGAGATCGCGAAAGTGGTTTCCATGCGTGAGGATGAGCTTTTTGAAGAAGCAAAGAACCTGCGTGTACCGTATGAGCTGGTTGAGTATGTACACAAAAACGGAAGACTTCCTGTGGTAAACTTTGCAGCAGGCGGTGTTGCGACTCCTGCAGATGCGGCCCTTATGATGCAGCTTGGCGCAGAAGGTGTGTTTGTGGGCTCTGGTATTTTCAAATCCGGTGATCCGAAGAAGCGTGCAGCAGCTATTGTAAAAGCGGTCACCAACTATCAGGATTCCAAAATGCTTGCAGAGCTTTCCGAGGATCTTGGTGAAGCTATGGTTGGAATCAATGAGCAGGAAATCCAGCTTCTGATGGCAGAGAGGGGCAAATAAGATGAAAATCGGAATCCTTGCTGTGCAGGGAGCTTTTGCAGAACATAAGAGTAAACTGGAAAAACTGGGTGCCCGGTGCATGGAGCTGCGGAAAAAGGAAGACCTGGATGGAGACTTTGACGGACTGGTTTTGCCAGGCGGGGAGAGTACGGTACAGGGAAAACTCCTTCGGGAGCTGGAAATGTTTGAGCCTTTGAAAGAGAAAATCCAGACTGGAATGCCGGTGCTTGCCACTTGTGCAGGGGTGATCCTTCTGGCTGACCACCTCTCTAATGATGGGCATGTGTATTTCGGAACCATGCCTGTGACAGTAAAAAGAAATGCCTACGGCAGACAGCTTGGCAGTTTTCACACCATCAGGGAAATGAAAGGAATCGGTCAGGTTCCCATGACATTCATTCGTGCCCCTTATATTGAAAAATGTGGGGAAGGCGCAGAAGTACTGGCTGAGGTGGATGGAAACATTGTAGCTGTAAAGTATAAAAAGCAGTATGGACTGGCATTTCATCCGGAACTGGATGAGGATGACAGGATACATGAGGCGTTTCTGAATAGTGTAAAGAAATATGCAAAGAAAAATTCCCCAAATACCTGGCTATAGAATGAACCTATAACCAGATATTATTTTTACATATTAGACAGATAATCCCCAGTATGTTACTATGCATTCATCAACAAAAACAAAGCAACAGCAAAGAAAAACATCAAAAACAATAACAAAACTAACATTAACAAAAAATGATGAAAAATAGTAAACATACGGAGGAAAGAAAAATGGCAGATATCAGAGATTCTAAAAACTGGGGATTTGAAACAAAACAGTTACACATTGGACAGGAGAAAGCAGATCCGGTAACAGATGCAAGAGCTGTTCCAATCTACGCTTCCACATCTTATGTGTTCCATAACTCACAGCATGCAGCTGACCGTTTCGGACTTCGCGATGCCGGAAATATTTATGGAAGACTTACCAACCCTACAGAGGATGTTTTCGAGCAGAGAATTGCTGCTCTTGAAGGTGGAGTTGCAGCACTTGCAGTTGCTTCCGGTGCAGCAGCTATCAATTATACATTCCAGGCACTTGCAAAAACAGGTGAGCACATTGTAGCTTCCAAGACCATCTACGGCGGAACATACAACCTTCTGGCACATACTCTTCCGCAGACCAGCGGTATCACCGCAACATTTGTAGACCCGGATGTAGAAGGCTCCTTCGAAGCGGCAATTCAGGAAAACACAAAAGCAATCTTTATTGAAACCCTTGGAAACCCGAACTCCAACCTGATTGATATTGAAGAAGTTGCAAAAATTGCGCACAAACATAACATTCCTCTTGTAGTTGATTCTACATTTGCAACTCCTTACCTGGTTCGCCCGATTGAGTATGGTGCAGATATCGTCGTTCATTCTGCCACCAAATTTATCGGCGGCCATGGAACTGCAATCGGCGGCGTAATCGTAGACAGCGGTAACTTTGACTGGAAGGCATCCGGCAAATTCCCGTGGATTTCTGAGCCGAACCCAAGCTATCATGGAATTTCCTTTGCAGAGGCAACCGCTCCGGCAGCATTTGTAACTTACATTCGTGCAATCATCCTTCGTGATACAGGAGCTACCCTTTCTCCATTCCATGCATTTATGTTCTTACAGGGACTGGAAACTCTTTCCTTAAGAGTGGAGCGTCACGTAAGCAACGCCCTGAAAATCGTAGATTACCTGTCTAAACATCCACAGGTAGAAGCTGTTCATCATCCATCACTGGAGAGTGAGCCAAGCCATTATCTTTATAAGAAATACCTTCCAAACGGTGGCGGTTCCATCTTTACATTTGAGATCAAGGGTGATGCACAGACCGCTCAGAAGTTTATTGATAACCTTGCAATCTTCTCACTGCTTGCAAACGTTGCAGATGTAAAATCTCTTGTGATCCATCCTGCAACAACCACACACAGCCAGTGCACAGAGGAAGAGCTTCTTGACCAGGGAATCAAACCAAACACAATCCGTCTTTCCATCGGTATTGAGAAAGTGGAAGACCTGATCGCGGCTCTGGACGCAGCATTCGAGGCAGTAAAATAATTAAAAAATAAATTCATTTTTGTAAAAGGTACTGTATCTCCTGAAATGGAAATATAGTACCTTTTTTACGGGCTGCAACAAACGAATTCGGGCAAAATATGCCGCAAAGTGGGACGTGCGGATTGCGGGATGATTTTTCAAACAGGCTCTGGCATCTACGGAATGGTTACAGATTATCATAAAAATGTTTGTATTATTTATTCTTCTGTTTATACTTTTTTAACATTTTATGTGCAGAATTGTCAAAAACGGTAGACAGAATTGTGCAAAGTATGGTAAAATATTGATGTATTAGGGGAAAAGGGAAGGCAGTGATTTTGTGTGATAGATATCTCTAATCTTGACAGCCATATATTTGATGCTCTGTCTCAGACTTCAGATAATATGTACATTTATATAGCAGACCTGGAACGCGATTTTTCCAGATGGTCTAAGCCAAGTGTGGATTACTTCAATCTGCCGGGAGAATTTATAGAGAATACGGCGAAGGAATGGGTACAGCATATCCATCCTGCAGACCAGCATATTTTTCTGGAGGATATCGGTCGTATTTTTGAGGGGAAAAGCAACCGGCATAATTGTGAATACCGGGCTTTAAATAAATATGGGAAATATGTATGGGTAAGGTGCCAGGGAATTGTGGAGCGGAATGCGGATGGAAGCCTTGGCCTTTTTGTTGGCACGATGATGAATCTTGGTGTGAATGCCAAGTTTGACCAGCCCACTGGTTTATATACGTTTCATGAGCTGAAGAAGCAGCTTCCGTCATTTATCAGTCATGGAATGGAAGGTGCGGTTCTTCTTTTTGATGTGGACAGACTTCAGAGAATCAATGATATTCTTGGGTATCTGGTAGGAGATGAGGTGCTGCAGCGTCTGGGACAGAAATGTCAGAGTATGGAGGGCGTTATTTCTTATCGAGGACCAGGAGGTAAATTCTATTGTATTACCACGGAGAAATCCGAGAGTGCGCTTGACCGGATTTACCGGGAAGTGCAGAGATTTTCGGAGGAAGTCCCCAGGGAGATGAATCTGGAGATCCAGTTGACAATTTCCTGCGGAGTGGCCTTTTTTCCACAGGATGCAGAGGATTTCGAGACTTTGCATGCAAATGTGGAATACGCCCTTGAGCAGGCGAAGAAAGTGGGACGTGGTAGCATTGCGCAGTTTTCCGGACAAATGCACAGAAAAACAGTGGAGAAATTCCGACTGCAGGAAGTTCTCCGTGAGTCTGTTGCCAATAATTGCAGAGGGTTTGCACTGGTATACCAGCCTCTGGTGAACGGAGAGACTCAGGAGGTTTATGGTGCTGAGACTCTGATGCGTTTTTATCTGCCGGATGGAACCCTGGTTTCCCCAATGGAATTTATTCCGATCCTGGAGGAAGACGGAACCATCAGACAGGTGGGAGAGTGGCTTTTGAATGAGGCACTTGCCCAGGCGGCCTTGTGGCGCATGGAGAATCCTGATTTTGTGATTTCCGTGAATGTTTCTTATATCCAGATACTTCAGGAAGGCTTCAGGGAAATGGTGACACGGATCGTGGAAAAATCCGGCACACCGGAGAAGCAGTTGATCCTGGAGCTTACAGAGAGCTGTAAGGTATCGGATCCCAACGGCCTTCGGGATGATTTTGAATATTTTAAAAATATGGGGATCAATATGGCACTGGATGATTTCGGCACGGAGTACTCATCCATTGCATTGCTTCGCAAGCTGAAACCACAGTGGATCAAGATCGATCATACTTTTGTCCGTTCCATTCAGGATGATGAGATGGATCAGGCGATTCTGGAATATATTATGAATCTGAGTAAGCAGACCAGAATAAAGGTTTGTGTGGAAGGTGTGGAGAATGAGGAAATCCTTTCCGTTGTCCAGACTTATAAGCCGGAATTGCTTCAGGGATACTATTATTCCAGACCCTGTCCGGCGGAGGAATTTTCAAAGAAATATTTCAATGGAAAAGATAAGACAGGCAGCTACGGTTGTCTGAAAAAATAATTCTGATAAGCGCTTTTTTATACGCTCTAAGGGAAATACTAGTACATCGTTTTCGAAATAACTATACCACTCACTTGTCTGTGAATTCGATTGCACAGGTATAAAAGCCTCGGCGTAGCCCGCTACGCCTACGTTTTTATACCTGCACACTCGAATCCACATCCTACGTGATTGGTATAGTTATTTACGAAGCGATGTACTAGTCTTTCGTCTATTGCAAGTGACCCCGATACAGATCGGTATAGCTTTAAACTGGAATTTGATCATTACATTAAAGGGCAGACCTGCTATGGTTTAGATAAGCTAATCCTGAATAATAATTATGCAGACGCTACCAATATGAAAGAAGCTGTAGAGGACAGTTTTATGCTGCGCAATTATGGCACAGAAGATGGAAATGAAGCATTACAAAAAACAGAGTCAGGTGGTGTATAATAAGAAAAACGGAGTTGAAAAGCCATGGTTAATCCGTTATAATTTTCATATATAAATACATGAAAAAAGTGTTTTTTCAGAAAATTGTATGTTGCTGGTCATGGGGTGGACAGCAAAGACTATATGAAGGGGGATTTTTCTATGACGAAAATGAAGAAGATTTGCATACCTGTTCTTGCAGCTGCAGCCCTTGCATTTTCAGTTCCCGGAACTACGCAGGAGGCAGAGGCTTCCTGTAATACTTACCGTGTGAATGTTGTTACTGGATATCTGGCTCTGCGGACAGATACATCCTATAATAGCGGTAATGAGATCGGAGAACTTTACAGTGGTGATCTGGTGGAGGTACTGGATTATACTGGCGCCACTGGTTACTGGTATGTATACTCTCCTAAGTATGACGATTTCGGATATGTGAATAATGATTATCTGGATTCTGTGACATCTTCCTATAATACAATGTGGACCGTAAGCGTTTCCACCGGATATCTGGCTCTTCGCAATGCACCGGAATATGATGCATCTAATGAAATCGGTGAGCTCTATTCGGGAGATACCGTCTGGGTTTCCGACAGCAGCAATTCTCAGTACTGGTATGTGTATTCCCCGAAACTGGACGGCTATGGATATGTGAACCAGGAGTACCTGTACAGAGAAGAGGGACTGGATACAGATTCCAGCTATTTTGGTGAAATAAGAACGGTCAGTGTTGCCAAGGGCTATCTGGCACTTCGCAATATGAAGGCATATGATGCTTCCAATGAAATCGGGGAATTATATTCCGGTGATACCGTACAGCTTCTGGATACAAGTGATTCCCAGTACTGGTATGTGTATTCCCCGAAATATGATACCAATGGATTTGTAAACAAAGATTATCTGGTGGGTGGAAATGCATATGCTACCTTGTATGTAAAAGTGCCTACCGGCTATCTGGCTCTTCGATCCGCTATGGGATATGATGCGGCAAATGAGATTGGTGAACTGAATACCGGTGATACTGTGGTAGTAATTGATTCCAGTTCAGATAAATACTGGTATGTATATTCTCCACGCCTTATGAAATACGGATATGCAGATTGTAATTATATATTCTGCAATTGATGAGCAGGAAAGAAAAACAGCCTCTGACTTTTTTACTGGGAAAGTCAGAGGCTGTTTTTGAAATAACTATAATTTTTATAACTGCACACTTGAATTCATATCCTACGCGATTGGTATAGTTGTTACTGTTTACTCCGTGACCAGTAACGTATAGTTATCTTTATAGAAATTTCATACTTTCTCTGATTGAACAAAAAAACCTGCAATGCTATACTAAAATTAAAATATATTTGAAAAACAGGAGTGTGATAAATTGCAGGGTACCACAGAAAACTATATTCACCTTGAAAAGGTTTCTAAGATTTATGGAACGAAAGAAGTAAAAATAATCGCAGTAGATGAGATCAGCTTTAACATAGCTAAAGGCGAGTTTGCCGTGATCGTAGGGCCCAGTGGTGCTGGCAAGACTACGGTTCTGAATATTCTGGGCGGAATGGATACTGCCACCAGCGGTCAGATCTGGGTAGATGGAAGGAATATAGCGAAATACAATAACCGCCAGCTCACCAGCTACCGCAGGGATGATATTGGATTTGTTTTTCAGTTTTATAATCTGGTTCCCAATCTGACAGCCTTGGAAAACGTAGAACTGGCAGGACAGATCTGTAAGAACCCCATGGATCCGAAAACTGTTTTGGAAGAGGTGGGGCTGAAAGACAGACTTGGAAATTTTCCTGCCCAGTTATCAGGCGGTGAACAGCAGAGAGTTTCCATTGCAAGAGCTCTTGCCAAGAATCCGAAGATGCTCCTTTGCGATGAGCCAACAGGCGCTCTGGATTACCAGACTGGTAAGGCGATTCTCAAGCTTTTACAGGATATGTGCCGCCAGAAGGGGATGACAGTAGTGGTTATCACTCATAACTCTGCATTGACGCCTATGGCAGATCGCGTGATTAAAATAAAAAACGGCAAGGTGGCACAGATGACTTTGAATGCCCACCCAACCCCGGTAGAAGAAATTGAGTGGTAGGTGAGAGATGAAAGCATTAAGAAAAGAATTCTGGATGGAGATCCGAAAAAGCAAATCCAGGTTTATCTCCATTCTTCTGATCGTGGCTCTTGGAGTGGCCTTCTTTTCCGGTATTCAGGCTTCCTCGCCGGATATGCGCTATTCCGGAGATGCCTATTATGACGAAAGCAGCCTGATGGATATCAAGGTTGTGGGCACAATGGGCCTGACATCTGATGATGTTTCTTCCATAGAAAGTATAGATGGCATCGAGTCCGCAGAAGGTGCCTGGTCTACCGATGTGATGTGCGGGGAAGGCCAGAAGCAGAAGGTTCTTCACATTGAATCCATAAATGACACAGTGAATAAACTGGATGTGCAGGAGGGACGCCTTCCGGAAAAAAGTGGAGAGATTTTTCTGGATAGCACATTTGCTTCTTCCAATGAATATAAGGTAGGAGATAAGGTGGCTTTGCGTGAAGAAGGAGATTCCCCCGTTCTTGTGACCACAGAATATACGGTAGTGGGAACTGGAAGAAGTCCTCTTTATATTTCCTTTAATAGAGGAAATACCACCCTTGGAACTGGTGAAGTCAATGGATTTGGATATGTGCTCCCAGAAGATTTTGACCAGGAAATTTATACGCAGATTTATGTGACCGTTCATGGGGCAAAGGGTCTTACAAGTTATACAGACGGTTATGAGAATCTGATCGCCAAGATCAAAGACCGTGTTGAAAACATAGCAGATGATCGCTGTCAGATCCGCCTTGCAGCTGTGAAGGCGGATGCACAGGAGGAAATCAATGATGCCCAGAAGAAGTTGGACGATGGGAAAAAAGAGGCAGATGAAAAGCTTGCTGACGCAAAAGAAGAGCTGGATAAAGGTGAAAAGGATTTAGAAGACGGCAGGAAAGAGTATGAAGATGGAAAATCCCAGTTAGAAGACGCAAAAACAGAGCTTGCCGATGGAAAAAAACAGCTGGAAGATGCGAAGACAGAGCTTACTGATGGGAAAAACCAGTTAGAAGATGCAAAAGCGCAGCTTGCTGATGGAAAAAGTCAGCTGGAATCTGCCAGGAGTCAGCTTTCCTCCAGCAAAAGCCAGCTTGACACTGCCAGAAGCCAGCTGGATGATGGATGGAGTCAGGTAAATGCAGCAAAAGCCCAGCTTGCTGACGGACAGGCTCAGCTTGATTCCGCGCAGAAGCAGGTAACCAGTGGTCTGGCAGAATTAGAGGAAAATCAGAAGACTTTAGATGAAAATAAAGCGAAACTTGCAGATGGAAAAGCCCAGATTGAGGCAGGCGAGCAGCAGTTAGAAGCCGCAAAGCAGACTTTGACAACAAAGCAAAGTGAACTGGATCAGTCAAAAGCGGAGATCATTGCCGGACAGCAGCAGATCGAAAGTACCAGAACCCAGTTAAATGCCCAGAAGCAGCAGATTACAGATGGACTTTCCCAGGTATCAGCAGGAGAAGCACAGCTTCAGGATGGAATAAGTGCTTTGGAAAGTGCAAAAGCTCAGCTGACGGAGCTGCAGAGTCAGCTTGAGATAGTACGCGCAAGTTACAACGCAGCACTGGAAAATCCGGATGCTTCCCAGGAGGAAATAGATATTCTGGCAGCTCAGGTGTCTGCACTGGAAGAACAGGAGGCGGCGGTAAGCCAGCAGATTCAGGCAAGTGAAGCGCAGATTGAGAGTCAGCGGCAGCAGCTTGCAGCGACCAGAAGTGAGTTGGAAAGCGGGCTTGCAGCAGTCGAGAATGGACTTTCCCAGCTTTCTCAGAAAGAAAGCGAGCTGAATGCTGGACGGGAACAGATAACAGCAGGTCAGGCAGAGATTGACGCCGGATGGATTCAGATTCAGGAACAGGAGAATACTCTTGCTGCTTCGAAAGCTGAGATAGAGGCAGGGGAACAGGAACTGGAAAAAGGTCAGAAGCAGTTAAAGGCAGCAAAGAAAAAACTGAATAAAGCCCAGAAAGAAATTGATTCCAATGCAGAGACCCTGGCAGCAGGACAGGCGGAACTGGATGCCAATGTGGCAAAGCTGAATGACAACGAAGCGCAGTATGCTTCCGGCCTGGAACAGTATAATTCCGGTGCCCGGCAAATTGCGGAAAATGAGGCAAAGCTTACTTCCGGTGAGCAAGAGATTGCAGAAAATGAGGCAAAACTTGCCGATGGTGAGAAAGAAATCGCAGACAATGAGAAGAAGCTTGCAGACGGTGAAAAAGAGATTACAGACAATGTGAAAAAGCTTCAGGATGCGGCTAAAGACTTGAAAAAAGGCGAGAAAGACCTTGCAGACGGAAAGAAAGAGTACGAAGACGCCAAAAAAGATGCTGAGGATGAGATTGCCGAGAATCAGCAGAAGCTGGATGATGCGAAAAAGGAGCTGGAAGATCTGGAAATGCCGGAGTGGATGGTCACAGATAGGGAGGCTCTTCCGGAATATACGGATTACGGTGATAATGCAGATCGTCTTCGAAACATCGGTCAGGTTTTCCCGGTCATCTTTTTCCTGGTAGCGGCATTGATCAGTCTTACCACTATGACTCGTATGGTGGAGGAGCAGCGAACCCAGATCGGTACCTTGAAGGCATTGGGATATAAGAAGTCTGCTATTGCAGCAAAATACATCTGTTATGCATTTTTTGCAACTCTTCTTGGCAGTGTGCTGGGAATGCTGATCGGAGAGAAAATCATTCCATACATTATTATAACTGCTTATGGAATTATGTATCATAACGTGGCAAATACCATTTCCATTGATTATCAGCCTGGCTTCGCACTGATCGCTTCCGCAGCCTCTGTTGTATGTACAGTTGGAGCCACTCTTTTCGCAAGTGGAAAGGAGCTGCAGGAGACACCGGCCTCTCTTATGCGCCCACCGGCTCCGAAAGAGGGCAAGCGGGTATTGCTGGAGCGGCTCACATTTATATGGAAGCATTTAAGCTTTTCCTGGAAGTCCACAATTCGAAATCTTTTCCGTTACAAGAAGCGCCTGATCATGACGGTCTTTGGAATTGCAGGAAGCATGGGACTGATGCTGGTTGGCTTTGGGATTCAGGATTCCATCAGTGATATTGCCGCTATTCAGTACCGGGAGCTTCAGCATTATGACGGAATGGTGATTGAGGACAGCGATGCTACAGAGGAAGAACATGCAGAGCTGTTTGAATATATGAAGGAAAATGAGCAAATCGCCCATTGCAATCGGGTACAGATGACGAAGATCAGTGCTCCGAAAGGCAGCTCCAGCGTCAGTATTTATCTGTTTGTGCCAGAGAGCCTGAGTGAGTTTGCAAGGGATGTAACCTTAAAGAACCGTATTACCGGGGAAACATATGAGCTTACCGACGAAGGTGCTGCTATTTCCGAGAAAACAGCATCCCTGCTGGGATTAAAGGTGGGAGATATGATTCCCCTAAAAAAGGGAGATAAGGAATATAAGGTGAGGGTGGCTGTGATCACAGAGAATTATATGAGCCATTACCTTTATATGACGCCCAGGGTTTATGAGCAGACGTTCGGGGAAAAGCCGGAGTATGAGAACATTGTGTTTACTATGCAGGAAGACTGCAAGGATGATCTGGAAATGGCAGGAAGCCGGATCCTTGCTAATCCTGGTGCTCTCAGCATCAGTTATACCAGTAGTCTGGCATCACAGGTTGACCGTATGCTGAGCACTCTGGATGCGGTGATCCTGGTGCTGATCGTTTCCGCAGGAATGCTGGCTTTTGTGGTATTGTATAATCTGAATAATATCAATATTACAGAAAGACAGAGGGAGCTGGCAACTTTGAAGGTGCTTGGCTTCTATGACGGAGAGGTCTCCCAGTATGTGCTTCGGGAAAACGTGATCCTGACAGTGCTTGGAATTATGTTTGGAGCAGTGTTTGGAATTCTCATTCACAGGTATGTGATTACTACGGTTGAGGTGGATGCAGTTATGTTTGGACGTAATATTAAGCCGTTGAGCTTTTTATACAGTGGAATTCTGACAAGCATATTTTCCATTGTGGTGAATGGGGTGATGCATTTTAAGCTGAAAACCATTGATATGGTGGAATCCTTAAAGAGTGTGGAATAAAAATTATTGTAATTGTGAAATTTTTAAATTAGCTTGACAAGCCGGAAGAATGCAATTATAGTTATATCCATAAAAGTGGCGGCTTTTTCCGGATATTTACAAGGAGATCAGACCGCTGCAGCGAAAAGCGTTGAAGAAGAGGAGTAAGTAAATGCCCTCCCAGAGAGAAATGTCCAGGGATAACTGTGGTGGAAGACATTTTGAGATCCGCATTCACTGAAGGTAGCTTCTGAGCCGGGAAACTGAACAAGCAGTGATATCTGCAGTAAGTTTTCACGCAATTCCAGCGTTACAGGAAAGAGATATGTGTACAACAGAGCGAAGACTGTAAATGAATTCAGGGAAACAGTACTTTGCATTTTGCACATAATGAAGGTGGTACCGCGTTAATTTCGCCCTTCACACAATTGTGTGAGGGGCTCTTTTTTTAGGAGGAAAATCATGAGCAAAGAACTTGCAAAGACCTACGATCCAAAAGGAATCGAGGAACGTCTTTACCAGAAATGGATGGACAACGGATATTTTCATGCAAAAGTAAACCCGGATAAGAAACCATTTACCATTGTTATGCCGCCGCCAAACGTAACCGGACAGCTGCATATGGGACATGCACTTGATGAAACTATGCAGGACATTCTCATCCGTTTCAAGAGAATGCAGGGCTACGAAGCACTGTGGCAGCCGGGAACTGACCATGCAGCTATTGCTACAGAGGTTAAGGTTACTGAGAAACTGAAAAAAGAAGGCATCGACAAGGCAGAAATCGGCCGTGAGAAATTCCTGGAATATGCCTGGGAGTGGAAAGAAGAGTACGGCGGAAAAATTATCAACCAGCTGAAGAAACTTGGTGCTTCCGCAGACTGGGAGAGAGAGCGTTTCACCATGGACGAAGGCTGCTCCAAGGCCGTACAGGAAGTTTTCATCAAGTTATATGAAAAAGGCTACATCTACAAAGGTTCCCGTATCATCAACTGGTGTCCGGTATGCCAGACTTCCATTTCCGATGCAGAGGTTGAGCATGAGGATCAGGACGGATTTTTCTGGCACATCAATTATCCGGTTGTTGGAGAAGAAGGAAAATTCGTGGAAATTGCAACAACACGTCCGGAAACACTTCTTGGAGATACTGCAGTTGCAGTAAACCCGGATGATGACCGTTACAAAGACATTGTTGGCAAAATGCTGAAGCTTCCCCTCACAGACAGAGAGATCCCGGTTATTGCCGATGAGTATGTTGATAAAGAATTTGGTACCGGATGCGTAAAAATCACACCGGCACATGATCCTAACGATTTCGAGGTTGGAAAGAGACACAATCTTCCAGAAATAAACATCATGAATGATGATGCTACCATCAATGAGCTGGGTGGTAAATACGCCGGCATGGATCGTTATGAGGCAAGAAAAGCCATGGTAGAGGATCTGGACAAGCTTGGCCTTCTGGTAAAGGTTGTTCCGCACAATCACAGCGTTGGAACACATGACCGCTGCCATGCAACCGTAGAGCCGATGATCAAGCCTCAGTGGTTTGTAAAGATGGATGAAATGGCAAAAGCTGCTATCAAGACTCTTGAGGATGGAGATCTGAAATTCGTTCCAGAGCGTTTTGACAAGACTTACCTTCACTGGCTGGAGAACATCCGTGACTGGTGTATTTCCCGTCAGCTGTGGTGGGGACACAGAATTCCGGCTTACTACTGCGATGAGTGTGGTGAGACTGTAGTTGCAAGAGAAATGCCGGAAAAATGTCCGAAATGCGGATGTACGCATCTTCATCAGGACGAGGATACTCTGGATACCTGGTTCAGCTCTGCTCTGTGGCCATTTTCCACACTTGGCTGGCCGGATAAGACACCGGAACTGGAGTACTTCTATCCAACAGATGTGCTGGTAACCGGATATGACATTATTTTCTTTTGGGTTATCCGTATGGTATTCTCTGCTCTTGAGCAGACTGGCAAGACACCGTTCCATCATGTACTGATCCATGGTCTGGTAAGAGATTCCCAGGGACGCAAGATGAGTAAATCCCTTGGAAATGGTATTGACCCGCTGGAAGTAATCGACAAGTACGGCGCAGATGCTCTTCGTCTTACTCTGATGACTGGTAATGCACCTGGAAACGATATGCGTTTCTACTGGGAGCGTGTAGAATCCAGCCGTAACTTTGCAAATAAGATCTGGAATGCTTCCCGTTTCGTTCTTATGAATCTGGAAGGAAAGGATGTAACGGAGCCGGAGATTGGTTCTCTTTGCGCTGAGGACAAATGGATCCTTTCCAGACTGAACAATGTGATCAAAGAAGTAACCGACAATATGGAAAAATATGAGCTGGGTATTGCGGTTCAGAAAATCTATGATTTCCTGTGGGATGAGCTTTGCGACTGGTACATTGAGATCGCCAAGGTTCGTCTGTGGAAGGCAGAAGAGGATCCAAAGGCGGCAAACGAGGCTCTCTGGACACTTCGCACAGCGCTGACCCAGGGACTGAAGCTACTTCATCCGTTTATGCCATTTATCACAGAGGAAATCTACTGCACACTGCTTCCGGAGGAAGAGTCCATTATGATCTCTGACTGGCCGGTATATAAGGACGAGTGGAATTCTCCTGAGGCTGAGCTTGCAATCGGAAGCTTCCAGGAGGTTGTCCGCGGCATCCGTAACACAAGAACCAGTATGAATGTTCCGCAGAACAGAAAGACACATCTGATCATTGTTGGAAAAGATGCTGCTATCTGTCAGATGTATGAGAACAGCAAGAAATCCTTTGCAAACCTTGCTTTTGCAAAAGAAATCCATGTTCAGCAGGATAAGACTGGTATCGGTGAGGATGCAGTTTCTGTTGTTGTTTCCAATGCAGTTGTTTATATGCCTCTGGAAGACCTTGTTGACAAGGAAAAAGAACTTGAGAGACTGACAAAGGAGCAGGAGAGACTGACTAAGGAAATCGCCCGCTGTGAGGGAATGCTGAATAATCCAAATTTCGTAAATAAGGCTCCTGCTGCCAAGGTTGATGCAGAGAAGGAGAAGCTTGCGAAGTACAAAGAGATGAAAGATAAGGTTGAAACACAGCTTGAGCAGCTTAAGAGATAAAAAGGAGATTTTGCATGAAGCTGAGCAAATTTTGCAATAAGATTTCCCTGATTCTCCAGGCACTCTGGTGCGCAGTGCTCTATTTCCTTATAGAGGCACTGTGCCGCCACTCTGTAGTGGAGGCCTGGGATTATATGACGGGAAAACCGTTGGTATTTGCTTATAATACGATGTTTATTTTTACTACAATGCTGATCGTTTATCTGTTTCACAGGCGGTGCTTCTGGAGAGTTGTGGTTTCCGTTTTCTGGCTGTTTCTGGGAATCGTAAACTGCATTCTTCTGATGAACCGTGTTACACCATTTACCGGACCGGATCTGCATATGCTGACGGATGGTATTGCGATCATGCAGAAATATCTGCCGTTTTATGGTGTGGTGATCGGATGTATTTTGATCGGAATTGTGGTGCTGGGGCTTTTGATCCTACTGGTCAAGGGACCGAAGTATGAACAGAAGATTAAGTACCGGTATGTGATTCCGCTGGTAATTGCTGGTTTTGTGGCTTTTGGAGGCGTGACACAGCTGGCTCTTGAAAAAAGGGTTTTGTCTAATTATTTTGGCAATATCGCGTTTGCTTATGAGGATTATGGTTATCCTTATTGTCTGGCGACTACTATTTTTAATACAGGTATCAGTGAGCCGAGGGATTATTCTGAGGATGAGATTAACCGGATCGAGAAGACAGAGTCCAATCTTCCAAAGACCAAGGAGGATGGAAAGAGACCGAATATTCTGTTCCTTCAGCTTGAGTCTTTCTTTGACCCGACACTGGTAAATTACCTGGATATTTCTGAAGATCCAATCCCGAACTTCAGGAAGCTGATGAAAGAGTATTCTTCCGGATATTACAAGGTTCCTTCTGTTGGAGCCGGTACGGCAAATACGGAATTTGAGACCATTACAGGTATGAGTCTTCACTATTTTGGACCAGGTGAATATCCTTATAAGAGTATTCTTAAGGAGACTACCTGTGAAAGTGTGCCCTATGTTCTGAAAAATCTGGGGTATTCCACACATGCGGTACATAATAATGAAGCCAACTTCTATGGAAGAAGGTCTGTTTTCCCCAATCTGGGATTTGACACCTTTACCTCTGAAGAGTATATGGCAGATGAGAACCTGCAGAATCCTCTTGGATGGGTAAAAGACAGTGTGTTGACGGATGAGATCATTAAGTGTCTGGATTCTACTGACAGTCCGGATTATGTGTATACCATTTCCGTGCAGGGACATGGTGATTATCCAAGCGAGCCCATTCTGGACAATCCTTCTATTACAGTTTCCGGTTCTCCTACGGATGAGCTGAATTGTAAATGGGAGTACTATGTGAATCAGATTCATGAGATGGATCAGTTTGTGAAAGAGTTAACAGATGCTTTGGCAGACTATCCGGAGGATGTAATCCTGGTTATGTATGGGGATCATCTGCCGACTATGGGACTGACTGTGGAGGATCTGAAAAATAAGTATCTTTTCCAGACGGAGTATGTAATCTGGGATAATATGGGACTTACCAAGAAAGATGAGAATCTGGCTTCTTATCAGATCGCAGCAGAGGTTCTGGACAGAGTTGGTATTCATGAGGGTACGATCATGAAATATCATCAGGCAAGAAGAAATACCAAGAATTATCAGGTCGATCTGGAAACTCTGCAGTATGATGTGCTGTACGGTCAGCGATATGCTTATGGAGGAGAAAATCCTTTTGAGAGAATGAAGATGCGGATGGGACTTTATGATGTGACCTTAGATTCCATTCGGTTAGTGTCGGATACAGATTGGACTTATTATATCCAAGGCACGAATTTCACCCCGTCCAGTCAGGTGAAGCTGAATGGAGAGTGGTATGATACGGCATATGTAAGTCCGAACATGCTGGTGATCTCGGGTACGGAGCTGTCGGATTTTGACAGACTGGCAGTTGTACAGAGAAGTAACAGCTCGACGAGGAAGGCTCTTAGCAAGAGCTTTGACAGAGCGGTTTATGCATTGTATGATAGTCAGTGGAAAGTGAATTCCCGATAGGAACGTTTCCTGGCTGGGCACCTGGTCTCATCAGGTCTGCTCTGAGCGCGGTGTGCGGCCAAAAAAATTAAAAACATCAGAATTTTGCTGAAACCGAAGAAAGGAGAGGACAAATTTGCTCCGCTGGAGCTCAGACTGTGTCCTCTTCTTTTTTAACCCTAAATTCTGCCGTATGAGATTTTTTCGGAACCTCTCTGATTTCTTCTGTGCGAGGTTTGTCGGATAAAAAGTTACGATTAGGGGTGGACTTCTGGTGTGACTATTATATAATGGTAGAGGAATGGAACTATTCAGAAGGCAGTATATTCTGCCAGACTTACGATGAGAATGAAAAGTTACGGATGAAATACGATAGATAAATGGTGGTTAAGATTATGAATTATGAGGAAGCGGTTGCTTATATTGAGGAGACTCCGAAGTTTACAAAAAAGAACAGCCTGGAGCATACAAAGGAATGCCTGAGGAGACTGGGAAATCCACAGGAGAAGTTTAAGGTGATACATGTTGCGGGAACGAATGGGAAGGGGAGTACCTGTGCGTTTCTCACATCTATTCTCAGGGAGGCAGGGTATTCCTGCGGCCTGTTTACGTCTCCCCATCTGGTGAAGATCAACGAGCGGTTTCAGATCAATGAGGTGAATATTGATGATGACACCTTTTTGAAAGCTTTTGAGAGAGTGAAAGTGCTGGCGGACGAGCTTGTGGCTGAAGGAAGTTACCATCCTACTTATTTTGAAATGCTGTTTCTTATGGGAATGGTGATCTTTGCAGAGGCAGGGGTGGACTATGTGACTTTGGAAACCGGGCTTGGCGGAAGGCTGGATGCGACTACAGCGGTAGAGAATCCTGTAGCTTGCGTGATTACATCTATCAGTCTGGATCATATGCAGTTTTTGGGAAATACGGTAAGAGAGATTGCAGGGGAGAAGGCTGGAATCATTGTTCCGGGAGTTCCTGTAATCTATGATGGAAATGACAAGGATGCGGCAGAAGTGATCGCTGCGAAGGCAAAGGAGCTTGGAAGCCCGGCTTATAAAGTAGTTCAGGCTGGAGCAAAGGTACTGGGAAATAATAAAGACGGCATTGATTTTTCCCTGGAGGACGATTATTATGGGGATACCAGGTTCCATATTCCTTTTATTGCATGGTATCAGGTGATGAACGCATCTCTGGCGCTTACAACTATGGAAGTGCTGAAAGACAGGATTCCGGTGACCATGGAACAGCTGCAGGCAGGAATTGCAAATACCAGATGGCAGGGCAGAATGGAGACCATTTTGCCGGGCGTGATCGTGGATGGTGCACATAATGAGGATGGCGTGCGCAGGTTTGTGGAGACTGCAGAGCGGTTTCAGAAGGAGTATCCGCTGACACTTTTATTTTCTGCGGTGAATGATAAGGATTATCAGGATATGATCCATACAATTTGCAGCAGAATAAAATTCCGTAAAGTTGTAACCACAGAGGTTGGGGGATACCGTGAGGTGCCGTCTGCGGAGCTGGCAGAGATCTTTTGCAAAGAAGGCTGTAAGGATATTGGAAACTCTGATAATATTGAAGAAGCTTTTCATATGGCGCACGAGGCCAAAGGAGAGGACGGAATGCTGTTTTGCGTGGGTTCTCTTTACCTGGTGGGAGAGATTAAGACACTCTTGTTGAAAAAGTAAATTGTCTGCAAGAAAACATGGGATTTCTGGTTGATTTTCCAGGAGTCTGTGGAGGAATTTTATGATCGATTACGAAGAGGAACTTAAGAAATTTGAGCCCTGTCTGGATGTGACAGACGCGGAAGAGGCTATTTACGATAGAGAGCTGACGGATATTCTGGACATTCTTCAGGAAATGCTCAGGGAGTCCAAAAGCGGACGCAGGATGAAATAGAATAGGAGATACTTAATGAACTGTATGAATTGCGGCGCGTTCCTGGCTGACAAGGATCTGGATTACTGTCCTCATTGCGGGTGCAACGTCCTGATCCAGAAAAAGGTGGAGTATCTATCCAAACTTTATTACAATCAGGGCTTGGAGAAGGCAAGTATCCGGGACCTTTCAGGAGCTGTTAACTGTCTGAAGCAGAGCCTTACCTTTAACAAGAGAAATATCCAGGCGAGAAATCTTCTGGGTCTTGTGTATTTTGAAATGGGAGAGGTGGTCGCTGCTCTTAGCGAGTGGGTGATCAGTAAGAATCTGCAGTCTACCCGGAATATTGCGAATGAATATATTAATCGTCTTCAGGCGAATTCGAATAAACTGGATGCTATTAATGAGACAATAAGAAAATATAATAATGCCCTGGCTCTTTGCAGGGAAGGTCATGAGGATATGGCTGCTATTCAGCTTCGCAAAATTCTGAACCAGAATACCAAGCTGATCAAAGGCTATCACCTGCTGGCGCTGATCTATATGAAGAATCATGACTGGGGCAAGGCAAGAAGAACCTTGAAAAAGGCGGTTCGTATTGATAAGACCAATACAACTACATTACGTTTTCTTCGTGAAGTAGATGAGAGAACTGGTGTAACGACCAGACTTGAGAAACAGAAAAAAGGACTTTTTGGTGCCAAGGGCAAGACAGAAGGT
Organism: Ruminococcus sp. RTP21484sp1_RTP21277st1_D2_RTP21277_210401; assembly: GCF_040924225.1. NCBI lineage: Bacteria > Bacillati > Bacillota > Clostridia > Eubacteriales > Oscillospiraceae > Ruminococcus > Ruminococcus sp. RTP21484sp1_RTP21277st1_D2_RTP21277_210401. The sequence goes on along the minus strand of NZ_JBCOMJ010000002.1, from coordinate 63,412 downwards.
TCGGATGAGATTTCCAGAAGTACTGTGGTACAGCCGGCAGTTTACAGGGAAAATTCCAGAATTTCACTGTTTGTGACACTTATGGCGGGTGTGGCAGCAGGTGCGGCTGCATTTTGGTTTCTGGCAGTTCCGGCTATCAAGCAGGGGATTTACAGAGAAGCCAATCAACAGATTGTAAAGTACAGCGAGTCTCTGGTCAGCCAGGGTGCGGAGCTTTCCAAAGCCCAGGGTGAGGCGAAGGAATCCGGAGATGTGGCAGAGGAAATCACCCAGCAGCTTGATGCCGAGCAGAAGAAGAGTACCAGTTATCAGGCACTTCTGAATGCGTATGCAGCTTATACACAGAATGAGTATGATGCAGCTGCATTGGAAATCCAGAAGGTTTATGAAGATCAGCTGGGAGATGATGTAATGGGAATTTACAATACCATCTGTTCAGCTACTGGTGTGTCTGGAATCACGGAAGACAGTAAGTCTGAGGGCAGCGAAGATTCCTCTGATTCCGAAAGCAATGATGGAACTGACAATACAACAGATGGTTCTGAAACGGATTCCTCTGGTTATGACAGTTCTTACAATGATGCATCTGGTGACAGTGGGTATGATGAATCCGGATATTCTGATTACAGCGACGAAAACGGCTATTATGATGAAAATGGTGATTTTCAGTATTATGAATAAAAATTTCTGAATTACAATAATGAGAAACCTCTGAACCGGGGATGTGCGGGATAGACCTGCACATCTCTTTTTCTTTTTTCTGTGCAGAGGGTCAAAATAGAGTAAAAAAGGGGGAATTTATTTATGAAACCTGTTTTTGAAACTACGGGAACCTGTCTGAATATTAAACTGCCTGAGGAACTGGATCATCCGGCTTCTGAGCTGATCCGGAGAGAATCAGACAGGATTATGGGAAAAATATATATCAGAACCATTTGTTTTGACTTTGGAAATACTGTTTTTATGGACAGTTCGGGCGTAGGTTTGATCATGGGGAGATACCGGGCTCTGGGGATGCGCTCTGGCTGCATGAAGGCCTGTCATGTAAACGGATATATTGAAAAATTGCTGCGGCTTTCAGGTGTGAGTAAATTTCTGGAACTGGAAAGAACAGAAAATGAGATGCAGCTGGAAGGGAGGGGAGTCTGATGGGAAATTCCAACGAAATGACCATTATTTTTGACAGCCGTCCGGAGAATGAAGGGTTGGCAAGGGTAGCTGCCGCGGCATTTTGCACCCAGCTGAACCCCACACTGGAGGAAGTAGCAGATTTGAAAACGGCTGTGTCAGAGGCTGTAACCAACTGTATCATCCATGGCTATCAAGGAGAGGTACATAAGATACGGATGAAGTGTGTCAGAAAAGAGAGAACAATTTATCTGGATATTGAGGATGATGGCATAGGAATTGCAGATGTGGAAAAAGCAATGGAGCCCTTATATACGACCCGCGCTGATCAGGACAGATCAGGAATGGGGTTTACTTTTATGGAAGCATTTATGGATGAGGTTAAAGTCACCTCACAGGTTGGAAAAGGAACCTGTGTGCATATGAGCAAAAAAATCGGTAATTGATCAGGAGGAAGCATGGATCACACTCTTGCTCTCATTGGGCGCATTCACCAGGGAGATAAAGAGGCAAGAGATACTTTGTTTTCGGAAAATATGGGACTGGTATATAGCGTTGCCAGGCGTTTTCTGGGGAGAGGGGTGGAAATGGAGGATCTTTTTCAAATTGGAAGCATCGGGCTTTTGAAGGCTGTAGATCATTTCAATCCTGAATTTGATGTGAAGTTTTCTACTTATGCAGTACCAATGATCATTGGAGAGATTAAGCGGTTCCTTCGGGATGATGGAATTCTGAAGGTGAGCCGCTCCATAAAAGAGAATCAGTATAAAATCTGTAAAATGAGGGAGGAATTGGAGAAAAAGTTAGGCCGTGAGCCGGATCTAAGAGAACTTTCAGATGCTATGGATATGCCGATGGAAGAATTGGCGATGACGCTGGAATCGGCTGCAGAGGTAGATTCTATTTACAAGACTGTGTATCAGGGAGATGGAACGGATTTGCAGCTTGTGGACAGGCTTCCGGAAAAAGAGGATCGCCATGAAAAGCTTTTGAACCGGATTTTTCTGGAGGAGATTCTGGAAAAACTGGAAGGAGAGGAGAAAAGACTGATCGTATTTCGGTATTTTCAGGATATGACACAGACAGAGGTTGCAAAAAAAATGGGAATGTCCCAGGTTCAGATTTCTAGGATGGAGAAAAGGATATTGAAGAAGCTGAGAGAAATGGAGAAGTAAGAGCCAAAGTGAAACTTTGCGGTATATTTTTCCCGGATTCAGTTGACGTAGCCCGCTATGGTGCCCTGATCCCGGCCAATTCTCCCACAAATTGTGACGCACATCTTGCAGAAAGCCTTTTTCAAATATGCTCTGGAAAAGGAGAAAAAGCAAAGTATTTTCTCATATTTTCCAGAGCATTATTGGGTGTTAGAATTTAATCTCTTTTCCTTCCAGACGCCACTGTCTGAACTCTGCAGAAGCAGAGAGAAGCAGGTCAGAAGAGGAGTTAAGGGCTGTCTCAACTGAGTCCTGGATAACTCCGATAATAAAGCCTACAGCTACAACCTGCATGGAAATGTCGTCAGAAATTCCGAAAAGGGAGCAGGCCATAGGAATCAGAAGGAGGGATCCGCCGGCAACACCGGAAGCACCACATGCAGAAAGGGCTGCAAGAAGGCTGAGGATGATGGCGGTTGGGATATCAACGTGGATTCCAAGGGTAAAAGCAGTTGCCATTGTCATAACGGTGATGGTGATAGCAGCTCCGTCCATGTTGATGGTTGCACCAAGAGGAATGGTTACGGAATAGGTGTCACGGTCAAGCCCCATCTCCTCACAGGCTTTCATATTTACTGGAATATTGGCAGCGGAACTTCTGGTGAAGAATGCGGTGATGGCACTTTTCTTCAGGCAGTGCAGAATCAGCGGATATGGATTCTTGCGGATACACCAGTAAACCAGAAGCGGGTTTGTTACAAAGTAGATGAAAAGCATGCTGCCTACCAACAGCAGCAGTAGTCTTCCATAGGTAGTGAAAATGTCTAATCCGTTGGTGGATACGGTGTTAAATACCAGACCGAAGATTCCGAAGGGTGCCAGGTTGATGATCCAGCTGACCACCAGGGATGTTCCGTCTGCAATGTCAGCAAGGACTTTTTTGGTGGTGTCATTTGCTGTACGAAGGGCAAGTCCAAGAAGGATGGCCCAGGTAAGGATACCTACATAGTTTGCATTCACCAGGGAAGATACCGGGTTGGCAACAATATTCAGAAGAAGGTTGCTGAGGACCTCCACAATACCCTGTGGAGCACTGGCGTCTGCGGCTGCATTGGTAAGTGTCAGCTGTACAGGGAAAATCATGCTGGCGAAAACGGCAATCACAGCTGCCAGTACAGTGCTGAACATGTAAAGGGCAACTACTGTTTTGATAACGCCGCCATGGGATTTTCCTGCGTTGCACAGTGAACTGAGAACCAGAAAGAATACCAGAAGGGGTGCGATGGCTTTCAGGGCACCTACAAATACATCACCAAGGATGGCAATGCTGGTTGCACCGGGGGCTGCAACTCCAAGGATGGCACCAAGAATCAGACCGACGACGATTCGTTTTACCAGTGCAATCCCGGTCCATTTGTTCCATAGATTTTTCATTTGTTTCTTTACCTCTTTCCCTCTTTAATTTGATAAAAGATTAATCAATTAACTAATTATAAAGGATGTGAGGGGATTGTGCAACAAACTTTTAGGAAAATTGCAGTGAATCTCTATTGTATCTCTATTGTACAAAAAACTTTGTTTTATATTCAGAAGGGCTCAGGCCTTCATATTTCCGGAAAATCGAAGAAAAATAGGTGGCATCCTTATATCCCACAGCTTCTGCAATTTCGTAAGTAAGCAGATCCGTATTATGCAGAAGCTCCTTTGCCTTATGAATGCGCTCCTTATTGATGTACTCAGTAAGAGAACAGGAGGTTGCCTTTTTGAAGGTGCGGCTTAGGTGGGAGGGGGAAATATGCAGTTCCTGAGCAATGGTATCCAGGGAGAGATTTCCAGCCAGATTCTGGACAATATACTGTATGGTGTTTTCTATAATGTAATTGGGAACTGCATGGGTGTTCATACTGTTTTCCCTGGTATATTCCATGATCTGAGAAACAGCACTCTCCAGGGCAAAAATATCCCGGGATTTCAAAAGGTCTTCCAGATATCTAAGGGGAACAGGCTCCAGCTCTTTTTTTACCAGTACACGGCAGCAGATGTAGTAAATCTGGGAACAGATATTCTTTGCATCCTGTGAATTGGTAAAACTGCTTTTGAACTTGGAAAAAATATGATTGGAAACAGAACTGGCTTCCTGGAAAGCCCAGTTGTTCAGACTGCTTTCAATCTGATAAAGATTCAGTGAATTTTCTACAGAAAGTTCCGCAGATTCCTCGGAATTGATGCTTTCAAAAACAGAAATTCGTTGTTCGCTATAAAAGTTATGGGTAAGTGCCTGGATGGCCTCGGAAACTGCCATCTGAAACGCTTCCGGGGATTGATGAAGAGCACTGATCCCGGTAAGAATTTCAGAAGAACTGAATGCCTTTACAATACCGGAGATCTCACGACAGTTTTCCAGAATATATTCTGGAATGGAAGGGCTGGGCTCCGTCTGGAAATAAACATTCAGGATTAAATTGTTATAACGGTAACAATAGGTGTTCTTTTTCTCCGCAATTACAATTTTTTTCAGAGCTGACAGATCCGGTTCATCGGAAGAGGGTTTAAAAGCTGCTACATAATAGCAATCCATGTGAAGTCCAAGGGAAAGAAGCTTTTCTTTTAATTCTTCTGTGCAGGGATGGTCAGTCAGCTCCTGCATCAGCTGATCCTTCAGGAAAAAGACACCTTCTTTTGCAATATTCTCCTGCTGTTGGGAAACAATCAGTTGCTTTTGAGCCTCCTGGACAGCAGCGAAAAGTTCTTTTTTATTGGTTGGCTTTAAAATGAAGGAGGTGACGTGATATTTGATGGCAGTCTGTGCGTACTCAAAATCAGCGTATCCGGTCAGGATGATCACCTTTGTCATAGGATGATTTTCGTGAACAAAGCGAGCTACTTCCAGTCCGTCTGCAGCGGGCATTTTGATATCTGTGATTACGATATCCACAGGATGATTTTTCAGAAAATCTATGGCCTCCATTCCGTCAGAAGCGCTTCCCACAACCTGACAGTCGATGGATGCCCAGTTCATATAATTGGAAATACCTTTTCGCATAGTGACTTCGTCGTCAACTACAAGAAGCTTAAATATCATGGGAAAACTCCTTTCTTGGAATGTGGAAAGAAACTGTGGTGCACTTGTTTGGAAGGCTTGTGATCTTTATCCCCGAGTCTGATCCATAAAGCAGTTTCAGCCGCTTGTCCAGGTTTTTCATGCCGATGTGAGTGTGGCTGTCTTTCTCAGAATGCCGGATGGACTGAATATCTGGTATCACTTCAAAACCGATTCCGTCGTCAATAATGCAGATTTCCAGCATTTGGTCATCTCCCTCTATGATCTGGATGATCAGATGACCTTTTCCTTTCTTGGGTTCCAGACCGTGGACAATTGCATTTTCCACAAGTGGCTGAATGGAAAGACAGGGGATTTCGCAGGAAAGAGCCTGTTCCGGTATCTGGATATCGCAGGAAATTTTGTCCTCGAAACGCATCTGCTGAAGATATACATAAAGTCGCACATATTCCATTTCTTTTGAAATGGAAGTGAAATTGTGATTTCGGGAGAGGGTGTTCATTTTCATCAGGCTTCCCAGGGAAATTACCATCTCATAAATCTCTTCGTTGTCAATCATCTGGGCTTTCCATGCAATAGTGTTGAGCACATTGAAAAGAAAGTGTGGATCCATCTGGGACTGAAGAGCACGGATCTCGGCATTTTTTATAAGAAGTTTTTGCTGATAAATATCCTGATAATAGGTGTCAAGCTGCAGAAGCATCTGATTAAAGGACTGGGCCCACACCTGGAATTCCTGATAAAAGCTTTCTGGCGGAAGGGAGCTGCGGTTTCCTTTTGAAATCTCATTGATGAGAAGAATCATGGTATCAATGGGACGGGTAACTGCCCGGGAAATAATAAATGCCGCAAACAGGGCAATGAGAGCCACTGCCAGGGTAACCAGAAGATAGGATTTCAGGGTACTGTTCAGGTTTTCAAGAAGCAGTTCTTTGGGAGCGGCCACTGCGGAGGTAAGTCCCAGTCGTTCCAGGGACTGGGATGCCATGAAATAATCTTTGCCGGCAAAGCTTTGTTCCTTAAACAGCACAGAGCCTTTTTTTGTATTCAGACTGGAATATAAAGTCTGAAGATCCTCTCCTGAAAAATCAGAATCTGTACTAAGGGAAAATTCTCTGTTAAAAAGCATAATAAACCAGGATGAATCAATGGTCTTCGAGCAGTATTCAATCCATTTCCTGGCATTGATGTTGATAACAATCATACCAATCCTGTTTCCTGAATTGCTGCTATACAGATTGCGGGCAAAGTACATGTTCTGTTCGTGTAGCGGGGAAGTATAACACATCAGGTGCGGATCAGAGGCGTCGATGGTACTTTGCAGAAAGTCTGAGGTATCTTCCACGTTTTCCAGAATCCCGGAAGTATAGGCATGGTAAATAATGTTATGATTGTTATAAATGTAAATGGAATCTGTGAAATTCTTTTCGGAAAGAGCAGAACTGTTATAAATATAAGACATCTGCCGCTCTACGGAAAATGGATGATTGGTTCCCGCGTCCGGATTTTCCAGTGCATTCTGGATCACCTCATTAGACATAAAAAGAGGAATGACGGAATCAATTGTCTCCACCTGGTCCTGTATGGTATCATTGACCTGATTTAACTCCCGCACAATGGAGTCGCGGGAGGTCTTTCTTAATATAGAAGAAGTTTTGATATAATAAAATCCCACAGATAATAGTAAAACGAATCCCACGATGATCATAATGGTGACGGTAATGAAAAATCTGAGAGAGGGATATTTCTTAGGAGTGTGATCAGCCAAAATGGAAAACCTCCTTAATTTGGAAAAATAATTACTTTTATATTATCCCACATTTCAAAAAGTACATCAATTAAATTTGCAGGAATGTCATGTATTTTAAAGAAGAGGACAAAATTTTTAAACAGGAGAAAGAAAAGGAGAAAAATGGGAAAAAATCAGGAAAATGGTGCGGAAATATCCAAGGAACAGCACAAGGTCTTTTATTAAAAAAAGGGGCTTTACAGGCTATAATACACTCACAAACCAAAACAAGGGAGGAACATCATGAAAAGAAAAATGATTTCTAAAATTATGGCAGCAGCACTGATCGGAACTATGTGTGCGGGAATGGCTGTACCTGTAATGGCTGCCGATGATGAAAAAGTAACTTTAAGCGTGATCAACTATCACGTAGGAACCGACTACGCAGCTGAGTACTATTCCTATCTGTTCGAAGCTTTTCAGCAGACAGAGGAAGGAAAGAACGTAGAGTTCAGCTTTGAGGAAATTCCTACAACAGATGCATTTAATCAGAAAATCAAACTTCTTATCTCCAGCGGAGATCTGCCGGATATCGTTTTCAATGGTGGAAACAACATTATCGAGCTGGCTGCAAAATCCGGAAAAGTAGCAGACTTGACACCTTACCTGGATGCAGATCCGGAGTGGAAATCTCTGTTTGATGAAACATCTCTGGATTTCAATACAGTAGATGGCAAGATTTATGGTATTCCGGTTTCTAAAGAGGTTTCTTACATTTACTATAACAAAGACCTGTTTGAGCAGGCTGGAATCGAGGCTCCGGAAGTAGCATATGCAACCTGGGATGAGTTCTTTGAAGCATGCGACAAGCTGAAGGAAGCAGGAATCACCCCGATCGGAATGGATAGTGCAGATTCCGGATGGCTGACAAACCTGTGGATGAGTGCTCTTATTGGAACAAACGGTGATGCTGGAAATGAGTGGATGAACACTATGTATCCAACAGATTACAATACACCAGAAGTAATTGAAGCAGCAGAGAACATCCAGAAAATGTTCCAGAACTATACAACACCAGATGCTGTTGGCGGAAAATATGATCCAATGGCAACTCATTTCTTTAACGGCGAAGTTGCAATGTTCCCGAACGGACCATGGATGATCCCGGATTTCTCTGAGACAGAGAAGGCTCCGGAAGGCTTCTATGACAAGGTTGGTATCATGCTTCTTCCAGGGAACGGAATGGAAATGGTTCCAACACCTGGCGATATGGTAGGCGCTACCGATCCTGAGAAAATAGAGGCAGCAGTTGCATTCCTGAAATTCGAGACAACTCCGGAAAACCAGATCAAGGCTCTGGAAATGACCGGATTACAGCCTGTATCTGATAATCTTGAGGTTCCGGATACACTTTCCGAGAGCGATCCTCTGATGGCACAGGCACTTGAAATCCAGGGCAAGGCAGAGGTGACTTACGGACAGAATCAGGCATACTGGTATCAGAATACAATTGATACCTTCTCAACAGAGCTTCCGGAACTGGCATATGGAAACATCACAGCAGAAGAGTTCTGCACAAAACTGTCAGAAGCGGCAGCAAAGAACGTGGAATAATGTAAATAGCCTGTCACCGGCACCAATACAGCTCTGGTGACAGGCTGTTTTTATGAAACAGGAAATTCCGTTGGAATTTTCTGCAGGCAGGATTCTTTTTGTGAGGAGAAAAAATGAATACAAAGAATAAAAAGATATGGATTTTTTTGTTTACCATTCCCTGCATGATCTTATTTGCACTGGTATATGCGGCTCCTATCATCACTGTTTTTTACACATCTCTGTGTGATTATACCGCTTTTAATTCACCTGCATTTCAGGGAATCAAAAACTTTATTACGATTTTCAGTGACAGCGATTTTATCTGCTCCATCCGGAACACCCTTCTGTGGGTAGTGCTGCAGTCCACCATACATGTAGGTGTTGGTCTTGCTATGGCACTTGTTCTTCGAAGAAAACCGAAGGGCTGGAAATTTGCAAGAACAGCATACATGATCCCAAATATCATTCCTACAGCGGCAACAGGTGTTATGTTTACTCTGCTTTTAAATCCTATGTTCGGAATTGTAAAGCCAATCATGGATTTTCTTGGAATCGACTACGCCATGGTTCCAAATCTGTTCGGAAATTCCAGATATGCATTCTGGACGGTGACAGCAACCTGGATCCTCTATTCCGGATTTAACACCATTATTTTTCTGGCAGAAATGGGTGCTGTAAGCAAAGAGATTTATGAGGCAGCAGCAATCGACGGTGCAACTCCCTGGCAGGCAGACCGTTATATTACGCTACCGCTGATGCGAAATGTATGCGGAACCTGTGTCACTCTTGCAAGTGTGGCCATGGTGTCACAGTTTGACATTATTTACATGACAACAAAAGGCGGACCTGGAACTTCTACTTTGAACCTGCCCATTTATCTGTATAAGGCAGCGACACTGGAAAACAATTATGGAAAAGCAAACGCAGTAGGGGTAGTACAGATCATTATCGGAATCACACTGGTTATTCTGATCAAAGGTCTTTTCCGTGAGAAAAAGGAGGCGGCATAATGAGAAAAACAAGCAGAGTGAAAAATGGGATCGCGTCCTTTTTCAAATATTTCTTTATGATCTTTTTGATTTTTATTTCATTGGCACCAATCATTTGGGCGTTTTTGGGGTCTTTTAAATCTTATGCAGAGATTAACTCCTCTGCATTGTCCCTGCCATCCAGTTTTAACCTGGATAACTATAAGGCGGCACTTCAGTATGCACCGATTTTGAAATATTTCATGAACAGTGTGCTCATTGTGGGAATCAGTGTTCTTGTTACGGTAGCGCTGGTTGCAATGTGCGCTTATGTGATTTCTCGATTTGATTTTAAACTGAAAACTCTGATCGTGCTTTTGATCTCAGCATCCTTAATGCTTCCGGCACAGGCAATTTCCCAGCCATTGTTTGCCATTTTCCAGAAGCTGGGGATTTTTGATACAAAGCTTGGTCTGATCATTGTGTATTCTGCAATGGGAATTCCAATGTCTTTCTTTGTTATGGTCAGCTATTATAAGACCATTTCCACAGCGCTTGAGGAATCGGCTTATATTGATGGCGCAACTTTTATCCAGACATTTTTACATATTATCCTGCCGCTGGCGAAGCCGGGACTTGTGACCATTGCCATGATTCAGTTTATCAATATCTGGAATGAGTTCTATTTCGCTTTGATGTTGACAAGCGGTGACCGTGCAAGGACAGTTCCTATTGCGTTGAATTATTATATGGGAACTTTTGCAAACAACTATTCCGCGCTGTTTGCAGCAGTTGTGATGACGGTGCTTCCTACAATTATTTTATTTATCCTTCTGCAGAGACAGGTTATGGAGAGTCTTACTGCAGGGGCTGTGAAAGGATGAGAATATGGATATCAACAAGAAACCGATTTATCCAGTAGAGACATGGAATGTTACAGAAAAGGAATTTTCCATGGAAACCAATTACCGGAATGAGACAACCTTTGCATTGTCAAATGGATATATTGGTACCAGAGGTACTTTTGAAGAAGGCTATGATTTCTCTGTTGATGAAGGGCTGGAAGGCAACTTTATCAACGGATTTTATGAAAGTGTGGACATTCCTTACGGAGAGTGGAATTATGGATTTCCGACCAAGAGCCAGTCACTTCTGAATCTGCCGGATCTTAAGAAAACAGAAATCTATGCAGATGGAGAGCTGTTTGACATGCGCACCGGCAAGGTGGAAGATTACAGCCGTGTGCTCCATATGAAAGATGGCTATGTGGAAAGAAAGCTGACCTGGATTTCTCCAAAGGGGAAAAAGCTGCAGCTTGTGATGGAACGTTTTGTGTCTTTGGTGCATAAGAACAGAATGTACCAGCGAATTCAGATCACACCAGTGAATTTTTCAGGGGAGATTCGTATCTGCTCTCATTTAAATGGGGATGTGGAGAATCATACGAGGAAGACAAATCCGCTGATCGGCTATGGTCCTTTTGGAAGCAGACTGCATATGGATAAACTTCAGGCTGAAGACGGTGTGCTGTATTATGAGGGCACTACTTTGCAGAGTTGCATGACTGTGGGCTGTGGAAGTCAGTATAAAATAGAAGGAGCCGGAGAGATTGTAACTGTTTTTGAAACAGAGGAAGAAAAAAGACATGCTGTGTGTGAAAGCAGAATGGAGATTCCGGAAAATACTACGGTTACCTGTGAGAAAGCTATTGTCTATACATCCAGTCAGGACATGGAGGTTAGCGAGCTGGAAAGATTTACGAAAAAAGAACTGAAAGAGGCATCTGAGAATGGATGGAGGAAGGAATTCCAGGCTCATATGGATAAAATCCATGAATTCTGGGATGTTTCCGATGTTCAGATTTATGATGATGAGACCCTTCAGCAGGGAATCCGTTTTAACCTGTTTCATATTATGCAGTCTGCAGGAAGAGACGGACGCACAGGAATGGGAGCAAAGGGGCTTTCTGGGGAAGGATATGAAGGACACTATTTCTGGGATACAGAAATGTATGTGCTTCCGGTATTTGTGTACACAGCACCGGAGCTTGCAAGAAAACTTCTGGAGTATCGTTTCCGTACATTGGATCAGGCCCGGGACCGTGCAAAAGTTCTTGGACACCAGAAGGGGGCTCTTTATCCATGGCGTACTATTAATGGAGAGGAAGCTTCCACTTATTTTCCACTTGGTACGGCCCAGTATCATATCAATGCAGATATTGCCTATGCGTTTTGGCTGTATGTGAGTGTTACCGGGGATATGGAGTTTTTCAAAGATATGGCTGCTGAGGTTTTTGTGGAGACTGCCAGAGTCTGGGCGGATGTAGGATATTTTGCTGAGTGCAAGGGCGGAAAATACTGTATTTGTGCGGTAACAGGACCAGATGAGTACAATGCTATTACGGATAATAATTTTTATACCAATCTTATGGGAAGGGAAAATATCCGTTATGCATTGAAATCGCTGGATATGTTAAAAGAGGCTGGAGAGGATGTATATGAGGCATTTGTTTCCAGAATGGGAATTACCCGGGAAGAAACTGCATACTGGAAAAAAATTGTGGAAAATATGTATTTTCCATATGATGAAAGTCGTCAGGTATATGCGCTGGATGATCGGTTTATGATGCTTCGTCCATGGGATGATTCCAGAATCCCACCGGAAAAGAGACATCTTTTGTATGAAAATTATCATCCATTATTTGTCTACAGACAGAGAATGTGCAAGCAGGCAGATGCTATTTTCGGGCTTTATCTGCACAGTTATTTATTCAGCAAGGAAGAACTGAAACGAAACTATGATTTCTATCAGGAAGTGACACTGCATCATTCTTCTCTTTCTAACTGTGTGTTTGGAATGCTGGCTTGCCAGATCGGATATTATGACGAGGCGTATGAATATTTTGCACAGTCTGCAAGAATGGATCTGGATGATTATCATGATAACTTCTATGCGGGAATCCATGCTGCAAATATGGCAGGAACCTGGCAGGCAATTATCAACGGATTTGCAGGTGTGAGGGTAAACGGCGGTGAACTGGAACTGCATCCTTATGTTCCAAAGCTGTGGAAGGGTATGCAGTTTAACCTTCTATACCGGGGAAGAAAGCTGAATATTCAGCTTACACATGAAAAAACAAGAGTAGAACTGGTGTCAGGAGATGCAGTCTTCTTAAAACTTAATGAGAAGGAAATTCATCTGGAGGCAGGAAAGGGAAGTATTTATGAAGAAGAAATATAAGGCAGTCTTTTTCGACTGGGATGGCACAGCTGTTCTCAGCCGAAAGGCACCTGTGGAGGAGATTGTAGGAGCAATGCGACCTCTTCTGGACCAGAAGGTAAATCTGGTAATCGTAAGCGGAACTACAATAGAAAATATTGCAGGGGGAAAACTGGAGACGTATTTTACAAAGGAACAGCTGGCGCAATTGTATCTGGGACTTGGACGCGGTGCCTTTAATTACCGGTATGAAAATGGACAGGAGTTGATTTTCTCGGATATGCTTCCAGACAAAAAAATGCTGGGGGATATTCACAGAATCTGCTTTGACATTCATATGAAGCTTCTGGAAAAGTATGGACTGAATACGGACATTGTATTTTCCAGACCTAATTATTGTAAGATTGATCTGATGGTGGAGAACCAGAGAGGGGATAATCTGTTTATGCAGGAGAATGAGCTGGATATGCTGAAGGATTGCCTGGAAAAGCATGGTGTAGAAGGCGGTCTTCAGGGGCTTCTGGATATTTCTGTGGCAGCAGGAGAACAGTATGGGATAACAGTGAAGCCAACCTGTGATGCTAAGTATCTGGAGGTGGGGATTTCAAGTAAGAGCGACAATGTGGATCGTATTCTGGAGCATCTTCAGGAAGCGTATGGAATCTGTCCGGAGGAATGCTGCTTCTGGGGGGATGAGTATGTGGGAATTGAAGAAGGGATTTATGGAAGTGACAGCTTCATGAAGACGAAGAAAACAGGAAATGGAGATTTCTTTGATGTATCAGAAGTTCCAGGAAAAAGGCCGGAGGGTGTGACCAAACTTGGCGGTGGTGTGGAACGGTTTCTTGGATTTTTGAGGGAGCAGGTGAAGATAGAATAAAAAAAGATGGACTTACATTTGGATGTTGCAGCCTATTATGGAACTTCAGCTGGAGAAAATCTTCAACAAATAGTGACATGTATCTTGTATAATGTTTTTTGAAGATATATTTTGGAATATATGCGTGAAATATAGAAATACCCGGTGGAGAAAATCATTCTTATGAGATTCCTTACCGGGTATTTGTGATTTTGAATTTATTTAGCAGCAGCCTGTTTGCCAAACAGCGTATTTTTGTACTTGGAAAGTGCAGTAAGAAGTACCATTCCAAAGATTCCGCAGGAAATGATCTCTCCGGCACCTACTGTAAGCATCATAAGTGGAATCGGAAGATTGACGGAATAGCCGTAACGAAGTACGAATGGAACCAGAACTGCATTGGCTACGATTGGTGGAACTGGTGCCAGCCATTTGTTGCTGTTACGAAGTTTGTAGGTAAATACAGCTCCGATGAGGGTAGCGATACTTCCGAATGCAATATCCAGAGGAATTGCACCGCCAAGCAGGTTGGCAAGGATACAGCCTACAAAAAGACCAGGAATGGCAGCTGGTGTGAAGAATGGAAGAATGGTCAGGGCTTCGGAAATTCGAACCTGGATCTCTCCATAGCTAAACGGTGCAAACACCAGTGTCAGTACAACATAGACAGCCGCAATCAGCGCTGCCTGCACCAGAAACAGGGTACTCTTGTTTTTCATATTCATTTGTCTCCTTTAGTTTTGTTTTACGAGTGGAAGGTCACGAACACTCGATTCATTTTCGCGCTGCAATGAGTCAAGCGGCCATGCTTGCATGGACATTTGACGAATGCCGCGGAGGCATATACCAGAAGGTATATGACCTACGCCGGGAATCGGCGGAAAAGCCGCTTAAGACCTTATTTTTCAGGGCTTTTCAACGGGTATCAGTATAACATATAGAATTCCGGTTTTCAAGAGGTTATTCCCAAAATGTTCGGAGCATACCCACATTTACCCATATTTACAGTGCCGTTTATACAACTTTTCCTGTAATACAGCAAAAGTTTTTAGGGTTGTTATTCCTTCTGAATCATAGTAATCTGTAGATATCTTATGAAGAGAACCGCATTTGTCGGTTTGCAGGTCAGGAGGAAAAAACATGTCAGATATCAGAATACAAAAATACAAAAATCCCATTATTTCCGGTTACAATCCAGATCCGTCGATTTGTAGAGTCGGGGATGATTTTTATCTTGTAAATTCAACTTTTGAATTCTATCCCGGAGTTCCGGTTTACCACAGTAAGAATCTTGTGAACTGGGAATTGATCAATTACTGTCTGAGAGATAAAGAGCAGCTTTATCTGGACGGTGTTCGGCCGTCAGGCGGAATTTATGCGCCGATGCTCTGTTACCATAACGGTGAGTTTTTTATGACCACTACCAATGTGTCACATAAGGGGCATTTGATCGTACATACCAGCGATATTTACGGGGAATGGTCAAAGCCGGTATGGATTGATCAGGGAGGGATTGATCCTACTTTGTTGTTTGATGGCGAAGATGTTTACTTCGCCTCTACTTCCAGAGATGAAGATGACAGAGACGGAATTTTTATGTGCAAAATCAATCCATACACAGGGGAAAAGTTGTCCGAAAGTGTTTGTATCAGCCATGGCTGCGGCGGAATCTGTCCGGAGGGACCACATATTTACAAGCTGAATGGAAAATATTATTTGCTTCTTGCAGAGGGAGGCACAGAATATGGACATATGGTTACCATGCAAAGAGCAGATTTTCCATTTGGACCGTATGAGGCGTGTCCCCATAATCCGATTCTCAGCCACAGGGATAATCCAGATGGATCTATTGCCTGTACCGGACATGCAGATCTGGAAGTTGATCAGAATGGAAACTGGTGGCTGGTTTGTCTGGGAATTCGTCCCTCTTGTACTCCACAGCGAGGTCTGAAACTTCACCATCTTGGAAGAGAGACATTTTTAAGCCCTGTAATCTGGAATGAAGAGGGTTGGCCGGTTGTTGGAAATAATGGAAGAATAGATTTGGAGATGGAGGGACCACTTCCAGGTAATCAGGTGCAGCCGATATGCCGGAATTTTACAGATAATTTTTCGGAAGAGAAATTCAGCCTGCATTATAACTGGGTTCGAACTCCGCATATGGAGAATTATGTGCGGGATACCGCTGCCGGACAGCTTATTTTGAAGGGAACAAGCGTAACTTTAAATGATATGGATACTCCGACCTGGGTTGGAATCAAGCAGAAGGAATTTGATGTTGAGGCAGATGTTGTGGTGAGTCTGAAAGAAAATTTTTCAGATTCCTGTCTGGTTTCCCAAGACAGCAACGTCAAAGGTTTAAATAAAAGAGTGGGACTGGGGACATTCTACAATCAGTTTTATCATTATGAAATTTACTTAACCAGAGAGGACGGACAGTACAAGGTTTGTCTTTCCAGGCATATTCATGATATGTTTGCAAGAACAGCTGAGAAAGTAGTATCCTCTGGGGAAAATATTCATTTTCGTATTATCGGTAATCCTCTGGAATATGATTTCTGGTACAGCGAAGATGGAAAATACTATGAGAAGCTGGGAAGCGGCGCTACTGCAGGGCTGGCTACAGAAGGAACCATGTACATGAGTTTTACAGGAACTTATATCGGAATGTTCTCAGAAAATGCGGAAGGACATTTTAGAAATTTTTCAGTGAAGATAAATAAAAATTAATTGCTGAATAATCAAGGTTAACGGAAATCCCCGCCGGGCAGGATCGCACTGCGGCGCAAATATAAATGTGGCCGGAGGCGATCCGCTGCAGGCAGAGAATCCTGTAAATTGTGCCAAATCTGACTGGCAAAATGCATGGAGAAATCGAAGGATTACTTTTCCGCATCTGCAAGATTTTTCTTCAATTCGATCATTTTGTCACGCAGCTCTGCTGCCTGCTCGAAGTTCAAGTCTGCAGCAGCCTGGCGCATCTGTTTTTCCAACTGGGAGATTAGGTTCTTCAGCTCTTTTTTGCTCATGGATTCCGGATCCTTCTTCAGCTTCACTTCAGTTTCAGCAACTGACTTGGAAACTGCAATCAGATCACGGACTGCCTTCTTAATAGTAGTAGGAGTAATTCCATGCTCTTTATTATAGGCTTCCTGGATTTCCCTGCGACGGTTGGTTTCCTCAATGGCATTTCTCATGGAATCCGTCATCACGTCTGCATACATGATAACGTGTCCTTCGCTGTTTCGGGCAGCCCGGCCAATGGTCTGGATCAGGGAAGTCTCAGAACGAAGGAAGCCCTCCTTGTCTGCATCCAGAATAGCAACCAGAGTGATCTCAGGAATATCAAGTCCTTCTCGCAGAAGGTTAATGCCTACAAGCACATCAAATACATCCAGACGCATGTCGCGGATGATTTCTGCACGCTCCAGGGTATCAATATCCGAATGAAGATAACGGACACGGATTCCCACATCTTTCATATACTGGGTAAGATCCTCGGCCATTCGTTTGGTGAGAGTTGTGATCAGCACTTTGTTTTTTCTGGAGGTTTCTTTCGTTATTTCAGAAATCAGGTCGTCTATCTGTCCCTCTACAGGGCGCACCTCCACTTTCGGATCCAGAAGACCGGTAGGACGGATGATCTGCTCGGCGCGGAGAAGCTCATGGTCGTATTCATAATCTCCCGGGGTAGCAGATACAAACAAAACCTGGTCAAGTTTATTCTCAAATTCTTCAAAACTCAGAGGGCGGTTATCCTTAGCAGAGGGCAGACGGAAACCATAGTCTACCAATGTCTGTTTACGGTTCTGGTCGCCAGCATACATAGCGCCAACTTGTGGGACTGTCTTGTGCGACTCATCAATAATAAGAAGAAAATCATCCCCGAAATAATCCAGCAGAGTATAAGGTGGCTGCCCTGGCTCCAGTCCGGAAAGATGACGGGAATAGTTCTCAATACCGGAGCAGAAGCCGGTTTCTTTCATCATTTCAATATCAAAGTTGGTACGCTCGGAGATACGCTGGGCTTCCAGAAGCTTGTCTTCGCTTTTAAAGTAGTCTACCCGTTCTTTTAATTCCTCTTCAATGGCAATGGCTGCTTTCTGAATCTGCTCCGCTGGTACTACATAATGGGAAGCAGGGAAAATACCGATGTGCGCAAGCTGACATTTGATTTCTCCGGTGAGCACATCAATCTCAGAGATACGGTCAATCTCATCTCCGAAAAACTCCACTCTGACAGCGGTATCTGAGCTGTTAGCCGGAAAAATCTCCAGAGTGTCGCCACGGACGCGGAAGGTACTTCGGTGGAAGTCCATTTCATTTCGGGTGTACTGAATGTCGATCAGCTCCCGGATAACCTCATCACGATCCTTAGTCATGCCAGGACGCAGGGAAATCATCATGTCCTGAAATTCCTGAGGAGAACCCAATCCATAGATACAGGACACAGAAGAGATGATAATAACATCTTTTCGCTCTGACATGGCGGCAGTGGCAGAAAGACGGAGCTTGTCAATTTCATCATTGATCGCAGAGTCCTTAGCAATATAAGTGTCAGAAGAAGGCACATATGCTTCTGGCTGGTAATAATCGTAATAGGAAACAAAATATTCCACTGCGTTCTCAGGGAAGAATTCTTTAAACTCACCATACAGCTGCGCTGCCAGAGTTTTATTATGGGCCAGGATCAGAGTAGGCTTATTCAGCGCCTGGATAACGTTTGCCATAGTAAATGTTTTACCAGAGCCGGTGACACCAAGCAGCGTCTCAAACTGATTTCCCTCTTTAAATCCCTTTACCAGTTTCTCAATAGCCTGTGGCTGATCGCCGGTTGGTTTATACTCGGAATGTAATTCAAAATGATCCATATGAGTCCTTTCTTTTATAAAATCAAACACGCTTTAACTGTTTCCAGTATAGCATCCTTTTTTATAAAAGTACAGCAGAATCGAATATTTGTTCTGCCCTCTGAAATGCCAGAAGCATTCCAAAACTTTAATTGACAGATATACCTATAGTGCGTTATCTTAAAAAAGAAAAGCGTGATTGTTCATGACCTGACCAGTAACACGCTTCGCGATGCACAGAAATCATGCAGAATTATTAGGAGTGCCGGAAATGGAAGAAAAACAAAAGAATAAAAGATATGTGCTGAGAAAGCTTTTTTTTGCCTCGTTATATCTTAGTACGTTTACTTTTGGCGGCGGATATGTGATCGTTACTTTATTGAAAGAGAAATTTGTGGATCAATATCACTGGATCGATGAGGAAGAAATGCTGGATCTGGTGGCAATCGCACAGTCATCTCCAGGAGCAATCGCGGTAAACGGAGCAATTGTGGTGGGATACAAGCTTGGGGGAATACCGGGAATGCTGCTGTCGGTTCTGGGGGCTATTATTCCGCCAATGGTGATCCTGTCCCTGATTTCCTTGTTTTATGATGCATTCTGCTCTAATTATTATATAGCAGCTCTTTTGAAAGGCATGACTGCCGGCGTAGGTGCTGTGATCATTTCCGTGGTATACGACATGGGGAAAAACGTGGCGAAGTCAAAAGACTGGGTAAATGTGATTATTATGGTCATCAGTTTTTGTGCAAGCTATTTTCTGAAGGTGAACATTATTTATATAATACTTATTGTGGCTGTATTTGGATTTGCGCGTACGCTTGTGAAGGAGGGCAGGAAAAAATGATTTATCTTCAGCTCTTTTTCAGTTTCCTTCAGATCGGTGCATTAAGCTTTGGAGGCGGATATGCAGCAATGCCTCTTATACAGGAACAGGTAGTGACTATGCATGGCTGGCTTTCCATGGAAACATTTTCGGACCTTGTGACCATTGCAGAGATGACTCCTGGCCCTATTGCAGTAAATTCCGCAACCTTTGTAGGAACCAGGATTGCAGGTCCTGGGGGCGCAGTGGTGGCTACTCTTGGCTGTATTTTACCCTCCTGTATAATTGTAACCCTGCTGGCATATATTTACACGAAATACCGGAAAATGTCCCTTCTCCAGGGAACTCTCACATCCCTTCGCCCGGCGGTTGTGGCAATGATCGCCAAGGCAGGAGTTACCATTTTAGTATCATCTTTTTTTATAAATGGTGCAGTGGAACTGTTTCGGGAAAACATATGCATTCGAATGGTGGTGTTCTTTACTGCCGCACTGGTGCTTTTAAGAAAATATAAAATGAATCCCATTCTGGTGATGGTTTTGTGCGGTGTGGCCAATATGGTGTTTTGCGCGGCTGTCGGAAGCTGACTGGAAAAGATATGCCAGCTGACTTTCGCATATGGTGCTGCCGCAGGTGGGCATCACCTGTGTTTAGAAGAAAAATAAGGAGGACAACAGATTGAACATATGTGTATATGGTGCTTCAAGTGCGCTGCTTAAAAATATTTATTATGAAAAAACAGAAGAGCTTGGAAGAGCAATGGGAAAAAGAGGTCATGGTCTGGTGTTTGGAGGCGGAGCTACCGGAATGATGGGAGCAGCAGCCAGAGGCGTGGCAGCAGAAAAAGGTTACATACTTGGAATCGCTCCCCGCTTTTTTGACCAGCCGGGAGTTCTGTATGAGAAATGTACGGAATTTATTTTCACAGAGAATATGAGAGAGCGCAAAAAACTTCTGGAAGAAAAATCAGATGCTACGATCGTAGCGCCTGGCGGAATTGGTACTTATGAGGAATTTTTTGAGATTTTTACCTTGAAAAGCCTGAAACGTATTGACCGCCCAATTGTGCTGTATAACATTGACGGATATTATGACAAGATGAAAGCATTGCTGGAGTATACAGCAGAAGAGAAATTCATGGATTTTTCCGTGCTGGATCTGGTAGTTTTTCTGGATGAGCCGGCGGCAGTTCTTGACTATCTGGAAAATTATAAAAAATAGAGGCTGCAATTCAGCAGGTACTGTTTTGCGAAACGTAGAACTGTGAAGGTACTGAACAGTTACAAAACGGACATGTCGCCTATGGGCGGTATTACTATACAGGAAAGAAGATGCCAGGGGGAATTTTCTCAAGGCATCTTTTTCATTTATGCGGCAGCAAACATAAGACTGCGTTGGCAGATACCTGGTAGTATCTTTGTTACCCCAAAAGGTATTGCAGTAAGGAGAATTTAGCCGGAATGGTAAAGTATAGGGTAAAAACTATCAAAAAAGATGAAAAAAATTTGTAAAAAATATTGACAAAAGGAATACTGAGGTGTATCTTAAGAACATAGATGTTAGCACTCCTAAATAATGAGTGCTAACAAAAGGAATTCGAAGAAGCCAGACGGAAATCAGAATCAGGTTTGACCGTCTGCTTTTCAGGAAGGAGCAGATATTTCATGGATGAAGTATTAGATGAGCGCAAACGGAAAATACTGAAAGCAATCATCAAAACTTATATGGAAACAGGCGAGCCTGTAGGTTCCAGAACTATTTCCAAGTATCCGGATCTGAATGTCAGCTCTGCTACCATCCGAAATGAGATGTCCGACCTGACAGATATGGGCTACATCGTACAGCCCCACACCTCAGCCGGAAGAATTCCATCAGATAAAGGCTATCGCCTTTATGTAGATGAGCTTACCAGGGAGAAGGAAGCCGAGATCGCAGAAATCCGTGATCTGATGATTGAGAAATCAGATAAGATGGATAAGGTGCTCAAGCAGGTGGCGAAGGTTCTTGCCACGAATACCAATTATGCGGCTATGGTTGCGGTTCCCCAGTATAAGGGAAGCACCCTGAAGTTCATTCAGCTTTCACGAGTCAATGAGCGGCAGCTGATTGCCGTAGTTGTATGTGAGGGTAATGTCATTCGGAACCAGATCATTAATATTGATGAGGAGATGGATGACCAGACGATCCTGAAGCTGAATCTTCTTCTTAACACGAACCTGAACGGCGTACCCATCCAGGATATTAATCTGGGCATGATCGCC
The DNA here is from genome assembly GCF_040924225.1 of Ruminococcus sp. RTP21484sp1_RTP21277st1_D2_RTP21277_210401. NCBI lineage: Bacteria > Bacillati > Bacillota > Clostridia > Eubacteriales > Oscillospiraceae > Ruminococcus > Ruminococcus sp. RTP21484sp1_RTP21277st1_D2_RTP21277_210401. The sequence continues at coordinate 41,761 of NZ_JBCOMJ010000002.1, read as the reverse complement.
AGATTGAAAGAACAGGCGGGTAGCCACAGCGGTGTGGTTGCAGATGTGCTGGACGCAGTTGCAGCTACGATTCACGTGGACGAAGAAGATATGAAAGTATATACATCGGGAGCGACCAACATATTTAAGTATCCAGAGCTTGCAGATACATCCAGAGCCAGTGAGCTGATTTCCACTTTCGAGGATAAGCAGGAACTTGCGGATATGGTCCGTGAGGAAATGGGAGATCCGGAGAACACAGGAGTTCAGGTATACATCGGGGATGAAGTTCCGGTACGTACCATGAAAGACTGCAGTGTGGTCACAGCTACTTACGAGCTGGGAGATGGAATGCGTGGAACTATTGGAATTATCGGTCCCAAGCGAATGGATTACGAGAATGTAGTGGACAGCTTAAAGAAATTAAAAGTCCAGCTTGACGAAATGGTAAATAAGAAAACCTAGAAAGGCGGTTGAAAGCGTGTCAGAAGAAATGAATAAAGAAGCCGAAGTACAGGAAGAAGCAGTTGACATTCCGGTAACAGACGGAAGCGAAGAAGAGGCAGCAGATACAGCCCAGACAGCAGAAGAGGAGACTTCCGAAGAGCCTGCACAGACAGAAGAAACTGAGCAGCCAGATCAGGAAGCAGAATCTCAGAAGGAACCGGAAACCAAGACAAAAACTTCTTTCTTCGGCAAGAAGAAAAAAGAGAAAGATAAATTTGAACAGCAGGTCGAGGAGCTTACAGACAGACTGAAGCGCAGCATGGCTGAATTCGATAACTACCGTAAAAGAACGGAGAAGGAGAAATCCAGCATGTACATCATCGGTGCCAGGGACATCGTTGAAAAAATGCTTCCGATCGTGGATAACTTCGAAAGAGGTCTTGCACAGGCACCGGAGGATGATCCATTTGCAGAAGGCATGAAGATGATCTATAAGCAGATGATGACAGCCTTTGATGAGATGGGCGTGAAGCCAATCGAAGCTGTAGGCAAGGAATTTGATCCGAATCTGCATAATGCAGTGATGCATGTGGAGGACGAATCCGTTGGCGAGAACATCGTCGTAGAGGAATTCCAGAAGGGATATACTTACAAGGATTTCGTTGTAAGACACAGTATGGTAAAAGTTGCTAATTGACAGAGAGCAGCTTGGAGAATCAAACTTCATCGACATTTTCTAAAAACAAAGTATAAATGTTACTGTTCGTGTAATGGACAGCAACCATGAATTTTTAAACAGGAGGAAAATTATCATGGGAAAAATCATTGGTATTGACTTAGGCACAACAAACAGCTGTGTAGCTGTTATGGAAGGTGGACAGCCAACCGTTATCGCAAATACAGAAGGATCCAGAACAACACCATCTGTTGTAGCATTCACAAAGACAGGTGAGCGTCTGGTAGGTGAGCCTGCAAAACGTCAGGCAGTAACAAACGCAGAGAAAACAATCTCTTCCATCAAGAGAGAGATGGGTACAGATTACCGTGTAACAATCGACGATAAGAAATATTCCCCACAGGAAATTTCTGCTATGATTCTTCAGAAACTGAAAAAAGACGCTGAAGGATACCTTGGAGAGTCTGTTACAGAAGCAGTTATCACTGTTCCGGCATATTTCAATGATGCTCAGCGTCAGGCAACCAAGGATGCTGGTAAGATTGCAGGTCTTGATGTAAAACGTATCATTAACGAGCCTACAGCTGCAGCTCTTGCATATGGTCTTGACAATGAGAAAGAGCAGAAGATCATGGTTTATGACCTTGGTGGTGGTACATTCGATGTTTCCATTATTGAGATTGGTGATGGAGTTATCGAAGTTCTGGCAACAGCTGGTAACAACCGTCTTGGTGGTGATGACTTTGACCAGAGAATTACAGACTATATGCTTTCTGAGTTCAAGAGAACAGAGGGCGTTGACTTAAGCAACGATAAGATGGCTCTTCAGAGACTGAAAGAAGCTGCTGAGAAAGCTAAGAAAGAGCTTTCTTCCGCAACAACAACCAATATCAACCTGCCATTCATCACAGCAACAGCTGAAGGACCGAAGCATTTTGATATGAACCTTACAAGAGCTAAATTTGACGAACTTACACACGATCTTGTTGAGAAAACAGCAGAGCCGGTTCGCCGTGCACTTTCTGATGCAGGTCTTACTGCTTCTGATCTTGGACAGGTGCTTCTGGTTGGTGGTTCCACACGTATCCCGGCTGTACAGGATAAAGTAAGACAGTTAACTGGCAAAGAGCCAAGCAAGGCCCTGAACCCAGATGAGTGTGTTGCACTTGGTGCTTCTATCCAGGGTGGTAAGCTTTCAGGTGAGGCTGGTGCAGGTGACATCCTTCTTCTTGATGTTACTCCACTTTCCCTGTCTATCGAGACAATGGGTGGTATTGCAACACGTCTGATCGAGAGAAATACAACAATCCCGACCAAGAAGAGCCAGATTTTCTCCACAGCAGCTGATAATCAGACCGCTGTAGATATCAATGTATTACAGGGTGAGCGTCAGTTCGCGAAAGACAATAAGTCCCTTGGACAGTTCCGTCTGGATGGAATCCCGCCAGCACGTCGTGGTGTTCCGCAGATTGAGGTTACATTCGATATCGATGCCAACGGTATTGTAAATGTATCTGCTAAGGATCTTGGAACAGGTAAAGAGCAGCATATTACAATCACAGCTGGTTCTAACATGTCCGAGTCTGATATTGACAAGGCTGTTAAAGAAGCTGCTGAGTTCGAAGCTCAGGATAAGAAACGTAAAGAGGCAATTGATACAAAGAACAATGCAGACTCCATGGTATTCCAGGTTGAGAATGCACTGAAAGAAGCAGGTGATAAACTGGATGCAAATGACAAAGCTTCCGTAGAGGCTGACTTAAATGCATTAAAAGATATTCTTGCTAAATATGCAAATACAGATGAGATCGGAGATGCTCAGGTCGCTGAGATCAAAGCTGCTCAGGAGAAGATGATGGAAAGTGCTCAGAAGCTTTTCGCAAAGATGTATGAAGCACAGAACCCACAGGGCGGTGCTGGTCAGGCAGGCCCGGGACCGGACATGGGAGGAGCTTCCCAGGGAGGTAACGAGGCAGGTTACGGCGATGATGTTGTAGATGCTGACTACAAAGAGGTTTAATTGAATAATAAGTTCCAATATTTCGGAACATGAAACTACAGCCCGGTCATGATTCATGACCGGGCAGTGGTGGTGAAAGACATATTACAGGAAATGCGCCGCTGGCGTCTTCCATAAGATAACCAAATACAAAAAGTTAGGAAAAGAAAGAAATCATGGCTGATAAAAGAGATTACTATGAAGTCTTAGGCGTTGATAAGAGCGCCGATGACGCTACATTAAAAAAAGCATATCGTCAGCTTGCCAAGAAGTATCATCCCGACGTAAATCCGGGAGATAAGGAAGCTGAAGCGAAATTCAAAGAGGCAACAGAGGCTTACAGCGTCTTAAGTGACCCGGACAAGAGAAGACAGTATGATCAGTTTGGTCATGCCGCTTTTGAAAACGGCGGCGGTGGCGGAGCAGGCGGTTTCGGCGGCTTTGATTTCTCCGGCGCAGACATGGGTGATATCTTCGGAGATATTTTCGGAGATCTGTTTGGAGGCGGCGGAAGCCGCAGACGTGCCAATAATGGACCTATGAAGGGTGCAAACCTGCGTGCACGCGTGAACATCACCTTCGAGGATGCTGTATTTGGCTGTGAGAAAGAACTTGAGATTACTCTGAAAGATGAATGTACTTCCTGTCACGGTTCCGGCGCTAAGGCTGGTACCTCACCGGTTACCTGTCCGAAATGTAATGGTGAAGGACAGATTGTTTACACCCAGCAGTCCATGTTTGGCATGGTTCGTAACGTTCAGGTGTGTCCGGATTGTCATGGTACAGGTAAGATCATCAAAGATAAATGCCCGGATTGCCGTGGTACCGGATACATTTCTAATCGCAAGAAAATTAAGGTATCTATTCCGGCTGGTATTGACAATGGTCAGAGTATCCGTATCCGTGATAAAGGTGAGCCTGGCACAAATGGGGGTCCGAGAGGCGATCTGCTGGTAGAAGTAAATGTAGCACGCCATCCGATTTTCCAGAGACAGGATATGAATATTTACTCTACTGCACCGATTACTTATGCACAGGCAGCGCTTGGAGGCGAAGTCAAACTGAATACAGTAGATGGAGAAGTTCTCTATGAAGTGAAACCAGGAACTCAGACAGATACCAGAATCCGTCTGAAGGGCAAAGGTGTTCCGTCCCTTCGAAACAAGAATGTCCGTGGTGATCACTATGTAACTCTGGTTGTTCAGGTACCAACCAATCTGAATGAGGACGCGAAAGAGGCTCTCCGCAAATTTGACGAGGCATGCGGCAATCGTCCTGCAGGCAGTGCCGGTGATAGCACAGAAAAGTCCGAAAAGAAGAAAAAAAGCTTCATGGACAAATTAAAAGAGACCTTTGAAGAGTAAAAAAACAGTTTTTCCATAAAAGAATAAAGAAAAGGGGAGATATCCTCTTTTCTTTTTTTGTTACTTATTGTATATTAAAGGGTAGCCGCAACGCTACTGTCCGTGCTGCTGGTCAGGAAGTAAGCAGCACGGACAGTAACATCGCAAGAGTCCGGAAAGGAGTTTTGCCTTGAAAACAAAGAAAAGAGATCTGTTAAAACGATATATTCCCCTGTGGTCTATTGCACCTCTTGTGACCATCATGGCAGTGAATTGTCTGATTTACTGGGGAAGCAGTGCGCTTACAGCTGGCAGGTATCACTATGATTTTACGATGGCATTTGACAGGGAAGTTCCTTTATTGCCTGTATTTGTGTGGTTTTATATTCTGGCATTTCCATTCTGGGCGGTGGGGTATTTGCTGGCGGCAAGGCGTGGTAAGGATATGTTTTACCGGTTTGTTGCCACAGATCTGACCATACATTTTATTTGCTTTATCTGCTTTATTTTAATACCGACCACCAATATAAGACCGGAGATCGCAGGAAATACCATTTCGGAAAAGCTTCTCGCTCTGGTATATTCCCTGGATGGCGGGAGAAGTCCTTCTAATTTGTTTCCTTCTATCCACTGCTATGTGAGCTGGATGTGCTGGAAAGGTGTGGAAGGCTCGGAGAAGGTGCCGAAATGGTATCAGAGATTTTCTCTGGTATTTGCAATTCTGATCATTATCTCTACCCAGGTGCTGAAGCAGCATTACATTGTGGATGCAGCAGCGGCATTGCTTCTGGTGGAGTTTTTCTGGAGATTTTATCAGAAAGGGCAGCGGCATAAGTGGGTTGTGCATATTTTTGCACATAAAAAGAAGTAACACGGACATAAAAATCCAGTAATTGGTCAGGTGAATTGAAAAATCAGAATAAAGTAACAGATAACAACAGTTTTGAAAGATGTTAAAAAATACCATATTGTGATTATGAAGAAACAGCTTTCAATAAAAAGATTGGAGAAATAGTATGAAGTGGAATCGCTTTACCATCAAAACAAAAACAGAAGCAGAAGACGTTATCATCTCTGCCCTTGCAGATGTTGGAGTTGAGGGCGTAGAGATTCAGGACAAACAGCCCCTTACCGAAACAGATAAAGAGCAGATGTTTGTGGATATTATGCCGGAAGGTCCAGCAGATGATGGAATTGCCTATCTGAATTTTTATCTGGAAGAGGACACAGAAACTGCACCTGTTCTCGAGAAAGTACGTGCTGTCCTTGAAGAAGTACGCGGATACATGGATATCGGCGAAGGTACTATCACAGAATCCCAGACAGAGGATAAAGACTGGATCAATAACTGGAAAGAATATTTCCATCAGTTCTATGTAGATGACATTCTTATTGTTCCATCCTGGGAAGAAGTGAAGGAAGAGGATAAAGACAAAATGATCCTTCACATTGATCCGGGTACAGCTTTTGGAACTGGCATGCACGAGACTACCCAGCTGGTAATCCGTCAGTTGAAGAAATTTGTGACAAAAGACACCCAGATGCTGGATGTTGGAACCGGAAGCGGTATTCTTGGAATCGTAGCTTTGAAGCTGGGCGCTGCTCACGTTGTGGGAACTGACCTTGATCCTTGTGCAATTCCGGCAGTGGCAGACAATAAAGAGGCTAACGATATTAAGGATGAGACTTTTGACATGCTCATTGGAAACATCATTGATGATAAAGAAGTTCAGGACACGGTTGGATATGAGAAATATGACATTGTAACAGCTAATATCCTGGCTGATGTACTGGTGCCTCTGACACCGGTTATCGTAAATCAGATGAAAAAGGGTGCTTACTATATCACCTCTGGAATCTTGGACGTGAAAGAAGAAGTAGTGATAAAGGCAGTGAAAGATGCCGGGCTTCAGCTGGTTGAGGTAACCCATCAGGGAGAATGGGTATCTGTCACAGCCAGAAAGGAATAATTATGCAGCGCTTTTTTGTGGAGCCTTATCAGGTCCTTGAGGAAGAACACAGGATCACCCTTACAGGTCCGGATCTGAACCATATGAAAAATGTTCTTCGCATGCGCATTGGTGAGGACGTGTGGATCAGCGATGGCAGTGAGAAGGAATATCACTGTACCATAGAAGAATTTCAGGAGGACAGCGCAGTTCTTCATATCCTTTATGCCCAGGAATCCCAGTATGAGCTCCCAAGCCGGATTTATTTGTTCCAGGGACTTCCTAAAGGGGATAAAATGGAACTGATCATTCAGAAGGCTGTGGAGCTTGGCGCTTACGCTGTTGTTCCAGTTGAAACAAGGAGATGTGTGGTGAAGCTGGACGCAAAGAAAGCGCAGAAGAAGGTTACCAGATGGCAGCAGATTTCCGAGAGCGCAGCTAAGCAGTCTAAGCGTATGCTAATCCCGGAAGTGAAAAATGTAATGAACTGGAAAGAAGCACTTGCCTTTGCAAAAGGACTGGATGTGGTTCTGATTCCTTATGAGCTTGCCCAAGGTATGAAAGAGACCCGGGAAATCCTGGCGGCAATTCAGCCTGGACAATCTGTGGGGATTTTTATTGGCCCGGAAGGCGGTTTTGAGGAGGAAGAAGTGAGAGATGCCATGGAAGCCGGTGGGAAACCGGTGACCCTGGGAAAAAGAATCCTGCGCACAGAGACAGCAGGTATGACCATGCTGTCTATTCTGATGTATACGCTTGAGTCTGTTTAAAAATATTTTAGCAATCTGCAAGATGTGCCAGAGCCTGTTTGAAAAATCATTTCAGCAATCTGCACGCCCCACTTTGCGGTATATTTCACCCGAATTCGGCTGCCGCAGCTCGCTGCTGCGCCCTTATCCGGGTAAAGGCTTCCGCAAATTGTGACGCACATCTTGCAGAAAGCCTTTTTTTAACATGCTCTGGAAAAAAAGAGGAAAAGTAAGAAATGGAAGCATATTTTGATAACTCTGCTACCACAAGATGTTATCCTGAGGTGGCAGAGATTGTAGTAAAAACAATGACAGAGGATTTTGGAAATCCTTCTGCCATGCATTTAAAAGGTGTGGAAGCGGAAAAGTATGTCCGTGAAGCTGCACAGATACTTGCCAAAATTCTCAAGGTAAATGAAAAAGAAATCATTTTCACCTCTGGCGGAACAGAGTCAAATAATCTGGCCTTGTTTGGCGGAGCGGATGCAAATAAAAGAAGCGGAAACCATATTATCACCACTTCAGTGGAGCATGCAGCTGTAGGACAGCCCGCAGAGCGCCTGGAACAGATGGGATATGAGGTGACGATAGTTCCTGTAGATCACAGGGGTGTGGTTCAGCTGGAGGCGTTAGAGAAAGCTTTGCGCCCGGATACGATTCTGGTATCTACTATGTATGTAAACAATGAGGTTGGTGCTGTGATGCCAGTGGAAGAGATTGCAAAACTGGTTCATGAGAAAAGCCCGAAGGCTCTGTATCATGTAGATGCGATCCAGGCATTTGGAAAATACCGTATTTATCCCAAAAAGGCAGGAATTGATATGCTCTCTGTGAGCAGCCATAAGATTCACGGGCCTAAAGGTGTAGGATTTTTATATATCAATGAGAAAGCCAGGATTCAGCCTCAGATCTTAGGCGGCGGCCAGCAGGCCGGTATGCGGTCCGGTACAGATAATGTACCTGGAATTGCAGGACTGGGTGTTGCTGCAAAGATGGTCTACACGGATTTTGATAAGAAAATTGAGCATATGTATCAGCTGAAGGAACGCCTTGCAGAAGGTTTTCTGAAACTTCCTGATGTTCGTCTCAACGGAATGGAGATAAGAGAAGGTGCACCTCAGATCTTAAGCGCCAGCTTTCTGGGCGTGAGAAGCGAAGTGCTGCTTCATACTCTGGAAGAAAAAGGCATTTATGTTTCAGCCGGAAGCGCCTGCTCCAGCCACAAAAGAAAAGCTGCCGGAACCTTAAGTGCAATGGGAATGGAAGCAGCCCAAAGAGAAAGTACGCTGAGATTCAGTTTTTCAGAGGAAAATACATTTGAAGAAGTGGATTATGCATTGGAAGTGATCGGGCAGGTACTGCCTATGCTTCGGAGATATTCCAGACACTGATGCAGTGAGGAAAAGAAGAATGAAATGCAGCGCCGGGGAAAGTCCGGCAGCCGCATAAAATAAAGAAACAGGAGGAAATCAAATGATATTTCACGCATTTTTAATAAAATACGCAGAAATAGCTATCAAGGGTAAAAATCGATATCTGTTTGAAGATGCCCTTGTGAAGCAGATGAATATTGCTCTTTCTAAGATAGAGGGCGATTACCGCGTTGTGAAGGAGCAGGGCCGTGTTTATGTATTCTGTCCGGAGGAATACGATTTTGAGGAGGCTGTAGCTGCATTAAAAACAGTATTCGGTATTGTTTATATCTGTCCGGTAGTGATCTACGAGGACAAAGGATTTGAGCAGATGCGCTCTGACGTTGTGGAGTACATGAAGAATGTACATCCGGATTATCACGGCACCTTCAAGGTATATACAAGACGTGCAAAGAAGTCCTATCCGGTAAATTCCATGGAAGTAAGTGCAAGAATCGGTGAAAGCATTCTGGATGCTTTTCCGGAGGCAAAGGTGGATGTACATCAGCCTGAACTTACCGTTTCTGTTGAGATCCGTGAAAAAATTTATGTATATTCCAAGAGCATCAAGGGACCTGGCGGAATGCCGGTTGGAACCAATGGAAAGGCAATGCTGCTTCTTTCCGGCGGAATTGACAGCCCGGTGGCCGGATATATGATCGCAAAGCGAGGAGTTAAGATTGAAGCCGTTTATTTCCATGCTCCGCCGTATACCAGCGAGCGTGCGAAACAGAAGGTTGTGGACCTGGCGAAGCTGGTGGCAAAATACAGTGGACCGATCAGACTTCATGTAGTAAACTTTACAGACATTCAGCTGTACATTTACGATCAGTGCCCACATGATGAGCTTACTATCATTATGCGCCGTTATATGATGAGAATTGCAGAGTATTTTGCAAAGAAGGATAACTGTCTTGGACTTATTACCGGTGAGAGCATTGGACAGGTTGCAAGCCAGACCCTGCAGAGTCTTGCTGCAACGAATGAAGTGTGCACATTACCGGTATATCGTCCGGTGATTGGGTTTGATAAACAGGAAATTGTAGAGCGTTCCTGGGAGATTGGAACTTATGACACTTCTGTTCTTCCATATGAAGATTGCTGTACTATTTTCGTCGCAAAGCATCCGGTTACAAAGCCGAATCTGAATGTGATCCGTAAGTCGGAGGAGAAGCTGGCTGAGAAAATTGATGAACTGATGGAAGCGGCACTTAGCACTGCAGAAGTGATTGAAATCCAGTAAAAAAGTGGAAAAGTACTCAGAGACTGCATGAAATCATCGAAAAAACAAAAAGAGGAACTGTGAACAGTTCCTCTGACAATCGAATATTTAATTATTCAACTGTATATTTGTCGATGATTTCCATAACGCTGTCAAGAGCAGCTCCATCAGCATGGATATTGAGGTCGATCGGTTTGGATAAATCCAGGCTGAAGATACCCATGATAGATTTAGCGTCAATCACATATCTTCCGGATACCAGGTCGAAGTCGCAGTCAAATTTGCTGATCTCGTTTACAAATGCTTTCACTTTATCAATAGAGTTAAGTGAGATTTTTGCTGTTTTCATTGTGATATAACCTCCCTTGGATTGTTAGTAGTTTGCTTTACAGTACTCATATTACCTGTAGGCAGGATAAAAGTCAAGGTGAAAAAAGAAAAAAAATGGCAGCAGAATTAGTGAAAATGTATAAAAAATTTACAACATTACTGTGTACTGATAATATTCCGCGAGATGCTTTTCGTGAATGAAATTTACTGAAAATCCGGGAAGTGCGGCACAAAATCACGTATTTACATGAATTCAGTGCATTGCGGAGGGGTTATCCTGCATGGTGTGGACGGTACTAGTTTTGGAGGAAAGAATGAAAAAAAAGGTTGCATTACACAATCTTGGATGTAAAGTAAACTCTTATGAGCTGGAAGCTATGCAGCAGCTTCTGGAACAGGCAGGGTATGAAATCGTACCTTTTGAACCAGGTGCTGATGTTTACGTAATAAATACCTGTACGGTAACAAATATTGCAGACCGTAAGTCCCGTCAGATGCTTCACAAGGCGAAAAAGATGAACCCGGATGCGGTGGTAGTAGCAACAGGATGTTATGTACAGACTGACGAGGGAAAACTGGAAAAGGACGAAGCAGTGGATCTGGTACTTGGAAATAACCAGAAGAAAAATATTGTGGAAGTTCTGACTGATTTTGAAAAAGAACACCAGCGTCAGGCTCATATTATTAAGATTAATCAGACAAAGGAATATGAAGAACTGGAAATCAGCCGCACAGCTGAGCATGTACGTGCTTATATTAAGGTGCAGGATGGCTGCAACCAGTTTTGCACCTATTGTATCATTCCCTATGCAAGAGGCCGCGTGCGAAGCAGGGAAAAAGAGAATATTTTAAATGAAGTGCACAAGCTGGCCAAAGTCGGCTACAAAGAAGTGGTGCTCACAGGAATTCATCTCAGCTCCTATGGAGTGGATTTTCCTGAGGACAATAAAGAAACCTTGCTTTCTCTTATTCAGGCAGTAAATGAAGTGGAAGGAATTCAGAGAATCCGCCTTGGTTCCCTGGAACCGGGAATCGTTACGGAAGAATTTGCAAAAGAGTTGTCTTCTATGCCAAAAGTCTGCCCCCATTTTCATCTTTCCCTGCAGAGTGGGTGCGATACGACTCTTGAGAGAATGAACAGACGATATAGAAGTGCGGAGTATAAAGCAAGATGTGAACTTCTTCGCAAATATTTCGGAAATCCAGCGCTGACAACAGATGTGATCGTTGGTTTTCCAATGGAAACAGAAGAGGATTTTCAGGCTTCCTATGATTTTGTGAAAGATATTCATTTTTATGAAACCCATATTTTTAAATATTCCCGTCGCCATGGAACTAAGGCTGCGGCTATGTCCGGTCAGCTGACAGAGGCAGAAAAAGCTGTGAGAAGTGACAAAATGCTGGAGCTGCACCAGAAGCGTGCAGCAGAATATGAGACTTCTCTTCTTGGAAAGACTCTGGAGGTACTTCTGGAGGAGGAAGTGGAGATTGATGGAAAAGCATATTATCTGGGACATTCCAGAGAATATGTGAAAGTGGCGGTGCTGAAAACGGAGGAATACGGTGTAAATGATATTCTGGCGGTGAAAGTGGAAGAAGCTTTGCAGCCACATATTTTGCAGGGAGAAGAAGTACAGGTTTTGTAGGGGCGTGACCAGTAACATAATTATTACTGTTCACTGGTAACGTTCCGCGAGGTGTTTTTTGTGAACAAAGTTCACAGAAAACCCGAGAATCTCAGCGCGAAATCATGCGAATGCATGATTTCTGTGCATCGCGAAGCGGGTTACTGGGCAGGTCGTGACCGGTAACCACACAATTGCGGAAATGACAGGCAATGCAAAATTAGGATTGTAATTTACACGTAATTATATTAAAATAAAAAAGAAATAATCGTAAGGACGTGAGAAAAATGGCAGAAAATAATCTGGGAAGTACACAATATTTCAGAACAAAACCAGATCAGGAGCTTGAAGTAAAAGAAATCCTGGACCTGGTTTACAACGCAATGGAAGAAAAAGGCTATAATCCTGTGAATCAGATCGTAGGCTATATTATGTCCGGTGATCCGACTTATATCACCAGTCATAAGGGTGCCAGAAGCATGATCATGAAGGTTGAGCGTGATGAACTTGTTGAGGAATTGCTGACCGAGTATATTAAGAACAGATCCTGGGAATACTGATTATGAGATTAATGGGATTAGACTACGGTTCCAAGACGGTGGGCGTTGCCGTCAGTGATCCACTGGGACTTACCGCACAGGGTGTGGAGACTGTCTGGCGCAAGCAGGAGAATAAGCTTCGCCAGACGATGGCACGGATTGAAGAACTGATTTCGGAGTATCAGGTAGAGCGTATTGTACTTGGATATCCGAAGAACATGAATAATACTGTAGGCGAGCGGGCGGTGAAATCTCTTGAGTTTAAAGAAAAGCTGGAGAAGAGGACTGGCCTGCCTGTTGTGATGTGGGATGAACGACTGACTACGGCAGAAGCGGAGCGTACTTTAATGGAGACCGGTGTCAGACGTGAGAACAGGAAGCAGTTTCTCGATCAGATGGCTGCGGTTTTGATCTTACAAGGATACTTAGACCGAATGAATATGAATAAGGATGAGAATAATGGAGAAAATTAAATTTCAATCCGAGGATGGGATTATAGAATTTTTTGTGGAAGAACAGACTACAGTTGCAGGAATCACTTATCTTCTGGTTTCCGATTCACAGGATGACGAGGCGAACGCCTATATTATGAAAGATGTTTCAGAAGAGGGAAGCGAAGAAGCCAGCTATGAGATGGTAGAAGATGATGAAGAACTGATGGCAATTTCCAAAGTATTTGAACAGATGTTGGACGACGTAGATCTTGAAATGTAATAATTTGCTGGGCAGATCGTGAACAGTGATGCGAAATCATGCTTTGCATGTTTTTTTGTGCATCGTGAAGCGTGTAATTGTGAAGTTACTGAACAGTTACCAGCCGAAACAAAATAAAGTCGCTTTATCCTGGTAGCGTGAGTTTGGAGGATAAAGTGCGCAAAATGGAGGATAGATTGATTGAAGACGGAAAATGAAATGAACAACAACGGACAAAGGACTCCGGCAGTCGGAAACGGAACAAGAAAACCAAATTTCAGACATAAAAATTACAGATATAAGGCACAGCCGAAAAAGGACGGAAAAGATGGTCAGAAACAAGGACAGGATAAGCCGGTCAAGGGAAATTATAAACCTCAGTTCCGCAGTCAGGGCAAGCCTGCCTTAAAGCGACCACGCAAAAATAACAGTGGATCCAAGCTGAAGATCATTCCACTTGGTGGTCTGGAGCAGATTGGAATGAATATTACAGCTTTTGAGTATGAAGATAGTATAGTAGTAGTAGATTGCGGACTCGCTTTTCCGGAAGATGACATGCCGGGAATCGATCTTGTAATTCCGGATATTACCTACCTGAAAGAGAATATTTCCAAGGTGAAAGGATTTGTGATCACCCATGGTCATGAGGATCATATTGGTGCGCTTCCATATGTACTGAAGGAAGTAAATGCACCGATCTACTCCACCAAACTGACTCTTGCGCTGATCAGCAACAAGCTGAAAGAGCATAATCTGACTAAGACTACCAAGTTAAAAGAAGTAAAACACGGTCAGGTGATCAATCTTGGTGATTTTGCTATTGAATTTATTAAGACGAACCATAGTATCCAGGATGCATCTGCACTGGCTATTTATTCTCCTGTGGGAATCGTGGTGCACACAGGTGACTTCAAGGTGGACTATACCCCTGTATTTGGGGATGCCATTGATCTGCAGAGATTTGCGGAAATCGGACGGAAAGGCGTTCTTGCCCTTATGTGCGATTCTACAAATGCGGAACGTCCGGGCTTTACCATGTCTGAGCGTACAGTTGGTCATGTTTTTGACAATCTTTTTAATGAATATAAGACTGCAAGAATCATTATTGCAACGTTTGCTTCCAATGTAGACCGTGTACAGCAGATCATCAATACTGCATACCGATTTGGACGTAAAGTGGCAGTAGAAGGCCGCAGTATGGTAAATGTTATTACCACTGCCGCAGAACTTGGCTATCTGCGTGTTCCTGACCAGACTCTGATCGAGATCGACCAGGTAAAGAACTATCCGGATGAGCAGCTTGTTCTGATCACTACAGGAAGTCAGGGCGAGTCCATGGCTGCTCTTTCCCGTATGGCTGCTAATATCCACAAGAAGATTACCATTAAACCTAATGATGCAATTATTTTCAGCTCTCATCCGATTCCAGGTAATGAGAAGGCTGTATCCAAGGTTATCAACGAGCTTTCCATGAAAGGTGCAAAGGTTATTTTCCAGGATGCACATGTATCCGGACATGCCTGCCAGGAGGAGATTAAGCTGATCTACTCCCTTGTGAAGCCGAAATATGCAATTCCGGTACATGGTGAATATCGTCATCTGACTGCCCAGAAGCTTGTTGCAGAGGAACTTGGATATTCCAAGGACAATATTTTTATTCTGAAATCCGGAAATGTTCTGGAGATTGATGAGAATAGTGCGGCTGTTACTGGTTCCGTACACACAGGTGCAATTCTTGTAGACGGTCTTGGAGTCGGAGATGTTGGTAATATTGTACTTCGCGACAGACAGCATCTTTCCGAAGATGGTATTATGATTGTTGTCATGACATTAGAGAGACACAGCAATGTGGTACTGGCAGGACCGGATATTGTTTCCAGAGGTTTTGTGTATGTAAGAGAGTCAGAAGACCTTATGGATCATGCAAGAGAAGTGGTGGAGCTGGCTCTTGACGGATGTCTGGATAAAGGTATCACAGACTGGAGTAAGATTAAGGCAGCAGTGAAGGATGCACTCAGCGACTACGTATGGAAACGTACCAAGAGAAGTCCGATGATCCTTCCAATCATTATGGAGGCATAAGCAGAGGCGCGATGAACGAGATAAAAGACTGTATAGATGCACTTCTTGCAGCTGTACAGAACAGTGAGGAATATCAGGAATTTGAGAAATACAGAGATCTTCTGAAGGAGAACCCGGAGCTTATGGACCGTGTGAATGCATTCAGAGGAAACAATTTCAGACTACAGAATGAAGCAAACAGAGATGAGCTGTTCCGGGGAACGGAGCAGCTCAACAGAGAATCCAGGGAGCTGCGCAGAGATCCCCTTGTAAATGCATTTCTTGATGCGGAGCTTGCTCTTTGTAAACTTATGCAGAAGATATGCAGGACACTTACAGAGGGAATCGATCTGGACATTCCTGAGTTATAAGGAGGAAACATGGGTAATACAAGAGATCAGGTGGGAAAAGCAGGGCTTTTTGTAGCTGGTGGAATTTTTCGTACTGCTTTTTACGTCTGTGTTGCAGTGCTGATTTTCTGGATTGGCAAGTCGGCCTATCAGTTTGGCTACAATGTTTTTAACCAGCAGGCAGTCAGCCCGGGAGCAGGTCAGGAAGTGACAGTTGTGATTCCGGAAGGCTCATCCACGTATGATGTAGCCAAGATCCTGAAAAGCAAGGGACTGATCGACGACAGTCTGGTGTTCTTTGCACAGGAGAAACTTTCTACATATAAGGGACAGATGCAGGCTGGAACTTATCTGTTAAGTACAGCTTACACTCCTACACGTATTATGGGTATTCTTGCTGGTGATGAGGAGCAGACTGGTGTTACGCAGGATAGTGCCACAGCAGCTGATACAGCGGCCCAGACAGATACTCAGACTACAGATGCAGGAACTGATACAGCTGATACCCAGAGTGCAGATGGTACAGCAGATACTCAGGCAGCTGATGGAACTGCAGGGGAAGGAGAGTCCGGACAGTGATCGTAGAGGAGAGAATGCGCACTTACATCAATTCTCTTGATATGGGGAATACTCCTTTTCTGGAAGAACTGGAAAAAGAAGCACTTGCAGGAAGGGTTCCCATTATCCGCAAGGAAATGCAGAGCTTTCTGAAAATGTTTCTTGCAGCAACCCGGCCGATGAAAATACTGGAGGTCGGAACGGCAGTAGGTTTTTCCACTCTGCTGATGTGCGAATATGGACCTGAGAATCTGAAAATAACAACAATTGAGAATTATGAAAAAAGGATCCCTATTGCCAGAGAGAATTTCAGGAAGGCAGGACGGGAATCCCAGATAGAGTTCCTTACCGGGGATGCAGGAGAGATCCTGAAAGAACTTACTGGAACTTATGATCTTATTTTTATGGATGCTGCCAAGGGGCAGTATATGAACTGGCTGCCGGATGTGCTTCGATTAATGCATAAGGGCAGCGTTCTTGTTTCTGATAATGTTCTTCAAGAAGGGGACATTATCGAATCCCATTATCTTGTAGAGAGACGCAATCGTACCATTTATAAGCGTATGCGTCAGTATCTCTATGAACTGAAGCACAATCCGCTGCTGGAGACCTCCATCCTTCCGTTAGGAGACGGAGCCTCCATCAGTGTAAAGAAAGAGGAGTCATATGCGTAAACCAGAATTATTAGTTCCGGCAAGCAGTCTTGAGGTTCTGAAGATTGCCACGGTTTTCGGAGCAGACGCTATTTATATCGGAGGAGAGGCTTTTGGGCTTCGTGCCAAGGCCCGCAATTTTTCAAAAGAAGAGATGGCGCAGGGAATTGCATTTGCCCATGAGCATGGTGTAAAAGTCTATGTGACAGTGAATATTCTTGCGCATAACTATGATCTGGCTGGTGTAAGAGAGTACTTGAAAGAGCTTAAGGAATTAAAACCGGACGCCTTGATCATCGCTGATCCTGGTATTTTTACCTATGCCAAGGAAATCTGTCCGGAGATTGAGCGTCATATCAGTACCCAGGCAAATAACACTAATTACGAAACCTATCGCTTTTGGTACAAGCTTGGAGCGAAGCGTGTGGTAACTGCCCGTGAGCTTTCTTTAGAAGAGATTCGCCAGATCCGTGCCAATATTCCAGATGATATGGAGATTGAGACTTTCATTCACGGAGCGATGTGTATTTCCTATTCCGGACGCTGTCTTCTCAGCAATTTCCTGGTAGGAAGAGATGCCAATCAGGGATCCTGCACACATCCGTGCCGTTGGAAATATTCCATTGTGGAAGAGTCGAGACCCGGAGAGTATATGCCGGTTTATGAGAATGAGCGTGGTACTTACATTTTCAATTCCAAGGATCTTTGCATGATCGAGCACATGGATGACATTCTCACAAGCGGAATCGACAGTTTGAAGATCGAGGGTCGTATGAAGACAGCTCTTTATGTAGCAACTGTCGCACGTACTTACCGCAAGGCTATTGATGATTATCTGGAAGATCCGGCCAAATATCAGGCAAACATGTCCTGGTATCAGGAGCAGATCGCAGGCTGCACTTACCGTAAATTTACAACTGGCTTCTTTTATGGCAAACCAAGCGAGGAAGCACAGATCTATGACAATAATACCTATGAGAAGGGGTATACGTATCTGGGATTTGCAGAAGCTGTAGATGAGAGAGGCTATGTGCAGATTACACAGAGAAACAAGTTTACAGTAGGAGAGATGATCGAGATCATGAAACCGGATGGAACCAATCTTCTGGTTCCTGTAAAAGCTATCTATGATGAGGAGGGCAATTCCGTAGAAAGCGCTCCCCATCCGCAGCAGAAGCTGTTTGTAGATCTTGGCGGTGAGGCAGAGGTTTATGATATCCTCCGCCGTAGTGAAGCATAAGTCTGAGAGTAATTCAGAAAAATAATCGTTACTGGTCACGGAATGAACAGTAACAAATAATCATAGAGGTAAAACTCGCAGAGCGTGTTTTACCCGTTTTCAGGAAAAAGCGTCCGCAATTTTTGCAGGGCGTTTTTTTCAATTCTGGATACATAGGAGCGGCTGATGTGAAGGTGCCTGGCGATTTCCCGCTGCGTCTGTTCCTTTTGCCCAAAGAGACCGAAACGGCAGCAGATCACCTCATATTCTTTGGAAGACAGTACAGACTTCATGGAATCCAGTACATGACGGATATCTTCTCTGGTGGAATACTCTTCCACAACGTCCACTGCCGGTCCTTCCATTACATCCAGAAGACTGATCTCATTGCCTTCTTTGTCTGTACCAATGGGTTCATACAGCGAGATTTCCCGGGAATGTTTCTTGCGGGAGCGGAATAACATAAGCAGTTCATTGTTGATACACTTTCCAGCATATGTGGACAGCCGGGCTGCTTTTGTGGAATCAAATGTGGAGATGGCTTTCATTAATCCAATGGTGCCAATGGAAATCAGATCGTCCAGTTCTACATCTGTTCCCTGATATTTTTTTACTACATGGGCAACAAGCCGCAGGTTACGTTCTATGAGAATATTTTTTGCTTCCATATCGCCCCTTTGGTACTGCTGAAGATAATACTGCTCCTCGGCCATTGTCAAAGGTTTCAAAAATGTCTTCAAATCGCTACCTCAAAGGGGATTTCTATATAGTCTATGAAAAATACAGGCTTTAAGTGCCTGGCTGCCTTTTTTTACTGCGGAAAAAATCGTGGCAGGATTCTTTTTATATTTTACATTGAAATAAAGGGTGAAAATCATTATAATAATGTCAGAGTAACTGCCTGGAACGTGTTTGAAAAAGGCTCTGGTTCGAAAGAGGCAGTGACAGCAGTAATAGGATTACTGTTCAACGGCAATGTTCTGAGAGGCGTGTTGCTGTGAAGGTTGTGGACAGTAACAAGAACACGAAAGACGTAAGGTGAATGATTTTGAAAAAAAAGATCGAACAGCTTTTAAACGGAAAGTTTGAATATGAACAGCCCCAGCTCCTTTTTTCCAAGGAGAAGATTTCCCTGACCATGAAAGCAGGGGAGACGAAGAGAGGGGAAGTGTACGTTGGAACAGAAGATAATCAGAAGATACGCGGTTATGTTACTTCCTCCAGCCGCCGGGTGGTACCGGGAATGGACCATATTTCAGGAACTACTGTGCGTCTCCCCCTTGGAATTGATACGGTAGGACTTGCCCCAGGAGAAAATCTGAAGGGATGGCTGTGTTTTACTACAAATATTGGAGAGACCCGTCTTCCTTTTGAAATTGAGATCGAGAAAGAGGAAATACGCAGCTTTTCAGGTGTGGTAGGGAATCTGGATGAATTTGTAAAAGTTGCCCGGGACGATTTTAAAGAGGCATTCCGTATTTTTAAAGATGCCAGCTTCGCCAGAATTCTGGAAAATGAGGGTCAGAAGATCCAGACACTTTATTATGGTTTGTCCAGACAACCGGTGACGTATCAGCATCTGGAAGAATTTCTCATTGCCGCCGGCAAGAAGGAAAAAGTAACCATAAGTGCCAGAGAGGTGGGCAAAGAATACTATGAACTGAAAGACTCTTTGAAAGAATCTTTTTACATTCAGAGAAGCGGATGGGGACATCTGCGCCTTGATGTGGAAGCAGTTGGAGATTTTCTGGAAGTTCCCCGCAAGGTGGTAACAGACGAAGATTTTATTGGCAGCCATTATGAAGTGGAATATCTGGTGCACAAGGAGAAATTAAGACAAGGCAATCAGTTTGGCAAAATTGTAGTAAAAAGCCCTTATCAGGAGATTACTTATACCATTGTTGCATCCACAAGTGGTAAATTGGATGTAGATATCCGCCTGACTCAGGAGAAGAGTAAACTGGATCTTCAAAAAGACTGTCTGGCCTACTTGTGCTATGAGACTGCTGTGGCAAGTTGTCTTGCGGGAAAGGAGAATCCAGGGGTCAACAGCTGGATGGATTTTTCCACCTGGAGTGCAAGCAGCCACTATATTCTGAACCAGCTTCACCAGTCCGGATGTGATTATCCGGAATACCAGATGTATGAGGCCTTTCTTCTTTACATGGAGAACCATCATGAGGAAGCAAGAGTTCTTCTGGAAAGCTATCAGGATAAATCCTATACAAGAGATGATCTGGAGTTTGCTGGAATTTATCTGTATCTGTGCACGCTTACCGGTTTATATAAGGACAAGGTTCACGCCCTGTCCAGAATCCGCAATTTTTACATGCAAAAAAGTGACAGTTTTCCGCTTTTATGGATCCTGCTGAAGCTGGATCCTGCATACAAGGAGACTCCGTCCAAGGCATTATTTGTGCTGGAAGAGCAGTTTGGCAAGGGCTGCAGGAGTCCGTTCCTCTATCTGGAAGCATGGAAGATCATCTGCAAGGACATGACTCTTCTTCACAGGCTGAACAGCTTCTGGGGACAGGTATTCCGCTTCGCGGCAAGAAGAAACCTTCTTACAGAGGAGCTGGTAATGCGTCTTGCATATCTTTCTGGGTATGAGAAAGATTATAACGAAAGTATTTATCAGGCATTGGCAAAGGGCTATGAACAGTATTCTTCAGAGGATACCCTGGAAGCCATCTGCAAATATGTGATGAAGGGAAACCCAAGAAAGACCGAATATTTCCGCTGGTTTTCCCTGGCAGTGGAGCATGGGCTGCGTCTTACAAGACTTTATGAGTATTATGTGGAGACTATGGACACTTCCAGACGGATTGAGCTTCCAAAGGCTCTTCTCATGTATTTTACTTACAACAGCGATTCCCTTGGAGATTCCAAGCGGGCATTTATTTATTCCTGCATTATTGCAAATAAGGAAAAAGAGCCGGCAGCATACCAGCGCTATATGTCAGGTATGCGGGATTTCGCCAGGAAAAAACTGGCTGAGGGCAAAATGAATGAGAGCTATGCTGTCTTATATCAGGAGTTTCTGATGGAGCCTCGCACAAAAGAGGCGGCAGATTCCATTGCGCAGAAAATGTTTACCCACCGCCTTTATTTTGATGATAAAAAAGTCCGCTATGTGATCGTTCGTCACAGTCAGATGGAATCAGAGGAGACTTATACCTGTGTTCAGGGCGTAGCTTATCCAAGAATTTATACAGAAGATGCTGCTATCCTTTTTCAGGATGACAAGCAGCGCAGATACAGTGCTACTGTAGATTACAGCTTGAAGAAGACCATGGATGAGGATGGGGCAGTGAGAAAAGTTCTTGCCCTTGGCGTGGACGAGCCAGGTGTACTTCTTCATTATTGCGAAAGCCATGAACTGGACAAAGATAATCTAGATATTTTTCAAAGACTAGTCAAATCCGATGCTTTTTGCATGGAGTATAAGCAGAAGGTACGTCGCAGGATTCTGGATTATTATGCAGAGCATGTATTTGGCGAAGATCTGGATCAATATTTAAAGCAGATGGATTACCAGGAATACGCCCGTGTGGACAGGCAGAAGCTTCTGGTGGTTCTTATAAGCCGCGGTCTTTTTTCCCAGGCACAGGCCATTGTGGAGGAATTCGGCTATGAGGGCGTGGACATGCGAAGCCTTTTGAAACTGGTAAGCCGCATGATCGTGCGCTGCGACATGCTGGAAGATGAGGAACTTCTGGCTTTGGCATCTGATGTTTACAGAAATGGATTTTATGATGAGGTGATCCTCACATATCTTATGAAATATCGTTTTGGACCTGTGGATGAAATGTTTTCCATCTGGAAAAGTGCTGTGGGATTTGAAATGGATACCTATGATCTGGAGGAAAAAATCCTTCAGCTTCTTATGTTTACCACGGATTACCGCAAGGAGGGAGAGCATGTTCTGGAATCCTACATTCGCCATTCCGGAAGGGAGTGGATCGTAAGCGGATATCTGACCCATGTTTCCTATGGCATTTTTGTAAAAGAATACACCATGAGTCCTTTTGTGAAAAACTGTCTGTTGAATGCATATATGCAGAAATGGATGGTAAATGAAGTCTGCTATCTGGCTTTGTTTAAAGAGCTTTCCAGGGAAAAGAGCAGAAAAGAGGCTCTTCTTTCCATAGAAAAAGAGCTTCTGAAAATGTGCATGGACAAAGAAATGGTATTTTCTTTCTTCCACAGACTTCCACCGGAAATTCTGAGCCTGTATCAGATGGATGATAAAACATGTGTGGAATATCACACCAGCCCGGAGGCGAAGGTAACCCTTGTATATGCTTTGGATACCGGACTTGGACGTGCGCTGGAATATAAGACAGAGCCTCTTAAGAATGTATATGAGGGTATTTTTACCAAGCCGTTTACCATGTTTTACGGGGAAACTTTGCATTATTATTTTTCAGAGGAATGTAATGGACAGACCAAAAGAACGCCGGAGCGGGTACTTGGAATGAGCAAGGTGGAAGGTACACCGTTCAGCAAGTACCAGATGATTAATCAGATTTTGTCTGCGCGGAAACTGGACAAGCATCATGAGGTGAAACAGGGACTGAAGCAGTATTTCCGCCAGGAACAGTATGTAAAAGAAATGTTTGTCATTACAGAAGAGGACTGAATATATGAACGAAATTCGTGATTTGATCATAGGAATTGATTTTGGAAAAGACTATTCCCAGATCTGCTATTATGACCGGAAAGGGGAGGAGCCCTGCTCTGTGTCCATGAAGGTTGGTGCGCAGGAGTTTGAAGCACCTACCTGTATTTGCAGGCGCGGAGAGCATAAAGAGTACACCATTGGTCTTGAGGCAGTTTATTTTGCCCGGGAAAAAGGGGGACAGATGGTAGATGACCTGTATGGAATCTGTAAGAAAGAAGACAGTGTGCAGATTTTGGGAGAACAGGTGGAGCCATGGGAGCTGCTTCAGGTTTTTCTGGAGGGTATGCTGAAATTTCTGGGAGTTGCAGATCTTGTAAAAAACACAAAATGTCTGGTGATCACAAGTCCTGAGCTTGAGGACCCCCAGGTGAAAAATATGGAAAAAGCCTGCCAGGCCATTGGTTTTTCGAAGAATCAGTACATGCTGATAGACCATGGAGAGAGCTTTTATTATTATTCCCTTACCCAGAAAAGAGAGACCTGGAACCGGAGTATCGGCTGGTATTCTTTTCACCAGGATGAAGTGAAGTTTCAGCAGCTGACTATGGACAGCAGCACAAGGCCGGTGCTGGTACGCCTTGAGGAGCCGAA
Organism: Ruminococcus sp. RTP21484sp1_RTP21277st1_D2_RTP21277_210401; assembly: GCF_040924225.1. Taxonomy (NCBI): domain Bacteria; kingdom Bacillati; phylum Bacillota; class Clostridia; order Eubacteriales; family Oscillospiraceae; genus Ruminococcus; species Ruminococcus sp. RTP21484sp1_RTP21277st1_D2_RTP21277_210401. The sequence goes on along the minus strand of NZ_JBCOMJ010000002.1, from coordinate 18,682 downwards.
GAAGACGGTCCTCCCATCTCTTACAGCACCTGAAGAAGAGGGAGAGAAGGCCGTGGAAGCCAGAGATGAGGCTTTCCGTGATTTTATTAAGGAGACTCTTGGAACCGGTCTTTTTTCCAGCATTCAGATCACAGGATATGGATTCAGCCCGGATTGGGCGAAAATATCCATTGGAAGCCTTTGCATGCAGCGAAGAAAGGTTTATTATGGAAATAACCTTTTTGCAAAAGGTGCATGTGCAGCTGGAAAGGAGCGCCTTGAGGATAAGATCCTGAAGGGGTACCGTTATATGAGTCCTGCTCTTGTGCTGAAAGATGTGGGAATGGAAATGCGGGTGATGGGTGCACCGGCATATTACCCGCTTATTGAGGCTGGTAAGAACTGGTATGAGTGTAAAGCTGGCTGTGAGCTGATCCTGGATGATATAACAGAGCTCGTTTTTGTTGTTGGAACCTTCGGCGAGAAGCACAAGAAGAAAGTAATTATGGGACTGCCCGGACTTCCTGAGCGTCCCAATAAGACTACAAGACTGTCTCTGGCCCTTGCATATGTGTCACAGAAGAAATGCCGCGTTGTTGTAAAAGATCTTGGATTTGGAGAAATGTTCCCTTCCAGCGGCAAGGTCTGGGACGAACTGGTAGAGTGGTAAAGGAGGCTGGAAATGAGCGGTTATATTTTATGTCAGACAAAAAAGGCGGACAAGCCGTTTTTTGTGGAGAGTATCAATACCAATATTTACTCACTGGAGGAGCTTTGCTACTTTCTGTACCACAATCTTTATCTGGTGGATTCTTCTGTTATAAATGAAAATCTCTGTATCTGGATCAGCGAGGAACTGGATCTGCCAAGGCTGGCAGCCAAGCTACGTCCTCATCTTGGTAAATTTGCCAGTGCGGAGGATGTGCTTTATCCGGTATTTAAGGAGATCAATTATCTTACTTACGATGAGCTGAAGGCATTGAATGTAAAGCTTGCCAAGCTGGATCAGGAGGCACCTCTTCTTCGAAAAAAGAGAAAAGGGGATGCCCTGGTAGCGAATAAGATGTATGTAAGTGCCATCAAGGTGTATCAGCAGCTTCTGAAAAAAGAAGGGCTGGAGCAGATAAGACCGGGACTGACCATGAGTGTGTGGCATAACCTTGGATGTGCGTACAGCTATCTTTTTCAGATGGAGAAAGCAATGGAGTGTTTCTGGGAGGCGTTCCTTACCCAGAGCGATCCTAAGGAGCTGGTTTGCTATCTGCTTGCTTATCGTAGCGTGAAGAAGCCGCAGGAGTATGAGAACAGGCTGAAACAGCTGAATGTATCGGAGGAAGTGAAGGATACTTTAAAAAAGGCATTGGATGAGTTTGCGCAGAAAAAGGAGGTCAGCATAAGACCAGGGAAGGCGGATGAAATGCTGGAGAAGCTGACTGGAGAGTATCATAGGAGCACAGGTTCGTGATGAACCTGTGCTTTTTCTAAAAAACTATATTGACAGAATTACTTTCGTATGCTACCATACAACCATGCTTTAATATGGTAGAGTGAAAACGCACTAAAATAATGAGAATTAGATTTCAGGAGGATAGATATTATGAAAAAAAGAATTCTGGCGATTATGATGAGTGCCTTGATGGCAGCAGGTATCTGCTCTAGTGTAACGGTTTATGCAGATGCCGACAGTAAGACACTGACTGTTGGATTTGATGCAGAGTATCCGCCTTTTGGTTATATGGATGAAAGTGGCGAATATGTTGGTTTTGACCTGGATGTGGCGCAGAAGGTATGTGATAATCTTGGATGGGAGCTTGTAAAGAAGCCGATTAACTGGGATTCCAAGGATATGGAGCTGAATTCCGGAAATATTGACTGTATCTGGAATGGCTTTACCATCAATGGACGTGAGGATGATTATACATGGTCTGATCCATATCTGAATAACGAGCAGGTTATGGTAGTCGCTTCCGATTCCGGAATTGAGACACTGGCAGATCTGGCAGGGAAGAATGTTGTAGTACAGGCTGCATCTGCAGCACTTGATGCTTTGAACAGCGAGGATAACAAAGAACTGACAGACAGTTTTGCATCCCTTACAGAGAATCCGGATTACAATACCACATTTATGAATATTGATTCTGGCGCAGCTGATGCTGTTGCTGTTGATATCGGAGTTGCTAAATATCAGCTGGCTCAGAGAGAAGAGGGTAAATATAAGATCCTTGACGAGCCGATTCAGAGCGAACAGTACGGTATTGGCTTTGCCAAAGGAAACGAGGAGCTTCGTGATACCGTATGGGCTGAGGTTATGAAGCTGTATGATGAGGGCGAGATTGATAAACTGGCTGAGCAGTATGGTGTAGCTGACATGCTTTGCCTGGGAGATGAGGAAGCAGCTGATAAGACAGAAGAGAGCACAGATGCGGCAGAAGAAAATGCAGATTCTGATGAGACAGCTGAGGCTGCTGAGGATGAGGCTGAATAATTCACATAGAATATAAACAAGAATATATGTAAAAAAGAGGGTACCTGGCGCACCCTCTTTTCTTAGCGAGAAGGGGTCTGCTCCAAAAGAAGGAGCTTGATTCGCAGAATGTGAATTATAGAATGAAATGAAACGTGAAATGCGATCCCTTAGAACACAAGTATCAACAGGAGGAACACAGTAACTATGAGTTTTAGTGTAATGTTAAGCCAGCTTGCAAAGGGAATGACCGTAACTACGGAAATTTTCTTTGTAACCCTTATATTTTCCCTGCCACTTGGCCTTCTGGTCTGCTGGGGTAAAATGTCCAAAATAAAGATAATCAGATGGATCGTTTCTGCTTATATCTCCATTATGCGCGGAACACCTCTTATGCTGCAGCTGATGGTAGTATATTTCGGACCATATTTTATTTTTGGAATCCGAATTTCCATGGGTTACAGCCTGATCGCTGTATTTATTGCTTTTGCAATTAATTATGCCGCTTATTTTGCAGAAATCTACCGTGGTGGAATTGAATCCATGCCAGTAGGTCAGTATGAAGCAGCCAGAATCCTTGGCTACTCCAAAGCACAGACCTTCTTCCGCATCATTCTTCCCCAGGTATTTAAACGGATTTTGCCATCTATTACCAACGAAGTAATCACTCTGGTAAAGGATACTTCATTGGCGTTTGTTGTAGCGGTAGCTGAAATGTTCACTTTGGCGAAACAGATTGCCAGCTCTCAGACCACGATGGTGCCGTTTGTGGTAGCGGCTGTATTTTATTATGTATTTAACCTGCTGGTAGCAGTGATCATGGATAAAGTAGAGAAAAAACTGAACTATTACCGCTAATAATTTATCATCAACCTGCAGTGAATATACATTGTAAAACTGTGTGCGGGTAACCAGAAGGAGTCACTATATGAAATTATTTGAAATGAAACACATAAAGAAAAGTTTCGGAGCCCTGGATGTTCTCCGTGACATTTCCCTGGAAGTAGACAAGGGCGAGGTCCTTAGTATTATTGGTCCATCCGGTTCGGGTAAGTCTACATTGCTTCGCTGTGCCACTGGTCTGGAGACCCCAGACGGCGGCGAAATCATCAAAAACGGAAAAATCGGATTGGTTTTCCAGAATTTTAACCTTTTTCCCCATTTTTCTGTGATTAAAAATATTACAGACGCTCCAATTAAGGTACAAAAGAGAGATAAAAAAGAGGTTTATGCGCAGGCAAGGGAGCTTCTTAAGAAAATGGGGCTTTCGGATAAGGAAAATTATTATCCCTACCAGCTTTCCGGCGGACAGCAGCAGCGAGTTTCCATCGCCAGAGCCCTTTGCATGAACCCGGATATTCTTTTCTTCGATGAGCCCACATCTGCTTTGGATCCGGAGCTCACTGGCGAAATCTTGAAAGTAATCAAAGACCTGGCAGCCGAGCATATCACCATGGTGATTGTTACCCACGAGATGAGCTTTGCCCGTGACATCTCCGACCGGATTATCTTTATGGATGACGGTCTGATCGCAGTGGAAGGTACCCCGGAAGAGGTATTTTCATCAGAACATGTAAGAATGAAGGAATTCCTTGGGAAATTCCATCAGGGGCTTGCTTAAAATCTTTGGATGTTATATAATCCCCTTGTATGTGGAAAAAAACAGTTGATCCGCAAAGTGAATGATAAAAACTTACTTAGAAACAGGAGAGAAAGAATGAGTACAGACAGATATACAAGCCCTTTGTCTGAGCGTTATGCCAGCAAGGAAATGCAGTACATTTTTTCACAGGATATGAAATTCCGCACCTGGAGAAGACTCTGGATCGCTCTGGCAGAGACTGAGAAGGAGCTTGGACTGAACATCACCCAGGAACAGATTGATGAACTGAAAGCTCATGCAGACGATATCAACTATGATGTTGCCAAGGCCCGTGAGAAAGAAGTGCGTCACGATGTTATGTCCCATGTATATGCTTACGGTGTGCAGTGCCCGAAAGCAAAGGGAATCATCCACCTGGGAGCAACATCCTGTTATGTAGGAGATAATACAGACATTATTGTTATGACAGAAGCTCTGAAACTGGTTCAGAAGAAACTGGTAAACGTAATTGCAGAGCTTTCCAAGTTCGCTGACAAATATAAAGATCAGCCTACACTTGCATTTACCCATTTCCAGCCTGCACAGCCAACTACCGTTGGAAAGCGTGCCACACTGTGGACACAGGAATTCATGATGGATCTTGAAGATCTGGAATATGTTCTTGGCACCATTAAGCTTCTTGGTTCTAAAGGTACTACAGGTACACAGGCAAGCTTTCTGGAACTGTTTGAAGGAGACCAGGAGACGATCGACAAGATCGATCCGATGATCGCTGCCAAGATGGGATTCAAGGAATGCTATCCGGTATCCGGACAGACCTATTCCCGTAAAGTTGATACCCGTGTTGTCAATGTTCTGGCAGGAATTGCAGCAAGTGCACACAAGATGTCAAACGATATCCGTCTTCTTCAGCATCTGAAAGAAGTAGAGGAGCCATTTGAGAAATCCCAGATCGGATCTTCCGCTATGGCTTATAAGAGAAACCCGATGAGAAGTGAGCGTATTGCTTCCCTTTCCAGATATGTGATGGTAGATGCCCTAAATCCAGCCATCACCTCTGCTACCCAGTGGTTTGAGAGAACCCTGGATGACTCCGCCAACAAGCGTCTTTCCGTACCGGAAGGCTTCCTTGCAATTGACGGAATCCTGGATCTGTGCCTGAATGTTGTAGATGGCCTTGTGGTTTATCCGAAGGTTATCGAGAAACACATGATGGCTGAGCTGCCATTTATGGCAACTGAGAACATTATGATGGACGCAGTAAAAGCAGGTGGAGACCGTCAGGAGCTTCATGAGCGCATCCGTGAGCTTTCCATGGAAGCAGGCAGGAATGTTAAGGTAGAAGGTAAGGACAACAACCTTCTTGAGCTGATCGCAGCCGATCCGGCATTTAACCTGACTCTGGAAGAGCTTCAGAAAACCATGGATCCGAAGAAATATGTGGGACGTGCCAAAGAGCAGACCGAAAGCTTTATTGCAAAAGTTGTAAATCCGGTTCTGGATTCCCACAAGGAAATGCTTGGAATGACAGCTGAGATTAATGTATGATAAAAGGTTGTTGTTTTCTTTTTTAATGAAATTCAGATCAGACACAGGAGGAATTTGAGTTATGATCAAAGCAGTAGTTGGAGCAAACTGGGGAGATGAAGGTAAGGGTAAAATTACCGACATGCTTGCTGAGAAAGCTGATATTATCGTTAGATTCCAGGGTGGTGCAAATGCAGGACATACCATTGTAAACGACTATGGTAAATTCGCACTTCACACTCTGCCGTCAGGTGTATTTTACGGACACACCACAAGTGTGATCGGCAACGGTGTTGCACTGAATATCCCTGTATTTTTCAAAGAATACAATGAGGTTGTAAGCAAAGGTGTTCCGGCACCGAAGATTCTGATCTCTGACAGAGCACAGATGGTTATGCCGTACCACATTCTGTTTGACCAGTATGAGGAAGAGCGTCTGGGAGGCAAATCTTTCGGTTCTACTAAATCCGGTATCGCACCTTTCTATTCTGACAAATATGCAAAAATCGGTTTTCAGGTAAATGAGCTTTTTGACGAGGATCGCCTGAAGGAGAAATTGGCAAGCGTTTGTGAAACTAAGAACGTTCTTCTTGAGCACTTATACCACAAACCGCTTCTGAACGTTGATGAGCTTTTTGCAGAGCTGATGGAATACAAGAAAATGGTTGCACCATATGTATGCGACGTTTCCTTGTATCTGAATAATGCACTGAAAGAGGGCAAGGAGATCCTTCTTGAGGGACAGCTTGGAACTTTGAAAGACCCTGACCATGGTATTTACCCAATGGTTACCTCTTCTTCCACACTGGCAGCATATGGTGCAATCGGAGCAGGTGTGCCTCCATATGAGATCCAGAAGATTGTTGTTGTAAGCAAGGCTTATTCCAGCGCAGTAGGTGCCGGTGCATTTGTTTCCGAGATTTTCGGAGAAGAGGCTGACGAGCTTAGAAGACGCGGTGGTGATGGCGGAGAATACGGCGCTACCACTGGACGTCCGAGACGTATGGGATGGTATGACTGTGTTGCATCTAAATACGGCTGCCGTCTTCAGGGTGCTACAGATGTGGCATTTACAGTACTTGACGTACTTGGCTATCTGGATGAGATCCCGGTTTGTGTTGCTTACGATATCGACGGAGAGATTACCACAGACTTCCCGACCACAGCCAGACTTGAGAAAGCAAAACCGGTGATCGAGAAGCTTCCAGGATGGAAATGCGATATCCGTGGAATAAAGAACTATGAGGATCTTCCGGAGAATTGCAGAAAATACATCGAATTCATCGAGGAGAAGATCGGATACCCGATCACCATGGTTTCCAACGGACCAGGAAGAAACGATATTATTTACAGAAATAAATAATTGGGAAAAAAGAGGCTGCGTATCAGACGCTTGTGAGTAAGAATACATTACTGGTTACAGAGTGATCGGTAATTGAAATGTGACTGCGCCGGAGGTTCTCTCCGGCGTAAGTTGTATCTAGTACATCGAATATTAAGTAACTGCCCTATTGACTTGTCTGATTTTTCATCTGCTGCGTTGTCGTCGGTCGCTGTAGCCACCGCTACGCCTCTTTCCTCCGCCTTGCATATGAAGAAATCATCTTGCGCCAATATAGCAGAAACTTAATTTTCGATGTACTAGATGATAAAAAGAAAACGAATTTTATAAAGGAACAAAGAATGAAAAATTTTAAACGTGCAGCTGCCATTCTTGGAGTGGCAGTTTTACTGGCAGTGTGCTGTCTTCCCATGATTTTTGCATTTGGAAGCGGTGAGAATGCCCAGGGTAATTTTAAGGCAGCAGTAGGTACTGTAATTCTGGTGCCAGTGCTGGCTTATGTATTTCTTATGGTTTATAAACTTTTGAAGAAAGAGGAAAAGGAGGTCGCAGGCGAAGTGAAAAACATAATTTTTGATGTGGGACAGGTTCTGGTTTCCTATGATTGGGAAAGCTATCTGAAAGCGTTCCACTTTTCGGCAGAAGAAGAGAAGCTGATTGCTGAGAAGGTTTTTAAGAGCCAGATCTGGAATGAGCGTGACCGTGGCCTGTTTCCTGAAGAAGAATACCGGAAACAGTTTATCGCAGAACTTCCGGCCGAGTACGAAGCGGATGTAAAGCGTGTGATCGAAGAATCAGGAAAAACAATTGGAATTAAGGATTACGCCGAAACCTGGACCAGCTATCTGAAAAGCCAGGGCTATCATCTGTACATTCTGTCAAACTACAGCCAATTCATGCTGGATCAGACAAGACCAGGTAAAATGCCTTTTCTGAAAAATATGGATGGTGTGATTTTCTCCTGTGAGGTTCAGCAGATCAAACCGGAGGCTGATATTTATGAGACACTTCTTTCCAGATTCGGTTTAAAACCGGAGGAGAGCGTTTTCCTGGATGACCGCCCGGAGAACTGCGAGGCTGCAAGAAAGCTTGGTATTCATGCCATTGAATTCCATAATCTGAAGCAGGCGGCAAAGGAACTGGAGAAGCTTGGAGTAAAATAGAAAAAAACAGCAAAACAGGAAAGTTAACGCCCCGGCTTCAGCTAGTACTTCAGAAGCCGGGGCGTTTCGGGGAGGATATAAGTTAATCTCGCTTATCTTTTGTAATGCGTCATCATTGAAGGGGGTTCAATGAATTTGTTGGTTCATTTTACTGAACACTCATAGTATGAACCTGTCACTGGCTTTTTATACATATGTTACAGAAAAATAGTATGAATTTTATGGAAAATCTGCAAGAAAATTTTGGAAAAAAAATAAGATTTGTGTTTTTCGGTAAAAGATGGTATAATAAATTTCAGCTGTAAAACGGCATAATTACGAAATTTTGTTGAAAAGAGGAATAAGAAATGAGCGACAAGACCATTTTAGAGCAGTGGCGTGCCATTGCCTATGACCAGCAGGCAGATCGTAATAAACTTCAGCAGTTCTGGGCAAAATATTTTAACATTGAGAAGAACATTTATGCACAGCTTCTTGAGAATCCGGACGAAGTAGTTACTGGTACAGTTAAAGAGCTGGCTGAGAAATATAATCAGGAAGTGCTCACCATGGTTGGTTTCCTTGATGGAATCAATGACAGCCTTAAGGTTCAGAACCCGATCGAGACTATGGATGAGAATACTACCGTAAGTCTTTGCTTTGACAAAGAGCTTCTTTACAAGAACATGGTAGACGCTAAAGCTGACTGGCTTTATAATCTTCCACAGTGGGACAAGATCTTTACCCCGGAGAAACGTAAAGAGCTTTATCTTGAGCAGAAGAAATCCGGTACTGTTGTTAAGGCACACAAGATCGGACGTAACGATCCGTGTCCATGCGGAAGCGGAAAGAAATATAAATTCTGCTGCGGTAGAAACAAATAATAAAATGTGAATATAGACCGGGATCCGGTGGATTCCGGCTGTGGGACGGATTGCAATGGTGGATGGCTGCCAGGCAATCCGTTTCGTGTATATTTATAGGAAAATTAGTTGATTTATGAGTTCTACAAGTATGAATCAGTTTGCTTTGTGCGAGTAATGAGTGAAACACGCAGAGTGGATTTGAATTTAGAAAGAGAGAAGAGAATTTGAGTTTATTTTGTTTTTGCGCCGGGATTTTAAGCCTGGCTTATTATGTGCTGATCGTGGTATATGCTGGTATTACAGCTGATTTTGCCTGGTTCTGGGTACTGCTTACAGCGGTTCTGGAAGGCGGCGCAGTACTGATCCGCTATGGCAGAAATCATCCGGGAATTTTCCCTGGATGGCTGGGAACTGTGATCATGGTGGCTGTGCTGATCGGAATTGTCTGTTTTGGATTTATCTGCAGCCGTGTAATTTCCGGAATGAAGTCTTCCGGGAAAAAGAACCTGGATTATGTAGTTGTGTTAGGTGCTCATGTAAAAGGCGATGTACCATCCAAGGCTTTGGAGCTTCGTCTGAAGGCGGCACTGAAATATGCCAGGGAGAATGAAGATACCACGCTGATCCTTTCCGGCGGACAGGGCTTGGGGGAGGATATTACGGAAGCAAAATGTATGGAGAATTATCTGACAGCGCATGGTATTTCACAGGAGCGGCTGGTGTTGGAAGAGAAGTCTACAAGCACGAAAGAAAATCTGAAATTTTCCGATGAGCTTACCGGGTGCAGTAAGAAAAATACGGGAATATTGTCAAATAATTTTCACGTGTACCGGGCAGTAAAATTGGCGGAAAAGCAGGGATATAAACATCCTTATGGAATTGCGGCGGTATCAGATCCTATTATGCAGGTGCATTATGTGGTGCGGGAAGTAGCAGCACTTGTAAAAGAAAAACTTCGGGGAAATATCTAATTTTTTATCATCTTTATTTTGCAGATTATTGACAAACCCAAAACCCAAGGCTATAATGGGACACAGTGATAAGAAAACACGTTGACGAGAAGAGTAAACTGTGGAATGTTTCAGAGAGAGGCAGGCGGCTGGAAATGCCTTATCAGGAAACAGTTGAAAACTACCTCCGAGTGGCCCTAATCCGGTCCGGTGATTCCGTTACCATCAAATAAGTGGCCTGGTTTACAGATACGTATGCTATGGCAAGCAGGGTGGAACCGCGAGTATATTCGTCCCTTACAGTGTGAGAGCATTGTAAGGGGCTTTTGTTTTTCACGAGCAATGAGTTAAAGTCCACGTTTGTGTGTGACCTTGGAGACTGCAGCTCGTCTCGTCCCTGCATGGGAGTACAGAAAATGTTTGATTTTCAGTGCTCAGTCAAACGTTACCATACGTTTTTCGTATCAGACAGTTTCCTGCCGGATACAGTTTCAGAAAAAGAAAAGGAGACACGAATCATGATTATCACATTAAAAGACGGTTCTAAAAAAGAATACGCAGAAGCAAAATCCGTTATCGACATTGCGGCTGATATCAGCGAAGGCCTTGCAAGAGTTGCATGTGCAGGAGAGGTTGACGGAGAAGTTGTTGACCTTAGACATGTAGTTGACAAGGACTGCGAGTTAAGCATCCTGACATTTGAGGATGAGGGTGGAAAAGGCGCTTTCCGTCACACCACATCCCACATTATGGCACAGGCAATCAAGAGACTGTACCCGGATGTAAAGCTTGCAATCGGACCATCTATTGCAGACGGATTTTATTATGATATTGACAGCGAGAACCCGATCACTACAGAGGATCTTGCAAAGATCGAAGTTGAGATGAAGAAAGTGGTAAAGGAAGCACTTCCGATTACCCGTTTTACCAAATCCAGAGAAGAAGCGATCGCATTCTTCAAAGAGAAAAATGAGCCATATAAAGTGGAGCTTATCGAAGATCTTCCAGAAGATGCTGAGATCAGCTTTTATCAGCAGGGTGAGTTTGTTGACCTTTGTGCAGGACCTCACCTTATGACAACCAAACCGGTAAAAGCATTTAAGCTTACCAGCATTGCAGGTGCTTACTGGAGAGGAAGCGAGAAGAATAAAATGCTTACCAGAATCTACGGAACTTCTTTCACAAAGAAAGCAGATCTGGAAGAATATATTACCCGTATGGAAGAGGCGAAGAAACGTGACCACAGAAAGCTTGGTAAAGAGCTTGGTCTGTTCATGATGAGCGACGAAGGTCCTGGATTCCCGTTCTTCCTTCCTAAGGGAATGGTTCTGAAGAATACTCTTCTTGATTACTGGAGAGAAATCCATCAGAAAGCAGGATATGTTGAGATTTCCACACCGATCATGCTGGCACGTCATCTTTGGGAGACATCCGGACACTGGGATCATTACAAAGAAAATATGTATACAACTGTAATTGACGATCAGGATTTTGCAATCAAGCCAATGAACTGTCCGGGAGGTATTCTTGTATACCAGTCAGAACCACGTTCTTACCGTGATCTGCCGCTTCGTATGGGTGAGCTTGGTCTGGTACATCGTCATGAAAAATCCGGACAGCTTCACGGACTTATGCGTGTACGCTGCTTTACACAGGATGATGCCCATATCTTTATGATGCCGGAGCAGATCCGTGAGGAGATCAAAGGGGTTGCAAAACTGATTGACGAGGTATATCAGCTGTTTGGTTTCAAATATCACGTAGAGCTTTCCACACGTCCGGAAGATTCCATGGGAAGTGATGAGGACTGGGAGATGGCTACAGACGCTCTTCGCGGAGCTCTTGACGACCTCGGGCTTAATTATGTAGTAAATGAGGGAGACGGAGCGTTCTACGGACCGAAGATTGACTTCCATCTTGAGGACTCCATCGGAAGAACCTGGCAGTGTGGTACTATCCAGCTTGATTTTCAGCTTCCGCTCCGTTTTAATTGTGAATATGTTGGTGCTGACGGCGAGAAACATCGTCCGATCATGATCCACCGTGTTGCTTTTGGATCCATCGAGCGTTTTATCGGTATTTTGATCGAGCATTTTGCAGGTGCATTCCCAACATGGCTTGCTCCTGTACAGGTGAAAGTGCTTCCGATTTCTGATAAATATATGGATTATGCAGAAAAGGTTGTAAACGAGCTGAAAGAGTCTGGTATTCGTGTCGAAATTGATACCCGTGCTGAGAAAATCGGTTACAAGATCCGTGAGGCAAGACTTCAGAAGATTCCTTATATGCTGGTTGTTGGTGCCAAAGAAGAGGAAGAGGGCAAAGTTTCTGTAAGAAGCCGTTTCCTGGGAGATGAAGGTGCGAAGGATCTTGGAGAATTCATTACTTCTATCAAAGCTGAGATCAAGAGCAGAGAGAATCGTAAGGTAGAGGTTCAGGAAGAGCAGAAATAAGCCGGATTTTCCGAAAAGTTTTAAGTGAATAAATAGGAACGTGATTTCCATATAAAAGAAAGGCGCTGCTGTGAGATGCGGCGCCTTTCTTGAAAATATTAACATTGTTATAAAATATAGCTGGATTAGGTGAAAAAATATATAATCTTGTGAATTATAGCAGATGAATGCATTATTCGGAAAAGTATTTCGCCTTAATTTCCTCCACTGGCATTTCTTTTCCTGTCCACAGACGGAACGCTTCAGCCCCCTGGTAAAGCAGCATATACATACCGTTGAAGGTGCGGCAACCAGCCTCTCTTGCTTCGCGCAAGAATCGTGTCTCACGGGGATTGTAGATCACATCTGACACGATCAGATCCGGATGATAAAGACTGGTATCTTCAATAATGGACCCTTCTGTATCAGGAGCCATCCCCACTGAGGTGGCATTGAGAAGAAGCGCACTCTCGGAGATAGCCTGTGCCAGTTCTTCTTTATCCTTGTTTTCGTGAAGAATGGCCTGGCAGGGAAGAGTGGCGTTGATATTTTCCACCAGCTTCTGTGTGCGGTTCCAGAAACGACTGGTCTCACGGGCAAAAATATGGATTTTTTTTACCCCGTCAAGGGCAGCCTGTGCACAGATGGCAGTAGCTGCACCACCGGCCCCCATGATGGTGATGGTTTTTCCGATCACATCATATCCTGCATCTCTGACAGCCTGCATGTATCCTACACCGTCAGTGTTATAGCCGGTAAGGCGTCCATTGTCATTGACTACGGTGTTCACAGCGCCGATCAGTCGGGCAGCAGGGGAAAGCTCGTCCAGAAGCTCCACGATCTTGTTTTTGTTTGGCATGGTAAGGTTGAAGCCACGGATTCCGCAAGTTTTCAGTCCCATGACAGCAGTTTCCAGATTTTCCTCGTTTACATTGAAGCAAAGATAAGTGTAATCAAGATCAAGAAGATGGAATGCTTCATTGTGCATAAGTGGTGAAATACTGTGTGCCACCGGACTTCCAAGAAGTGCGGTAAGCTGTGTGTGACCGGTAATTGGGATCATAAGGTACCTCCTGAAGTTTCTATTATTTTGAAAGTCCAAGGCAATAGCAGTGACTGATCCGGGGTAGAGCGTGTTTGAAAAATCATTCCCGCAATCTGCACGCCCCACTTTGCGGTATATTTCACCCGAATTCGGTTGCCGTAGCCCGCTACGGCGCCCTCATCCGAGCGAAATCTCCCACAAATTGTGACGCACATCTTGCAGAAAGCCTTTTTCAAACACGCTCTAGTATGAACAGCCTTAAGATATTGGAATATGAACTTTCATTTAGTTTAAAACTGGAAATCATTAAAGCGTTACTAAGTATATATTATTCTATGAGAAAGGAGATGTCAAGAAATGACAAAACCTATTCAGATAAAGAACCTGACCATTGGAGCAGGAATCCCGAAAATCTGCGTTCCTCTTACTGGAACCACCAGAGAAAAAATCTGCCAGGAAGCAGAGGATGCCAAAAAAGCAGCTGCAGATCTGGTGGAATGGCGTGCAGATTTCTTTGAAGAACTGATGAATCCGGAAGCCTGCCAGAATGTGCTTGAAGCGTTGGCAGAAATTCTTGGTGAAACACCACTGCTTTTTACAATCCGGACAAGTGAGGAAGGCGGAAATATTACCATTTCTCTGGAGGATTACGCTGCCTGCAATATAAATATTGCAAAAGGCAAAAAGGCAGACCTGGTTGATGTGGAAGTTATGAGTAATTCGGAAGAGAAGAAAAAGCTGGTGGCAGAGCTTCAAAAAGAAGGAGTCAAAGTGATCGCTTCTTCCCATGATTTCCACAAAACAGACAGTCAGGAGGTTCTTTTAAACCGCTTCCGCGAAATGGAAAAATCAGGCGCTGATATTTTGAAAATGGCGGTAATGCCTCATGGTTTCGAAGACGTGGCAGCAATTATGGAGGCAACAAATGTTATGAGACAGGAGTGCGAAAAGCCTTTGGTATCCATGGCAATGGGAAGTATTGGTTCTATTACCCGAATTTCCGGAGAGAACTTCGGCTCTGGCATTACCTTTGGAACAGTTGGCGCCGCATCTGCACCGGGACAGTTTCCGATTGGAGAACTGAGAAGTCTTCTGGATGCTTTACATGAGAAAAATGAAGAAGACGAATTAAAGCAGTAGAATTAATTTTGCACGAAGCATGAAAAATGAATTGCTTTAATTGAAAATAATATTGACAGAATTAATTTAGAACAAAATAACGAAAAATGGCAGATCATGCTGTCGATTTGGGGCGAGAAATTCTTAGGATTTCCCGCCCCTTTTTGACAAAATCTGCGCCCTCTGTGACCGTATAATGGGTTCACTTACCAAAGTTAAGGATTGACGTTACCGCAAAAGGTAACGGACGACAGGCCACAGGGGGCTTTTTATGTATTATGACGTATACATAGACATCGTCTTTCTGACGAATCTTTTAATGGATTACGTTCTTCTTTGCATTGTAGGAAAGCTTTTCCTGCGAAAAAGAAATCGTGGAAGGATTTTGCTGGCGGCAGCCGTTGGCGCTCTGTTTTCCTGCCTCATTTTATATGTACTGCCGGATATGATTTTTCCTGCAAAGGTACTGCTCCATGGAGGATGTGCCTGGGGCATGCTGGTTCTTGGACTGGATCTTAAGAAAAACGGACTTCTGGTAAAAGCACTGGTGACTGTTTACCTGATGGCTTTTTTCATGGGAGGTCTTATGGAAGCGGCACCTGTAAAAAAGGCGACACCCATACGTTTTTTGATTGTTGCCGCAGGAGCCTACATGGGACTTAGTGCACTGATCTATCTTAGCGATTCTTTCCGTGCCAGATGGAAAAATATTTATCCAGTTACCCTGTCCTATCGGGGAAATGTACAACCGTTTTTCGGGCTTTGGGATACAGGAAATTTTCTTGTAGACCCCATCAGCCAGAAGGAGGTATTTATTATAAAACCGGAGGTTCTGGAAGCATTGCTTCCGCAGGAAAATGCAGACAGGCTGAAACACCTTAAGGAGAACCCAGGGGAGCTGGAAGGTACAGAGCCGGCTGACTTGCATCCGCACTTTTTGCCCTATAAGACAATCGGGGAGGAAGGCGTGCTGTTGGCAGTGGTGTTAGATGACCTTTGTATTCACACTCCCAGGGAGGTGATTCATGTGGCAAATCCGGTGCTGGCGCTGGCCGTGGAACCCTCTGCTTTGGGAAAAGAGTACCAGGTACTGTTGAATTCCAGAATTTTGCATTAGGAGGGGGACTTATTCATGAACAGATCAGCAAGTGCAGCGTATTATCCATTTCAGGTAATGCCCAGATTCCTGCTCGGCAGACAGGGAGAGGTTTATTATATTGGTGGAAGTGATATTCTGCCGCCGCCACTGGAAACACAAAGAGAAGCGAGGATCCTCGAAAAACTGGGTACACCAGAGGAGAAAGAAGCTAAGTCTACCTTGATCGAGCACAATCTTAGGCTGGTGGTCTATATAGCCAAAAAGTTTGATAATACAGGTGTGAGTGTGGAGGATCTGATCTCCATTGGTACGATTGGGCTAATCAAGGCAATCAATACTTTTAACCCGGTAAAAAATATTAAGCTGGCTACGTATGCATCCAGATGTATTGAAAACGAAATTCTTATGTATCTCAGACGTAACAGTAAGACGAAAATGGAGGTTTCCATAGATGAGCCTCTGAATGTGGACTGGGACGGAAACGAGCTTTTGCTTTCCGATATTTTGGGAACGGATGATGATGTGATCTCCCAGAGGCTGGAGAACGAGGTGGAAATCAAGCTTCTGGGAAAAGCAATTTCCAAGCTTTCTCCAAGGGAACAGACGATTATCAAATTGCGGTTCGGGCTTGGAAGGCAGGAGGGAAGGGAGAAAACACAGAAAGAAGTGGCGGACCTTCTGGGGATTTCACAGTCTTATATTTCCAGGCTGGAAAAACGGATCATGAAGAGGCTGAAGAAGGAAATTGTAAAGTATGAGTAAAAGTGAGTAGTTGCAAATTGAAGCTTTGCATGATTTGCTTCTGTTGTCCATACTGTCCAGCCTCTCAAATATTCGTGGCCTCTTTGCCCATGGAAGCATGGTTTGAATGAAATTTTATATCAAAGTAATAAAATGGAGTAAGCAGGCTATGAGGCTGATTTGGAAACTATATTTAACGAAAAGAAGGGCAGAATATGGGCGTGTATTGGAATAATAACGGCAAAAACGGGAATTCTACAATAGACATAGAGGATAGTTTTATTATTTCATATGTAAAGAAATGGATTTACAGTAAAGGAGACACGCTTATGAATGCCGATGTAGAATTTCTAAACTATGTGTATCAGAATTCCCAGATGGGTATAGACACCTTGGAGCAGCTGCTTGAGATCACGGAAGACGAAAAATTGCAGACATATCTGGAAAAGCAGATTGAGGGCTATCGGAAGTTTCATAATGAAGCCAGGGATATTCTGAATCGAAGCGGATATGACGAAAAAGGTCTTGGCACCTTCGAAAAAATCCGCACCTACCTTATGGTTAACCTCCAGACTATGGCCGACGACTCCACCTCCCACATCGCCAAAATGCTGATCCAGGGCAGCAGCATGGGAATTACCGAAGCCGTGAAAAAGCTTCATCAGTACGAAAATGACGTGGAGAAAGACATCAAAAAACTGATGGAACGGCTGCAGGAATTCGAAGAGGAGAATGTGGAGAAGCTGAAGGAATTTCTGTAGGAATTAAGGCGGCGGGGGAGATGCTTCCAGATGAAGGAAGTATTTATCCTCCGCCAGTTTTGCGCAAGGATATTATGAAATTACAATTATTCATAGAAAAAATTAGTTTAAGAATTTTGAGCTATATAGTTGTCTAGATATTCCTGTGCCTGGTTTTCAGAAAACTGAAATTTCGTCATTAGTTTTTGAACAATGGCATCTGAAGAGAGGTTAAATTCCAAACACATTTCAATAGTTGCCTGGATTTTTCCATTCCGTTCTCCGTCTTCATAACCCTCTTCCCGAAACATACGCAAGGTTTTCTCTTCATCATATTCATAAATACTCATAGCTTTCGCCTCCGCTCGGTTCTTTAGTAAAAAATCCCGCAGGATGTTTTCATGGATACATTCGGTAATTGCCTTCTCAACTGCGTCAGTCAGTGGCATTTCAGCAGAATAGGTACGAATGCGAGCAACATATTCGGAGTAATCACGAAGGGTATGACAGGCATTCATTAATTCCTGGTTATGCCCCTTATTGATGTTAAGCATAACCGCTTTCAATTCCAACGCTGGTTGGTCGGTTGTTGGATGAAATAACTCTGAAAGAAGAAATTCTGTCCTGTCTGGCTGCGACTTCACACCATTATAAAAGATTACGAAGGAAGGCAGCGGAATCTGCACTTTCTTGGAACCATATATGTTCATGTCTTTCGTATAGGCTGAATAAATATCTGTTATGTACATGAGAAAGCGTAAAGGCAGGTTGGGATTTACCGTGGACTGTTGTTCATAAAGTGCCAGGCGCATATCAATAATAAAGGAAAGATCATTTTCCATTGTCATGTAGATTGCGTTATCCAATGTAGTAATTGTTAGCATTGCAGGATCATCATAATGAGTTCCGTTAATTGCATTGTAAAGTTTCAGTAATTCTGATTTGTCATTAAAAATCATCTTGTAGAGTCGATCCTTGTAAATACGGTTTACAGGTAAAGATACATTGTTCATAGAAGACCTCCTTATAAAGATGGTGGAAGGCCTCTTAATGTAAATCTCTACATTTTGGTCAGAAACCTTCCTGCTGCTATATGGGAAAAGCATGAGATTTCTGAAGCGGCAGAGCGCCGAAGATACCAGAGATGATATTAAATAGACTTACTGAAATGAAATGCTTTGTTATAGTATAGCTCATGGCGGGCTAAAATGCAAGAAAAAGAGTTCGACATGATTCGACAAATAATTTGAACAAAAAAATATAAACTTTTTTGTAAAAAGTGCTTGACGATTCCTTGCGGCAGTGGTATAGTAAACAAGCTGTCGCAAGGAATTGCTTCTGAAATGCTGAAAAATAAAATAGTTTTCAGAAAATTCGAATTAACTGTTGACAAATGACTGAACTTATGATAAAGTAACCAAGTCGCTTGAACAGAACGACAGAAACAAACAGCTTTAGACAGGATTTTGAAAATCTTAAAAACTTTTGAAAAAAGTGCTTGACAAGATCTGAAAGATATGATAAAGTAAACAGGCTGTCGCAAAGAGATGACAGACAAACAACCTTGATAACTAAACAGTGAAACACATACGATTCTCGAAAATTCTTAACGAATCATCATTCAAATGAATGA